>DATABA010000041.1:0-24664 GCA_036259835.1 Actinomycetota bacterium
TACGACGACGAGGGGTCCGGCACGCCATTGGTGCTCGTGCATGGCTCCTGGACGAACCGCCACAGCTGGGATCGGGTCGCGCGACCATTCGCTGAGCGGTTTCGGGTCGTGCGGCACGACCGGCGGGGCCACAGCGAGAGCGAGCCGGCTTCGGGAACGCTCGACGACGATGCGGCCGACATCGCCGCTCTTGCCGAGCACCTCGGGCTTCGAGGTATCCATCTGGTCTGCAGCTCCCGCGGCGGCGTGATCGGGCTCAAAGTGGCGGCTGCGCGCCCGCACTTCGTTCGGAGCATTGTTTGCCATGAGCCACCACTGCTCGGCGCGTTGTCCCGGGACGGAGCCGACGCAGAACTCGTGGACCAGTTGGTCGCCGGTGAGGGCCTTGTGGTGGAGATGATCGAGAAGGGCGACCACGAAGCAGCCGCCCGAGTGTTCGTCGAGAGAGTCGCCTTCGGCCCGGGAGCATGGGAGCGGTTCCCCCGGTTCATTCGTCAAACGTTCATTGAGAACGCGGAAACGTTCGCCGAGGAGTACCGCGATCCCGGCGTGTATTCGGTCGACTTCGACGCTCTGCGTCGCTTCTCCGGCCCGGTTCTTTTGACGACGAGCGACAACAGTCCTCAATGGTTCGGTGCGATCATCGATGGTGTCGCCGAGGTCATTCCCCACGTCGAACGGTACGTGTACGACGGAGCGGGTCATAACCCACAGGGCCAGAGTCCCGAGGAGTACGTTCGAATTGTCGGGGACTTCGTCGCCCGCGCCCCGAGCTAGCCGATTGCGCCTTCCATCTGCAGTTCGATCAGACGGTTCAGCTCCACTGCGTATTCCATCGGGAGCTCGCGGGTGATTGGCTCGATGAAGCCGTTGACCACCATCGCCGTCGCTTCGGCTTCGGAGAGGCCCCGGCTCATCAGGTAGAACAGCTGGTCCTCGCCGACCCGCGAAACAGTCGCCTCGTGTCCCAGATGGGCCGTCTCTTCCTCGACCTCCACATAGGGGTACGTATCGGAGCGGGACTCCTCATCGAGAATCAGCGCGTCGCAGCGAACCATCGACTTGGAATGATGCGCATCCGGCTCCACGCGGACCAGGCCGCGATAGCCGGTACGGCCGCCGCCCTTGGACACCGACTTCGACGTGATCACCGAAGAGGTGTGCGGTGCGGCGTGGATGGCCTTGCCGCCGGCATCGGTGTGCATCCCCGGACCGGCATAGGCGACCGAGAGAACCTCGCCCCGAGCACCCTTGCCCAGCAGATAGATCGACGGGTACTTCATCGTCACCTTGGAGCCGATGTTGCCGTCCACCCACTCCATGACGGCGTCCTCATAGGCCGCGGCGCGCTTCGTGACCAGGTTGTACACGTTGGTCGACCAGTTCTGAATGGTCGTGTAGCGAACGCGGGCACCCGGCTTGGCGATGATCTCCACCACCGCGGAGTGCAGCGAGTCGGTCGTGTAGATCGGTGCCGAGCACCCTTCAACGTAGTGAACGTAGGAACCCTCGTCGGCGATGATCAGCGTCCGCTCGAACTGGCCCATGTTCTCCGCATTGATCCGGAAGTAAGCCTGGAGCGGAATGTCGACGTGCACGCCCGGCGGGACGTAGATGAACGATCCACCGGACCACACCGCCGAGTTCAGCGCGGCGAACTTGTTGTCGTTCGGCGGAATGATCGTTCCGAAGTATTCCTTGACGATGTCGGGATGCTCCCGAAGAGCACTGTCCATGTCGGTGAACAGCACTCCCATCGTGTCCAGCTCGTCCTTGATCTTGTGGTAGACAACCTCGGACTCGTACTGGGCTGAGACACCGCCCAGGAATTTCTTCTCCGCCTCAGGGATGCCGAGCTTGTCCCAGGTACCGCGGATGTCCTCGGGGAGTTCCTCCCACGACTTCGCCTGTTTCTCAGTCGAGCGGATGAAGTAATAGATGTTGTCGAAGTCGATATCGGAAAGGTCCGCGCCCCACCAGGGCATGGGCCGCTTCTGGAAATGCTTCAGAGCCTTCAGCCGGAACTTTCGCATCCAGTCCGGCTCGGACTTCATCTCGGAGATCTCCTCGACCACCTGCTCGCTCAGGCCCCTCTTGGGCTTGAAAACCGAGTGGTCGGGATCCTTCCACCCGAAGCGGTAGCCCTTGGTGAGCTCGTCGAGGTGTTCCTGCTGGGTCACGGCCATCGCAATAACCAGTCTACACGGCGCAGCGTTGAACCCGACTTAGACAGTCGAATTCAAAACCGCAGGCAGTCGGCGGAATTGGATTCCTCAGCCCTTCTCGACCGGGGCTCCGACCAGGCTCCCCCATTCGGTCCAGCTGCCGTCGTAGTTCTTCACGTTCTCGTATCCCAGAAGCTCATGCAGGGCGAACCACGTGTGCGAAGAGCGCTCTCCGATCCGGCAGTACGCGATGACCTCCTTGTCGCCGGTCACGCCCGCGCTCTCGTAAAGCGCCCGCAGCTCATCCGCGGACTTGAACGTCCCATCGTCGTTGGCGGCCTTCCCCCATGGGATGTTGGCCGCGCCCGGGATGTGCCCGGGAACCTGGGCCTGCTCCTGAGGAAGGTGGTCCGGGGCGAGCTTCTCGCCGCGGAATTCCTCCGGTGAGCGAACATCGACCAGCGTCGTCCCACTGGCACCGGCCGTCACCTTGTCGAGGACTTCGTCCCGAAGAGCGCGGAAATCCCCGACGACTGGCCCGCTGACCGTGACGTTCCCCTGCTCGTATGTCTTCGTCTCTTCTGTGAGCTGCCGGCTTTCCAGCTCCCACTTCTTCCGCCCGCCGTTCAGAAGCTTCACGTTTCCGAAGCCCAAGTAACGAAGCAACCAGTATGCGTATGCGGCGAACCAGTTGTTGTTGCCTCCGTAGAGAACCACCGTGGTGTCATCGTTGACGCCGGCGCGACGCAACAACTCCGTCAGACCCTCCTGATCGATGTAGTCGCGTCCCACTTCGGCGTGCAGATCGGTGTTCCAGTTCCAGCCGATCGCGCCGGGAATGTGACCCTTTTCGAACGCGGTCGTGTCCTCGTCCACCTCAATGATGCGGACCTTCGGGTCGTCGAGGTGGTGCTCGATCCAATCCGTTTAGACCAGGACGTCTGGCCTCGCGTAGTCCGTCATGAGCGGTCCCCTTTCCGCTGCTCTGCCGTAATTCCTACTGAATCCATCGGATTATGCGGAAGCGGCAGGAGCAGGGCAACTCGACTGATACGCGCTGGCGGTCAGAACTCGATTGGGCCGGCAATCAGAAATAGCCGAGGGCGGCCTTGGCCTCCTCCGACATCATTTCCGGCGTCCACGGCGGCCTTAGGACCATCTCCGCGTTCACCTCATCGATTCCGTCGACACCCGACAGGAACTGCTTCATCTCCGCCTCGATAAGCGGCCCGATGGGGCAGCCCATGGTGGTGAGTGTGTACGTGACGTGAACCGTCCGCTCCTCGATCTCGACCCCATAGACCAAACCGAGATCGACGATGTTCACGCCGAGCTCGGGGTCGTGGACATTCTTCAGGACCTCGAGCACCCGCTCTTTCAGGGACGAGGCCTCGCCGTTGCCAGTTGCGGCATCAACGGCCGCACTGCTGGATTGCTCCTCACCGAGCGGTTCGGTGACGCCCGCTTGCTTGCCCTGATTTTTTTCTTCAGCATCCATGAATTCGCCCATTTGGGGGATATTGTACGGGCGCCTCAACGGAGCCGAGGTGGAACCCGCCCGCGAGGTCTCCTGACAAGTGAGGGCGCCGATGAAGATCCTCATCGTTGATGACCACCCAGTCACTCGGCAAGGACTCCGTTCTGCCCTTGGATCCTCCAAAGAGGTCGAGGTTGTGGGCGAGGCCGCGAGTGGCGACGAGGCCGTCGAAGCCGTTAAGCAGCTCCAGCCGCACGTGGTCTTCATGGATGTCCGGATGCCCGGGATGAGCGGCATCGAGGCCACGAAGGAGATTCGCGAAGCCGCGCCTGACACAAAGGTCATCCTTTTCACGGTCGAGGAGTCCCGAGCGGCAATCGCGGACGCCATTCGAGCCGGCGTATCCGGGTATCTCCTGAAGGACGTCAGCGCGGGAGAGCTGATCCAGGCGGCGAAGCTTGCCCTCGAAGGCAAAGCCGTGATCCATCCCACGCTCACTCGCGCGTTTATCGAGGAGGTCCAGTACGTCGAGCAGCGGCCCGAGACACCCCTGTCGCGTCGCGAGTCGCAAATCCTTCAGAAGGTCGCCTATGGGGCGACTACAAAGGAGGTCGCTCACGACCTTCAGATCTCACCACACACCGTGAAGACCCATCTCGAGCGGATTTTCGAAAAGCTCGGCGCGAACGACCGTGCGCAGGCCGTCGCCATCGCACTGCGGAAGGGACTGGTCGACTAAGAGTCGACTCAGTCCGGCGGGGGCTGAATCACCACGGCGGGCTTTCCGGACGTTCCACTCGAAACGACCTCGGCATCGATTCCGAAGAGTTCCCGAAGCGTGTCCTTCGTGATGACTTCGGCGGGCGGGCCTACCGCGGCGACGCTTCCACCGAAGAGGGCGTAGATCCGGTCGCAATACGCCGACGCCAGGTTCAAATCGTGGAAGATCCCGACGACTGTCTTTCCTTCGCTTCGGGCGATCGCTCGCACGATCGTCAGAATGTCGATCACGTGCCGAAGGTCCAGATGGGTGGTGGGCTCATCGAGCAGTAGAACCGGCGCGTCCTGTGCCAACGCTTGAGCGAGGATGACGGCCTGGCGCTCGCCGCCGGAGAGTTCCTCGAAGGGGCGTTCCGATAGATGTGCTGCACCGGTGGCGGTCATCGCTCTACGAACGGCCTCCCAGTCGACCGCACTGTTTCCACCCCACGGAGACTGGTACGGCGCCCGGCCCATCAACACCATGTCGAGCGCCGAATACGAAAACGTCCACGGGATCTCCTGCGGAACCACCGCGACGATCCGAGCGGCCTGGCGCGCCGACAACGCATAGGGGTCTTTCCCGTCGACCAGCACGGCGCCGCTCCACGGGCGCAGGGCTCTGGATGCAACCCTGAACACGGTGGTCTTGCCGGCGCCGTTCGGTCCAATCAGTCCGGTGACTTCTCCAGGACGCGCCTCGAGGACGAGGCCGTTGAGCACGGGATTCTGCTCGCCGTATCCGACGGTCACCCGATCCAGACGCAACCCCGCGCTCGAAAGAGCTTCACGCTCCTTGGGAACCTGCAACTGAGGCCGCCTCACCGGCGACTACCCCCGTGCACCGGCCAGCCTCCGTTGCTTCCGGAGCAAATAGAGAAAGAAGGGTCCTCCCAGGAGCGCCGTGATGACGCCGACTGGGACCTCCTCGGGCCGAACGGCCGACCTTGCCACCAGATCCGCGAGGATCATGAACGCCGCTCCTCCCAGAAGCGAGGCAGGAAGGAGCCGCCGATGGTCTGCCCCCACGACCAGCCGCAGGACGTGCGGCGTCATGAGCCCGACGAACCCAATGACCCCCGCCACGGATACGGCCGCGGCGGTGAGCAGCGCCCCCGTGCCCAGCATGAGCCGCTTGAACCGCTCGACCTCCACGCCGAGCTGGGCGGCCCGTTCCTCTCCCAGCGCGGTGACGTTCAAGTCGCCGGCGCTGAACAGGGCCACACCGGCTCCTGTCACGACGAACGGCAGCGCCGCCAGGAGAGGTCGCCATCCCGCCTGGCTCAGTCCGCCAAGCAACCAGAGGTAAATGGTCCTGATCTGTTCGCCGGAGAACGTCATCACAAGTGACATCGCGGCAGAGATCACTCCTGCCACGGCGATTCCGGCGAGCAGCAGTGTCGCGACCTGGATGGTTGGACCGAGTCGGGCCAGACGGTAAACGAGAAACCCCGTGGCCAGCGCTCCGGCGAAGGCAGAGACGGGCACACCGAGGCCGCCGATCGCGGTGCCGGCTCCGGCGAGTATTGCGCCGATGGCCCCCATGGCGGCTCCGGAGGACACCCCGATGATCGCCGGATCGGCCATCGGGTTCCGGAACAAGGCCTGGAACAGCGCTCCGGCCGCGGCGAGGCCCGCCCCGACCATTCCGGCCAACAGGACCCGCGGAAGCCGAAGCTGGAACAGGATGACGTGTGTTGAATCGGGGACGCCGGTCGGTTGCCCAGCCAGATGGAGCTTCCAGGCGAAGAGACGAACCGATGTAAGCGGGGAAATGGAAACGGTTCCCACCGCCACACCGGCGACGACACTCGCGCCCAGCACCCCGACCAACAATGGAAGAACCCATCGACGCCGGCTTCGCGCAGGCACAGTCGTCAGGCGGCCGCCTCGCCGTGAAGCGCTACGGCCAGAACACGGACGCCTTGGGCCAGCCTCGGGCCGGGCCGGCTGACCACATCCGCGTTCACGGAAACCACTCGGTTGTTGGCCACTGCTGTCAGCTTGCTCAACGCCGGATCGCTCTTCAGACCCGCCACGGACGTCCCGGAATCACTCATGAAAAGGTAGACGTCCGGGTCGTCACGTACGAGCTGTTCCTTCGACCACTGTGGGAAGGGCGTCTTGGCGCTTGACGTCACGGGATCGCACCCGGCGCGCTCGAGAAGGTCGTAGATGAAGTCGCCGGGGGCGACCGTGTACAGGCCTCCCAGGTCCAGGAAGCACGACACGGCTCCCGCTTGCTCCGCACGGCTCTGGATCTGCTGAGCCTCAGCCTGCATCCCTGCCGCCAGTTTTGCCGCGGCCGGGAGCGCTCCCAGCAGTCGCCCGATGGTCAGGATGTCCCGTACCGCGTCGTCAAAGTCCCTCGCCAACGTCGTGAAAACGGGAATTCCCGCGTCGCGAAGTGGCTTCGACCACGTATCCGCTCCCGGAAACGCGTTGAGCATCAAGTCGGGACGAAGCGAGATCACCTTCTCCGTGTTGGGTTTCTGCGCTGCCCCGGCTACGTGTGGAAGCCTCCTGGCGGCGGGCGGGAAGTTGTCGAACTCGCAGCACACTCCGACCAGGCGGCTTCCGAGCCCCAGGGCGAACACGATCTCGGTGTCCGACTGGCCGAACGTGACGATGCGCTGCGGCGGGCGCCGCAGCGTTACCGAGGCTCCCTCGTCGTCCTTCACGGTGATGGGAAAAGCGGAGCGACCAGCCTCCGAGCCGGTCGGTCTCCGTTCGTTCCCGCCAGCGCACGCGCCGATGACAATCGCGGCGACCAGCAGTGCAACGGGGCGGTAGGAACTTTGCATCCGCCCAGCCGTCGAACCCGTCGTTGCCACGGTCCTCTCCTTTCGGTCCGCGGCCGCCCGAAACGAAGAAAGCCCCCGGCTCTCGCCGGAGGCTGGACGCTCGAAACGGCCTCCTCTCATGCGCGAAGAGCGCGGCCGAACCATCTCGAGGCAGGTCTCCTGACTTCCGGTTGGGCCGCTTACGCGGCTGCGCTCCCCGAACCTTCCCGGGCCCCTCGGCGTCTCCGCCGCCGAAGCCCAGTGGCATCTCTCGGGTTCGCTCCCCAGTCACAGTGGCGCGACCGTGCCGGACTTGCACCGGCTTCCCTCTTCGGTCCGAGCGAGGTGCCACCCACGCTCGAGCCACCTCGAGACGCGCTATTCGATTAGGGCGATTCTAGGCTGCCCGTCGAAACCGCGCGAGCGGGCTCGCACGGACTGGCGCTCCTGCGTAAACTTTTCGAAACCCGTGCGTACGCGACTCGCGGCCCTGGTTCTGCTTATCCTGCTTGCCGCCTGCACGGGCGCTTCGCCCCAGAGCGCTTCAACAGTTCCCAGTTTTTCCGTCAAGCCCCTTCCGTCCGGCTCGACCCCGTCTCCTCTTGTAGGGGTCCAGGCGGGCAGCGTGTACGCGGCTGTCCCGGACTCCTGGGAAGCGCGCCCCCTCGCGGACAGTCGATTTCCGCGCGAAGGCTTCATCGCAGCGCCAAAGATCAAGGAGTGGCAGCAAGGAACCGCCGCCAGGGGGATGGAGGTCTTCTGGGTCGACGTGGGAAAGGTCGGGATTCCGTCCGACTACTACTACCTGGCCGCGCGCGGGCCGGCCCTCACGTCTCTCAATGAGAACAAGGCCTGTCACCAGGCGACTCGTCGCGTTCTGGTCGACCGGCCTCCAGACCTGACCGGGCGGCGCTTTTCCCCCAGCGACTACGTGGTTTCCGGAACCGCGGTCTGCCGCACTCACGGCCGCGCAACTCACTGGGCGTATCTCGTGGCTGCCCCTGGCTTCGGTCCCGTTCGGCACGTTGGCATTCGAACCTCGGGGCTTTACGTTGTTCGGGTTGCAGTGTCGGGAGCGCGATCGAAAGGTCTGCTCAAGGAGATCATCGAGCGAACCCGATTCGGCAACGCGTCGGTTCCGCAGATTCTGAAAGTCGCCCGCAACATCGCATAGGAGAAATGCCGAACTTCGATCAGGCTCGAGCCAGATTTTCGGACGTGTTCCCCGGGGTTCGCGCCGACCTCGAACGCCTCGTCCGCATCCCGTCGGTCAGCTTCAAGGGCTTCGACCCGGAAAACGTCCGGCGGTCGGCCGAGCTCACAAGAGAGATCCTGGAGGCGTCGGGACTCGAGTCGCGGATCCTAGAAGTTCCCGGCGCGCACCCCGCCGTTTTGGGGCGTGTCGAGGGGCCGCCGGGGTCCCCGACCGTGCTCCTCTACGCACACCACGACGTCCAACCGGAAGGGCCGAAGGAGCGTTGGAGCTCGCCCCCGTACGAACCCGTGGAGCGAAACGGCCGCCTCTACGGCCGAGGCGTAGCCGACGACAAGGCCGGGATCGCCATGCATGCCGCCGCGGTCCGAGCGTGGGACGGGCGCCCGCCGGTCGGCGTGACCGTCTTCGTTGAGGGCGAAGAGGAGTCCAGCTCAGAGCACCTCGATGCGTTCATCACGACGCACGGCGACCTGCTTCGCGCCGACGTCGTCGTGCTCGCGGACTCCGGAAACTGGCGAACCGGCGAGCCGGCCCTCACCACGTCACTTCGGGGCCTGGTCGCCTGTGTGATCGAAGTCCGGACCCTCGACCACGGCGTTCACAGTGGCGAGTACGGAGGAGCGGTGCCCGACGCGCTTACGGTTCTCACGAGGACGCTTGCCGCGCTGCACGACGAGAAGGGCGCCGTGGCCGTTCCGGGCCTGGCGTCCGGTCCGGCGGACCCGCTCGACCTCACGGATGAGGAGCTTCGATCCTGGGCCGGCATGCGCCCCGGCGTGCAGCTGGTTGGGGAGGGCGGACTGACCGAACGAATGTGGACGCGCCCGGCGATCTCGATCCTCGGGATCGACGCCCCGAACACCGTGGAAGCATCCAACCAGCTCGTCCCGTTCGCCAGGGCGAAAGTCAGCATGCGAATTCCACCGGGCCAGGACGCGGATCAAGCAATGGAAGCCCTGACGAAGCACCTGGAGTCGAACGTCCCGTGGGGCGCTGAGGTGAAGATCGAACGCGAACCGTCGGGGTCGCCGTACCAGCTCAGCACGACCGGACCGGGCTACGACGCGATGCATCGAGCGATGACCGAGGCGTTCGACAAGGCGCCGGTGTTCATGGGGGCGGGCGGATCGATTCCATTCCTTTCCGTATTCGCCGATGCGTTCCCGAACGCGACGCTCATGCTGACAGGAGCGTCGGACCCGTTGACCAACGCCCACTCGGAAGACGAGAGCGTCGACCTTCGGGACCTGGAGAAGGCGTGCCTCGCCGAAGCGCTCTTCCTCGGGTATCTCGCCGAGGAGGTCTGATAACGGAAGGCAGTCCCGGCGGCGGTATCAGTCAGGCCGCCGGCTATTTGGGGCTCGACGCCACGAAGGGAGGCTTCACGACCTCCGCTGGCCCGCGGCGGCGACGAACTTCCACGTCGACCACGTCTCCTGCCTTGAACCGCTCGCGCGGGGAGAGATAGGCAAGACCGATCCCCACCTTCAGGGTCGGGGAGAAGCCCCCGCTGGTGGTCTCGCCGACCTGTTCGTCGCTGTCGAAGACCCGATAGTGCGCTCTCGGGATCAGCTTCTCCTTCATGAGCAATCCCCAGAGCCGGGACTGCACGCCGTCTTCCTTCTGTTGGAGCAATGCCGCCCGTCCCAGGAAGTCGCCCTTGTCGAAGGCAACGGCCCATCCCAGGCCCGCCTCGAGTGGAGTTCGCTCCTCGGTGATGTCGTTGCCGTGGAGTGGATAGCCCATCTCCAGACGAAGGGTGTCGCGCGCGCCGAGTCCGCACGGCTCGAGGCCGAGGGACGAACCCTCCTGCATGAGCCTCCTCCACAGATCCACGGCGACGCTTTCTGGAACGAACAGCTCGAAGCCGCGCTCCCCCGTGTAGCCCGAGCGCGAAACCACTATGGGCTCACCCGTAAACGAGACTTCCATGCAGTGCATGTAGGCCAACTGCGGGGCGTCCGGGAAGAGTCCGTCCACCAAATCGAACGAGCGCGGTCCCTGCGGTGCAAGCAGACACAGGTCGTCTCGAAGGACCACGTCCACCGGCCGATCCGCGTGCTCCAAGAGGATGGAGTGAATTCGTTCCGTATTCGCCGCGTTGGGAACGACCAGATACCGGTCCGCGGCCGTTCGATACACGATCAGGTCATCAACGATCCCTCCTCGTTCGTTGAGGACCAGGTTGTACTGCGCACCGCCGACATCAAGTTTGGAAAGGTCGTTCGAGACCACGCGCTGCAGGCCATCGAACGCGCCGGCTCCCTCCACCGTGACCTTTCCGAGGTGCGTCACGTCGAAGAGCCCAACGGCTTCGCGGACGGCCCGGTGCTCGACCAACGTACCGCGGTACTGAATGGGCATGGCCCAACCGGCAAACGCCGCGATGTGGGCACCAAGCGCCCTGTGCTCGCCCTCCAGCGGTGTGCGCTTTAGTTCGAGGGTCTGCTCCTCCATGACCGTCGCCTCCCGGCGTTAGTATGGGCCTCAAGGGCTAAACAGTTGGCTGGCGAATCCTTCGACATCATCGTTCTCGGTAGCGGTACAGGCGGGTACGCCTGCGCGCTTCGCGCCGCGCAGCTCGGTAAGCGCGTGGCGTTGATCGAGAAGGAGGACCGCCTCGGGGGCACATGCCTCCTCCGCGGATGTATCCCCTCCAAGGCGCTCCTCGAGTCCGCATCGGTGATGGATCACGTCAATCGAGCCGCGGAGTGGGGCATTCGTGCCTCAGGTGAAGTTGATTGGGCGAAGGTCCTCGAGACCGAGCAGCACATCGTGGACAAGAAGGTTTCGGGGCTCACCGGCCTGATCAAGGCCCGCAAAATCGAGGTCCTCCAGGGAACCGGCAAGCTCGTGGACGGCCCGGCCGTCGACGTGGACGGGCAGAGATTGAGCGCTCAAGATGTCGTCCTCGCCACCGGGTCGCGGCCGCGGCTGCTGCCGGGTATGGACGTATCCGAACGTGTCATCACCAGCGACCAGGCGCTGGTGCGCGAACGCCTTCCGTCGTCGGTCGTGATCATCGGTGGCGGCGCCATTGGGCTCGAATTCGCCACCATCTACCGTGCATTCGGCGCGGAAGTCACGGTCCTGGAAGCGCTTCCCCGCATCGCTCCGCTGGAGGATGAGGACGTCTCGAAAGAAGCGGCGCGCGCATTCAAGAAGAAGGGGATCGACACGTTCGCCGGGGTCAAGGTGAACAGCGTCCGTGATGACGGAAACCGAGTGGAGGCGACGTTCTCCACGGAGGGGGCCGGCGACAAGACCATCGCCGCGGACCTGTGCCTCGTGGCGGTGGGACGAGGACCGGTCACCGACGGCCTCGGGTACGAGGAGGCGGGGATCGAACTCGACCGGGGGTACGTCAAGGTCGACACGACGCTCCAGACTTCGATGCCCCATGTTTGGGCCGTTGGAGACGTCGCCGCCACACCGCTCCAGCTGGCTCACTCCTCGTTCCTGGAAGGCATGGCGGTGGCGGAGCGAATCGCGGGAATGAACCCGCCGGACATCGACTACGCCGGCATCCCCCGCGTCACGTTCTCGAGCCCCGAGATCTCCTCGGTCGGGCTGACCGAGGCCCAGGCGAAGGATCGCGGTCACGACGTCGTGACGCACAAGTTCAACTTCCAGGTGCTGGCGAAGGCGAACATCGTCGGCGAGGGCGGTCTGGTCAAGGTCGTGGCCGAGAATGGTGGCGCGGTGCTCGGCGTCCATATGGTCGGTCCTCACGTGACCGAGCTCGTGGAGGCGGCATCATTGATGTACAACTGGGAGGCGACCGCGCGGGACGTTGCTTCGGTCATCGCGCCCCATCCAACGCTTTCCGAGGCGCTGGGCGAGAGCTTCCTCGCGCTGGCCGGTAAGCCTCTTCACACGATGTAGCGAAAGGGGCTAAGAGGAGTGGCGACCACCGCCAGGAACACGAAACCGACCTCGACGCAAACCGCTTCGGCATCCCAAAGAATCGGGCGTCTCGGCCTGAACGAAGACAGTCTCAAGGAGATCCTCTACTACCTCAAGCTGTGCCGGTACTTCGACGAGCGCATGGAGACGCTGTATCGGCAAGGGAAGCTTCCGGGGGCCATCTATTCCGGGCGAGGACAGGAAGGAACCCACGTTGGCGCTGCCTACGCGCTTCGCCCCGAAGACGCCTTGTTCCCGACTCACCGCGACCTCAACGCCCAGCTGACCAAGGGCGTCGACCTGAAGCGAGTGATGGCCCAGTTCTGGGGCCGCGTGGACGGCTACACCCGTGGCCGCGACGGCAACAGCCACATGGGCGATTGGTCGGGGGCCAAGACCTTCACAGTTATCTCGCACCTTCCCATCGCTTACCCCGTCGCCTGCGGAGCGGCCCTCGCCTACAAGCGTCGAGGAGAGCCTCGCGTGGCGATGGCGATCTGTGGCGAGGGCGCCACGTCGAACGGCCGGTGGCATGAGGCGCTCAACTTCTCCGCCGTCCACCGGCTTCCGGTGGTATGGGTCGTCAACAACAACCAGTGGGCGTACTCCACGCCGAACCGGCTTGAGTTTCCGCTCCCCCACGTCGCCGGGCGAGGACCCGCGTACGGCATGCCCGGCAAGCGGGTGCACGGAGCGAACGTCCTTGACGTCTTCGAAGCAGCAACCGAAGCTGTCGAACGGGCGCGCCGCGGCGAAGGGCCGTCGCTGATCGAGAGCGTGTCCCTTCGGTGGCGCGGCCACGCCGGGCACGACCCCGCGAAGTACGTTCCCAAGGAAATGCTCGACGACTACATGGAGAACAAGGATCCCGTGAAGCGCTTCCAGGAGCTCCTCGTCTCGGACGGCGTGGCCTCCGACGAGGACATCACTGGGGTCGAGGAACGCATCAAGAAGGAATTCGACGCCGGTTACGAATTCGCGCAGCAGTCGCCACTCCCCGATCCGGGCGACGTGACGCTCGGCCTGTGGACCGACGACGGGTACTGGGAGCGCGACCCATCGCGGAACGGGGATCAGCCCTGATGCGTCGGCGGCGACGCGAGGAGAGGAAGCAGGCAGCCGACAGCGGTCCCGAACGCTCGCCCGAGATCCCGCAGGCGTCCCCTACCGAGGCGGCCGAGCAGGCCAAGCAAGCGGAGGGGAAACCCGACAGAGGCGCTCAGGAAGACCGCCGGACTCGCGGCGAGCAGGTCGAAGCCGGCGCTGCAGGCCACGGCGCAGAACCGCGCGGAAAGCGCTCGGAAAACGGCGAGGCCACGTACCTCATCGCGATCGCCGAGGCGCTGTGGGAGGAGATGGAACGCGACGAGCGCGTGTTCCTCCTCGGCGAGGACATCGGGGTCTACGGTGGCGCGTTCAAGGTGACCGAAGGTTTCATCGACCGGTTCGGACCCGAACGAGTGATGGACACTCCCATCGCCGAGGAGACCATCGTGGGCACGTCCATCGGCGCGGCAATGGAAGGCCTCCGGCCGGTCGCTGAATTCCAGTACGCGGACTTCATGACCTCCGGGTTCGACGAGCTGGTCACGACCGCCGGGAAGTACCACTACCGCTCGGGCGTTCCGCTTCCGATCGTGTTTCGAGGGCCCTCAGGCGGCGGCGTTCGGGCGTCGGCTTTCCACTCAAACAATCCCGAACCTTTCTTCGCGCACACCCCCGGCCTCAAGGTGGTTTGTCCCGCCTTCCCCACCGACGCCAAGGGCCTGCTCAAGGCGGCGATCCGGGATGACAACCCGGTGGTCTACCTGGAGCACAAGTGGATCTACCGCCGGATACGCGAGGTGGTGCCGACCGACCCCGACTTCACCGTTCCGCTCGGAAAGGCGGAGGTGAAGCGAGAAGGAGACGATGTCTCGATCGTCTCGTACGGGGCGATGGTCCACAAGGCGCTGGAAGCCGCAGAGGAGCTCCAGGACGCCGGGATTTCGGCCGAGGTCATCGACCTCAGGACCGTGTGGCCCCTGGACAAGGACGCCGTGCTCCAAAGCGTGGAGAAGACCAGTCGGGCCCTGGTGGTGTACGAGAGCCACAGGGCATTCGGCATCGGGTCCGAGGTCTCGGCTGTGATCGCCGAAGAGGGATTCGAGATGCTGGACGCCCCGATCATGCGGGTCGCCCCCCCCAACGTACCCGTGCCGTTCAGCCCTCCGCTCGAAGACGCGTACATTCCTCAGGTGGAGGACATCACGGACGCGGTACAAAGGCTTTCGAAGTGGTAGGTCGAGCGGCGAGCGCCTCGACTTCCCCGATAGGCAAAGGAGGTTGCTGATTTGGCTACGCCTGTGACCATGCCGCAGCTCGGTGAGACCGTCGTCGAAGGAACCATCACGAAGTGGCTGAAGCAAGAGGGCGAAACAATCGAGCGCGACGAACCGCTCTTCGAAATCTCAACCGACAAGGTCGATACCGAGGTTCCTTCCCCGGTCGGCGGAAAGATCGTCGAGATCAAGGTGGCTGAAGGGGAGACCGTCAGCGTAGGGACCGAGCTCGCACTCATCGATGCGGGCGGCGATGGCCAGGCGGCGCAGGAAACGCCACAGGCCGAGGCCACGGAGCCGGCCGCTGAGCAGCAACCGGCCGAGCAACCGCGGGGCGATGGACAGGTCGCCGGAGATGGCGAATCGCAGCGTGAGCCGGCGGGCGTGCCGTCCGTCCAACCACAGGACATGCCGGTCGCGCAGCAGGAGCAAATGCCGACAGGCGCACCCGAGCGGCAGCCGGTCGAGGCTCAACCAGGACCGCAGGGCGGTCCACGGAGCAGCATCCTTTCTCCCCTCGTACGGCGCTTGGCGGAGGAGAACCAGGTCGATCTGTCGCAAGTCCAGGGAACCGGAACCGGCGGACGGATCACGAAGAAGGACATCATGACCTTCATCGAGTCCGGCGGAGCGCGTCCGGCCGAACCTGCCGCGGCGCAGGCCGCGCCGGCCCAGGCCGCACCGGCCCAGGCCGCACCGGCGCCGCAGCGAGAAGCCGCGCCCACCCCGCCACCGCAGCTCGAACCCGTCCCTGCCCCTCAACCGGCCGCCCCGGAACGCCCCGCTGCACCGGAGCGCCCGGCGGCGCCAGCACCAGCCGCGGCGGCGGCGCCCGCGGCGACCACGGACCGCGAGGAGGTCGTTCCGCTCACGCGAATGCGGCAGGCCATCGCACGGAACATGGTTGCGTCCATGCAGACCACCGCGCGCGCGTGGAACTTGGTCGAGGTCGACATGGACAACATCGTTCGGACCAGAGAAGCGGGCAAGAACGCGTTCAAGCAGCGGGAGGGCATCTCGTTGACCTACATGCCGTTCGTGGCAAGAGCCGTCTGTGAAGCGCTCCTGGCCTTCCCCGATGTGAACTCCGAGCTACGCGACGACCAGCTGGTCCGGAAGCACTACGTGAACCTGGGCATCGCGGTAGCCCTGGAGGACGGGTTGATCGTCCCCGTCGTCAAGGGCGCGGACGGAATGAACATGGCCGGCCTGGCCCGCGCGATCAACGACGTGGCGACCCGTGCGAGGAACCGAAAACTCAACCCGGACGACGTCCACGGTGGAACGTTCACCATCACGAACCCGGGACCGTTCGGCTCCATCATCAGCGTGCCGATCATCAACCCCCCGCAATGCGCGATCCTCGCTTTCGACGCCGTCGAAAAGCGACCGGTGGTGGTCAACGACGCCATCGCCATCCGGCACATGGTGTACTTCTCGATGTCCTGGGATCACCGGATCATCGACGGTGCCACGGCGGCGCAATTCCTGGGCCGGCTGAAGAGCAACCTGGAGACATGGGACTTCCGACCGGAGCTCGGTCTGGCGCCTCGCGAGGCGTGACGACCGGCTGGCTCCTCCGTGAACGTGGCCTCGTCCCGTACGGGGCCGCGTACGACGCGATGCACGACCTGGCCGAGCGCCGCGCCGGCGGAAGGGTTCCGGACACGCTGATTCTGCTGGAGCACCCCCCGGTCTTCACGGCGGGTCGTCGATCGGACCCAACGCACATCCTTTGGGCAGAGCACCAGATCGAGGGCGCGGGTGCCGAACTGCACTTCGTTGACCGGGGCGGAAGCGTGACGTTTCACGGACCTGGGCAACTGGTGGGTTACCCGATCATCGACCTGGGGCCGGCCCCGGACGTCGTGGCGTACCTCAGACGACTGGAGGAGGTCATCATTCGGGCCGCTTCCGACGTTGGCGTCGGTCTCGACCGAGATCCTGAAGCCACCGGGGTGTGGGCCGGCAAGCAAAAGGTCTGCGCCATCGGCGTGCGCGTGACGCGCGGCCGAGTCACCCTCCATGGATTCGCCCTCAACTGCACAACTGACGTCTCGTGGTTCGACGCGATCGTTCCATGCGGACTGGCCGATCGGAGCGTTGCAACGCTCTCGGAACTGACCGGCCGCCGCGTGACAGTCGAGGAGATGGCGCCTCTGGTGATCCGACACTTCGAGGAGGTCTTCGATCGAACACTGGAGCCTGCACCGGTGAGTCCGCTGGCATCATCGCTGGTCCCGTGATCGACGCCGGCGACGGCCGGAAACCCACCCGAGCGCTTCACTGGCGTCGACTTGACACGCCGGGAAGTGAATACTTCACCCTTTCGGAGCTACCGAATGGCTGGGAGTTCGCCGGGACCGTCGTGGTCACGATCGAGGGTGAACCGCTGCTGGTCCGATATACCGTCCGATGCGACCCTTCCTGGACAACTGAAGACGTGGACGTGGTCGCTGAATCAAGCGGCACAAGGCAGCGGCTTCGCCTTGCAGCAGCCGGTGGACGGTGGCGTTCGAACGAGGGGTCGGTGAGTGCGCTGGACGGCGCGGTCGACGTCGACCTGGGAGTCACGCCGTCGACGAATACACTTCCGATCCGGCGCCTAGCCCTCGACGTGGGTGAGCACGCAGATCTGATCGTCGCGTGGGTTCGATTTCCCGACCTGGCCGTTGTCCGGTCGGATCAGCGCTACACGCGACTCGCAGAGAATCTTTACCGCTATGAAAGCGGCTCGTTCAGCAGAGATATCGAAGTGGACGAACTGGGGCTCGTAACGAAGTACCCGGGACTTTTCGTAAACGAGTCCCTCGTCAGCGCCTAACCGCCTTTCGTGCGCGAGGGCGGATCGTCTTTCGGACCACCGGCCGGTTTTCCTTGCGTCTGGTCACCTCTTTGAACCCGGCCCGGTCGTACATCGTCTTGGCTCCGAACCACATGAAATCGGGATGGCTCGGTTCGTCCTTGTCGACCGGGTATGCCTCTAGGAGCGTGACGCCCTGGGAACGGGCATAGTCCATGGCGCCCTTCAGCAGCTTTTCGGAGACACCATTGCCCCGGGCCTCCTTATCGACGAAAAAGCACACGATGGACCAGACCGGCTTGTTGTCGACCGGCTTCATCACCGGCGACCGTTGAAGCTTCGGGTAGTCCTCGCGAGGCGAGAGAGAAATCCAGCCCACGGGACGGCCGTCTTCATATCCAATGAGCCCCGGTACGTAGCCGCGGTCAACGAGAGACTTGAGGGCTTTCTTGTTGGCGCCGGAGGGGCCGACTCCCCCATGGCCGCCGCTCTTTCGGTAGTACATGCACCAGCAGCCTCGGGGAATCGACGCCCCGGGACGATTGAACAGTTCCACGACGTCCTTCCACCGCTCTTTGGTCAGGGGGTGAACGTCGATCTTCATCCGCCGTGGCTAGAAGAGCGCCGCGGCGAGCTTCCGGCGGTATTCCGCAGTGAGCCGATCGTCCTCACCGAGCACCGAGAAGACCTTCAGCATCGCCTCGCGGGCGGCGTCGCTCGACTCTCCGCCCGCCTGGACCTCTCGAAGGAACTCCGCCAGTGCCTCACCCCACCGGCCCTCCGCCGCGGCCCGCTGGCCCCTGGCCATGGGGCCCTCACCGTTCGACCCGGGGGCGGACCACTCCGAGACGTCGATGGCAGCGAGCAGACGTTCGGCCTCGGCATTTGGCCTGAGCGGTTCCAGGAACCGTCTCGCTTCGTCCACGTCTCCCCTCAGCGCCGCCAGGCGGCCGCGGCCAAGGAGCGCCCCTTCATGAGATGAAACGGCGTCGAGCGCCCGGCGATAGAACCGTTCCGCTTCCGCAGTCCGGCCGCCGCGCTCCGCTTCCAGCCCTTGCTGCACCAACCGGTCCGCCTCCGAAGGGAGGACGCTGTCGAGGAATTGGCGGATCACCGGTTCGGGTACGGCGCCGATGAACTCGTTGACTACGGCGCCGTCCTTGAACGCCTTCACCGCCGGAATGCTCTGGATCCGGAACGCCGTCGATGCCTCGGGATTGGCGTCCACATCGAGCTTGGCCAGGAGGAAGTCGCCCTGATGCTCGTCGGCGAGGCGCTCCAGGACCGGTCCGATCAGACGGCACGGCTGACACCATCCCGCCCAGAAGTCGACGACCACGGGGCGGCGGTGCGACTCCTCAATCACCGCTTCTCGAAAAGTTGCGTCGGTCACGTTTACGACCGTCGCTCCAGTGGCCATCAATCAAGAGTAGCTAACGACAGAGCCGCTCAGACCAAGAGCGCCGTGACCGCCTGAAGGAGCTGCTCTGTAACCTCGTCGGCTTTCTTTCTTCGCGTCGCCGGGTCGTCTTCCCGTTCGACGGGGATCGGAGGTCCGAACGCGATTCGAACGGTCTTCCGAAGCGGCGGCAGTGCGCTACGCGCGGGATCACGCTCGGTCCCCCCGATCCCGCAGGGAACGATCGGGGCGGCGGTCCGAAGGGCCAGCCACGCCGCTCCCTTCAGGAACGGCAGCATCTTCGTCGTCCGACTCCGAGTCCCCTCGGGGTACATGCCCAGCACCTCGCCACGCTCCAAGACGGCCAGGGCCACGTCGATCGCGCGGATGTCCGCGATCTCCCTTCGGACCGGGAATCCGCCCATCGTGTGAAACGCCCACCGGCGAACAGGATCGCCGAACAGCTCGCGCTTCCCCATGAAGACGAGGGGGCGCGGACACGCCAGCACGAGCAGCGGCACGTCCAGCATGCTTCGATGGTTCGCCGCAATGATGGCCGGGCCGGTTGACGGGACGTTCTCCGCGCCGGTGACCTGCAGACGGCTCTGCCATCGGAAAACCGGCGTAATGACGGTCTTGACGAACGACTGAAGATTCCCGATTCCGGCGGGGATTCGACGGCCGTTCTCCGGGAGCTTCTGGCGAACGATCTCGGCGATGTCCCGAACCGTTCGAAGCCCGCCCACGTCGCCGCGGGCCAGCCGCACGCCGAACCGCTCTTCCACGGCGACCGCGAGGTCCGCAAGTCCGAGTGAGTCCAGCCCCAGATCCGCAAGGGAAGCATCCTGTGTGATTGGCGGGTGGTCTGGTGGCGCTACCTCCTCACACAGCCCGGCTACCGTCCGCTCGACCGATTCATCGACCGGAGGCTGCATGGTGGCTACTGTATGTGATCGACCAGGACGGATTCCGGCCATCTCCCGAAACCGCCTAGAATCGGAACTCGCCCCCCGCTGGTAACCGGTACAGGAGGTTTTCTTTATGGCGACTCGCCTGAGAAGGCAAGCTCCGCATACCTCGCTAGGCCTTACAGACGAAGACGTCGTCGCCATGTACGTGACGATGGTCACGGCCCGCCTTTGCGACGAGGCTCAGTTTCGGTTGAACCGCCAGGGACGCGCTCCATTCGTCGTGCCGGTCTCCGGTCACGAGGGATGCCAGGTGGGCTCCGCCTGGCCGTACCGGCGCGGCAAGGACGTCTTCGTCCCGTACTACCGCGACATGGCCGCATGCCTGGTCGCCGGAATGAAGCCGAGGGACGTCTTCCTGGCAGTCTTCGGGAAGCGTGACGATCCCTCGTCCGGTGGGCGCCAGATGCCGGCGCACTGGAGCTCTCGCAAGCTCGGGATCGTGACCGGCTCCTCCCCCATCGCCACCCAGATCCCGCATGCCGCCGGAATCGCGTATGCCATCAAGTATCGCGGTGAGGATTCCGTGGTCGGCTGCTGGTTCGGCGATGGAGCGACCAGCGAGGGGGACTGGCACGAGGGACTCAACTTCTCGGGGATCCACAAGCTGCCCGTCGTCTGGTACTGCGAGAACAACAAGTACGCCATCAGCGTCCCTCTGGAGAAGCAGATGGCGGTGAAGGATGTCGCCACCCGAGCTGAGGCGTATGGCTTCGAGGGAGTGATCGTAGAGGGGAACGATGTCCTCGGTTGTTATGAAGCGTCCAAGCAGGCGGTCGAGAAGGCTCGAAAAGGCGGCGGCCCAACGCTCATCGAGATCAAGACGTACCGCTTCCATCCGCATACATCCGACGACGATGACCGCACCTATCGCACCCGGGAAGAGGTCGAAGCGGCGAAACGCAGCGACTCACTCATTCTGTTCGGCAGGTACATCATGGAACGGGGTCTGCTGGACGCGAGCGATATCGAGCAACTCCGGAAGGAGATCAAGCAGCAGGTCGACGCCGAGGTGGAGGCCGCATGGAACGCCCCGGACCCTGAACCCGAGACCGCCCTTCAGCATGTGTTCGCGGAAAACGGTAAGAGCTTTCGTCCCATTCAGTGGGAAAAGCTTCGCGTGGAGGACAGTGGAGACGCCGGTCAGAAGATGGACCAGGCCGAAGAGGAAATCCTCGACACCACCGGAAGCGAGGCCACACCCTCCGAACCCCCGGCCGAAGAGGGGGCACAGCCATGACCGAGAAGAACGTGGTTCAGACCATTCACGACACGCTCTGGGATGCCATGAAAGCCGACGACCGTGTCCTGGTGATGGGTGAGGACGTCGGGGCGCGCGGCGGTGTGTTCCGCGCGACAGCCGGGTTCCTCGATGAGTTCGGCGAGCGGAGGGTCATCGACACACCACTTGCCGAATCCTCCATCGTGGGCTGTGCCATCGGGATGGCGATGCACGGGTTGCTCCCCATCGCAGAGATCCAGTTCGCCGACTTCATCCATCCGGCGTTCGACCAGCTCGTCTCGGAGGCGGCCCGGATTCGATACCGCTCGGCTGGCGACTGGGACTGTCCGTTGGTCGTCCGGGCCCCGTACGGCGGAGGTGTCCACGGTGCGCTCTACCACTCGCAGAGCATCGAGGCCTTCTACGGGCACGTCCCGGGGTTGAAGGTGGTCCTCCCTGCCACCCCCTACGACGTCAAGGGCATGCTGATCGCATCGCTCAACGATCCCGATCCTGTGCTGTTCCTCGAGCACAAGAAGACCTATCGCCTGATCAAGGGTGACGTACCGGACGAGCCGTACGAAGTCCCCATCGGCAAGGCGGACGTGAAGCGGGAGGGCAATGACCTGACCTGCGTGGCGTACGGCCTCATGATGCATCACGCCCTGGCCGCTGCCGAGAGACTCCAGGACGAAGAGGGGTACTCATGCGAGGTCGTGGACGTCCGGACCATCGCGCCGCTCGACAGGGAGACCATCCTCAATTCGGTCCGCAAGACCGGGAAGGCCATGGTCGTCTACGAGGATAACCGGACGTACGGCGCGGGAGCCGAGATATCGGCGACCATCTCGGAAGAGCTCATGTTCGACCTGGACGCACCGGTGGTCCGGGTCGGAGGGCCGGACGTACCCGGGATGCCGTTCGCTACGCCGTTGGAGCACTTCTTCCTCCCCGACGAGGAAAAGATCTTCGAGCACATGCGGGATCTGGCGAAGTTCTGAGACCAATTCTTCAGATTCGCTTCCGCTGATCCGCCCCTCCTCGGTAGGCTCCGGCGCTGTCGGAGGCCCGCCGGAGAGAAGGAGGGGGCATGGCAAGGGATGCGGCGCTCGTCAGTACGTGGGGCTCCCCCGTCGCAGGCCGCGAGGCGAAATCCCTGGAGGTCTTCATGGAGTTCCTCCAGACGCTCAACAAGTGGGCCAGCGAGGGGAAGTGCTCGCCCCCCGAGGTGTTCCTCAACGTCGACGGATCCGAAGGCATGGCGATCATCAAGGGGAAGTCGGACGCACTCATGGAGCTCTTCGAGTCCGACGAGAACCAGAAGCTCGTTTCGAAGGGCAGCATGATCGTCGAGGGCCTGAAGTCCCACCTCTACTTCACCGGCGACGAGCAGATTCAGCGCGGTACACAGCTCTACGCCGAGGCCGGCAACGAGCTCGGCTTCATGTAAGCGACCACCTACGGGTTTGTTGAGAGAGGGCGGGGCGGGGCCCCGCCTCTCTTTCGTATCACGGCCGCTCGGAACCCCGCGAAGCTAGACTGGGACGCGATGGCTCGGCGGGATCACAATCCTCACCAGCGGCGTCTGTATCTGCCGATCGTCCAGACGAACGGTAACGGGCACGAGGCACCCGGCGATCCGGCCGCTACTGCCGAACAGATCTCCGATAGCCACTCCCCCCACTCGGTCGGCTGCCTCCAGACGATGCGGCCGAACGGCCGGCGGCCGGAATGGCTGAAGGTCAAGGCGAAGACGGGGCCGAACTACGCGGAGCTCAAGCAAATCATGCGGGGGCTCGACCTCCACACGGTCTGTGAAGAAGCAGCGTGCCCGAACATCTTCGAGTGCTGGGAGGAACGCGAGGCTACCTTCCTGGTCCTCGGCGACAGATGCACGCGGCGGTGCGGATTCTGCGACGTGATGACGGCGAAGCCGGACGCCGTGGAAGAAGACGAGCCAGCGCGAATCGCCCAGGCGGTGAGCGCGATGGGCCTTCGGTACGTCGTTCTGACCGGAGTGGCCAGGGACGACCTGCCGGACGGGGGCGCCAGGATATGGGCAGAATCGGTGCGCGCGATTCGTGACGCCATCCCCGATTGCCGGGTCGAGGTGCTACCGCCGGACTTCAAGGGAGATGAGAGCGCCATCCGGACGGTTCTCGACGCCGAACCCGACGTCTTCGCACACAACCTGGAGACGGTCCGGCGCCTCCACAAGAGGATCCGCCCCGCATTCGATTACGGCCGGTCGCTCGATGTGCTTCGAATTGCCAAGCGCGTTCGGCCCGGAACCATCACGAAGTCGAACCTGATCCTTGGAATGGGAGAACGGCCGGAGGAAGTGACAGACGCCATGGCCGACCTTCGCGAGGTGGAATGCGACCTCCTGACCCTGGGCCAGTACCTCCAACCGACGAAGCTCCACCTTCCCGTTGATCGGTGGGTGACGCCGGACGAGTTCGCCCGGCACGCCGAAACCGGGATGGGAATGGGCTTCGCGCACGTGGAGGCCGGCCCACTGGTTCGTTCCTCGTATCACGCCGGACGGCAGCTCGCCCGAGCCGTCGCCCTGCGATAGTCAGTTTTATCGGTCTAGACCGATAGAACGTCGGTGGTTAGTCGAGCATCTGCAGCAGCTCGTCGAGTGCTCCCGGTTTCAGCTCGCCGATCACGCGAAAGCGCATCTTCCCCTGCCGATCCACTATGGCCGTCTCCGGGATGCCCGCGATGCCGAAGCCGTCCGCGAGGCGCGAATCCGTGTCCCGAAGAACTGGATAGGTGACACGAAACCGGCGCAGGTACTTCTGTGCCGCGTCGCTGTCGTCCGGCCATGGAGGAAAGCCGCCGACGAACATGAGTCCGATGATCTGGACGCCGTGTCCGCGAAGACGTTCCCAGGATCTCTGGAGAAGCGGCTGTTCCCGACGGCACGGCGCGCAGAACGGGTTCCAGAAGTTCACGACGAGCACCTTCCCGGCGTAGTCCGGCGGCTGAAGAGAACCGCCGGTTAACGTGGGGCCAGAGATCTTCGGCGCAGGACCAGAGACTTCGACGAATCGAATATCCGGCCCGGAGGAACAGGCGCCGAGCAGCAGAGCCGAAACGAGGCCGAGCGCGACGCCCTTACGTCGAACGCGTATTACAGAGGGTCCGCCGTTTCGTCCGTCTGGCGGCGTTCGACCTCCAGATCGTCGGTCCCGGCCGCGGATTCGTCGAGCCTCGGCCCGACCACTTCGTGGCCGCACGAATATGACTCGACTTGACGGGTGTCCGCCTCCTGGATCGCCTCGCCTGCTTCCGGCTCCTTCGCCGACTGTTCCCAAAAACTGATCTCGACCAACGTGCCCTGACCACAGACCGGACATCGCTTGGTCTCGCCTTTCCCGGATTGAGCGTCTTCTTTCATGGAGTTCCACGTGGAGAGTAGTGGAGGAGCCGGCCTGTAAGCCGGATTCTGTGCCGGCGCTGGCGCCGGCGGCGACCATCTCTCTGGGAGTCGCGTTGCCGCGACCCTCGTGCAGCCTACCCGGGAGCATCGGACGGGCCGCCCGCTCCCTGCTTGGCCTTGCTCCGGGTGGGGTTTGCCTAGCCGGCCGGTCACCCGGCCGCTGGTGAGCTCTTACCTCACCGTTTCACCCTTGCCCC
>DATABA010000042.1:0-2677 GCA_036259835.1 Actinomycetota bacterium
CGCCGAAAAGACCAGCCGGGAGGCGTTCCAGATCTTGTTCCCGAACCGGCGACCTGACTCGATGACCTCCTCGGAGAGCGGCACGTCCTGCCCTCCCGTCGCCAGCCGCATCAGGCCGAACCGCAGGGCGTCGGCTCCGTATTTCTCGATGAGATCCAGCGGATTGATCACGTTTCCAAGCGACTTGTGCATCGGCCGTCCGTGCGCGTCACGAACCAAACCGGTGATAACCACCTCGTGGAATGGCCTGTCGTCGAGGAAGTAGAGGCCGCTCATGATCATGCGAGCCACCCACAGGTAGAGGATCTCGTAGCCCGTGACGAGGACGCTCGTCGGGTAGAAGAACCGGAGGTCTTCGGTGTCCTCGGGCCAGCCCAGCGTCGAGAACGGCCAGAGCTGGGATGAGAACCACGTGTCCAGCACGTCGGGGTCCTGCTCGATATCGGTGGAGCCGCAGTCCCTGCAGGCGTCGGGGTCATCGATCGCCGCGAACTCGTGCCCGTTCGGGCAGTACCACACGGGGATCTGGTGCCCCCACCAGAGCTGGCGGGAGATGTTCCAGTCCCTCAGGTTGTCCAACCACTGGAGGTAGGGATTCGCCCACCGCTCCGGCGAGAAGCGGAGCCGGCCCTCTTGGACCACCTCCTTCGCCGGACCCTTCAGCCGGTCCACCGCGACGAACCATTGCTTGCCGGACAGCCACGGTTCGATCTCGGTATGGCACCGGTAGCAGTGGCCGACGGCGTGGACGTACGGCCGCTCCTCCTTGACGATCTTGCCGGCCTCACGAAGTCGGTCGAGGACCAGCGCTCTGGCCGCGTAGCGGTCCAGGCCGCGAAATTCCTCTGGCGCGGCATCCGAGATGTCGCCCTCAGCCGTCAGGACATTGAGCGGCCGCAGACCGTGCCGCTGCGCGATTTCGAAGTCGAGCGGGTCGTGCGCGGGCGTGATCTTCACAGCTCCGGTTCCGAAGTCCCGATCGACGGCAGCGTCGGCCACGATCGGGATCAGTTCGCCTCGGAAGGGATGAACCACGTTCTTCCCGACCAGGTCGCGATAACGGTCGTCGTCTGGATGCACCGCCACGGCGGTGTCTCCGAGGATGGTCTCGGTGCGAGTGGTCGCCGCGTCGATATGCCCGCTGCCGTCGGCCAGCTCGTATCGGAAGGTGACGAGCTCCCCTTCCACGTCTTCGTATTCGACTTCGGAATCAGACAGTGCCGTCGTGTCGCGAGGACACCAGTTGATGATTCGTTCGCCTCGGTAGATCAGGCCGTCCTCATACATCCGGACGAAGGCGACGCGAACCGCCCTCGCCAGGCCTTCATCCATGGTGAAACGGAGACGGTCCCAGTCACAGGAGCTGCCGAGAGCCTTGAACTGCTCCACGATCGTGTTGCCGTACTGCTCCTTCCACTGCCACACGCGTTGGATGAACGCCTCGCGGCCAAGCTCCCTGCGGTCGATGCCCTCCTTCGCCAGCTCTCGCTCCACGACGACCTGAGTAGCGATTCCGGCATGATCGGTGCCGGGAAGCCAGAGCGCCTCGAAGCCCTGCATGCGCTTTCGCCGGACGATCACGTCCTGAATGGTTCCGTTCAATGCATGGCCCGCGTGGAGCGCACCGGTGACGTTCGGCGGCGGGATCACGATGCAGAACGGCTCCCGGGCCGAGTTCGGCGTGGCGTGGAAGTAGCCACGTTTGACCCATTCGTCGTACCACCGCTGCTCCGTGGCCTTTGGGTCGTACGCCGTCGGCGTACCGGTCGGACCAGCTGTGGGATGCGTGTTCATGTCATTCCTCAACCGCGAATGAAGCGCTTTCAGTGAGAGGGAGGTTGATTCCGCCGGGCCGTCAGGCTGCGAGAGCCGACTCGCCCGGCCGGAGTACGCCGACGCGGTCAACCCTCGACATCAGCCAAGCATGCACGACAGGAAGTCTAACGCCGATCCACCCAGCGTCAGCGCCTCGTAGGCTGTGAAACCACATGCCACGTGTGTCGTTTATCAGGGCGGCAGAGGAAGTCGCACGGCGTGACCGCGTGATGAGGCAGTTCATGAAGCGAGTCGGCCCGTTCCGGCTGGCCGTGCCGCGGATCGATCATTTCAACGCGCTGGTCGAGAGCATCCTCTATCAGCAGCTGGCCGGAGCGGCCGCCGCGGCGATCCACCGCAGGTTCATCGCACTGTTCGACGGTCAGCTGACACCGGAAGCGCTTCTGGCCATGCCGGAGAAGGCGCTTCGAGGGGCCGGTGTCTCAGGGAACAAAGCGCTGTCGATGCGTGACCTCGCTACGAAGGTTGTTGACGGCACAGTGCCCCTGGAAGCAATCGAGCGACTCAGGGACGAAGCGATCATCGAGCGGCTCGTCACGGTCCGAGGGATCGGGCGGTGGACGGCGGAGATGTTCCTGATCTTCCAGCTGCGTCGCCTGAACGTCTGGCCGGTGGACGACTATGGAGTACGTAAGGGGTACGCAATGCTGTACAAGGTGCCGGAGCTCCCGAAGCCCAAAGAGCTCAGCGTGTTGGGCGAGCGCTTTCAGCCGTACCGAACGGTCGCAGCGTGGTACTGCTGGCGCGCCGTCGACTCGGTGCTGCCGGGAAAAAGCTGACCCTGACCTGCTAACTGGGCAGGCGGTAGATGCCCAACTTCGACCAATTTTTCCCACCGTCG
>DATABA010000043.1:0-2347 GCA_036259835.1 Actinomycetota bacterium
CCAGGCCGTCATACGTGGAGGGGAGATCGGCGAAGAGCCTTCGCGCGTGCCGGGTCCGCGGGGAGAGGACGTCCTGCTCCACCAGGGCACACTACCCGTGTGGGCACCGAGTAACATCGCTCGAAGATTCGGAGGCAAGACTCGGGAGGCGGGCTGATGGCACAGACCAGAGTGAAGATCACCTACGCCACGATGCGGGCGGACAACGATGAGCTCCACGCCGCGTTCGAGAAAGGCGTGAAGACGGTCAAGTCCTCATGGCTGGGCGAAAAGCATCACTTCTACGTGAACGGCGAAGCGCGTGAGGGGGCGGGGTACGACGAGGAACGGTCACCGATCGACCGCGACATCATCATCGGGCACTTCGCCCGGGCGACCGAGCAGGACGGCAACGACGCCGTGGCCGCGGCCAAAGCGTTCTTCCCTGAGTGGTCGGGGACGCCCTGGCAGGAGCGCGTGAAGATCATGCGTCAGGTCGCGGACACCATCTCCGAGCGCGTTTACGAGCTGGCTGCCTTGATGTCCATCGAGGTCGGAAAGAGCCGCCTCGAATCGCTCGGCGACGTCGAAGAGACGGCGGATCTCATTCGCTACTACTGCAAGCAAATGGAGGAGAACGACGGCTTCAGCTTCCCGATGGACGCGCTATCGGACAAGGAGCGCAACCGAAGCGTGATGAAGCCGTACGGAGTGTGGGCGGTGATCAGCCCGTTCAACTTCCCGATGGCGCTGGCGGGCGGACCTGCCGGCGGAGCGCTCGTGGCGGGGAACACCGTGGTGCTCAAGCCCTCTCATCAGGGCTACTTCACCGCGCTGAAGCTGTATGAGTGCATCCGGGATGGAGGGGTACCGACCGGCGCGTTCCACATCATCACCGGACCTGGCTCAACGGTCGGTCAAGCGATCTGGCGGCATCCCGATGTCGACGGGCTCACCTTCACCGGGTCGTACGAGGTCGGCATGCAGATCTACAAGAACTTCGCCAGGGATTATCCCAAGCCGGCGATCTGCGAGATGGGCGGTAAGAACCCGGTCATTGTTTCCTCCAAGGCCGACCTGGACGAAGCAGCGGAGGGCGTCATGCGGTCGGCCTTCGGGTTCAGCGGGCAGAAGTGCTCCGCCACGTCACGGGTGTACATCGAGCGGGCCGTCTACGACGACTTCGTCGACCGCCTTGTCGAGAAGACCTCCAAGCTGAAGGTCGGGAACCCACTCGACAAGGAGACGTACACGGGTCCGGTGATCAACGAGCGGGCCCTGGAGACGTTCGAGAAAGCTGCTCAGGACGTCAAGAAGGAAGGCGGCCGGGTCCTCATCGGCGGCGAACGCATCAAGGAGGGCGATCTCGGTCGCGGACTCTTCGCCGCGCCGACGGTTGTTGAGGCGCCGCTGGGCCACCGAGTTTGGAAGGAGGAGCTGTTCGTCCCCTTCGTGGCCGTTGCGCCCGTGGACTCCATCGACGAAGGCCTCGAGCACGCCAACGAAACCGAATACGGACTGACCGCGGGCTTCTACTCGCAGGACCAAACGGAGATCCAACGGTTCCTGGACAACATCCAGGCCGGTGTGGTCTACGTCAACCGAAGGGCCGGAGCGACCACGGGAGCGTGGCCCGGCATGCAGCCCTTCGGCGGATGGAAGGGCTCGGGGACCACGGGGAAAGCGGGCGGCGGACTCCACTACGTCCAGCAGTACCTGAGGGAACAGAGCCAGACCGTCATCGAGGACTAGAGGCGGAGTGGGAGGATACGACGATCTCGCTTCGCTGACGGCCCCCGAACTTCGCACCGAGGTTCCCGGACCGAATACGCGCGAGGTCGTCGATCGGGATTCGCAGGTGGCAAGCCCCTCGCTCCCGCGCGCGTACGATTTCGCGCCGCTCAGGGGCGCGGGCGCCATGCTGGAAGACGTCGACGGCAATGTCTTCCTGGACTTCAACGCGGGAATCGCCGTCTGCTCCACCGGCCACTCCCACCCCAAGGTGGTGGACGCCATTCGCCGCCAGAGCGAACGGCTCCTGCATTATTCGGCGAGCGACTTCTACCTGCCCATCTACACCGAGGTCTGCGAGCGGCTGGACAAGGTCTCGGCGATATCCGGCCCCACGCGATCGTTCCTCACGAACTCGGGAACCGAGGCGGTGGAAGCGGCCATCAAGCTCTCGCGGCAGCACACCGGGCGTCAGTACCTCATCGCGTTCATCGGGGCCTTCCACGGGCGGTCGTACGGGAGCGTGTCGCTGACAGCGTCGCAGGCCAAGTACCACCAGGGCTTCGGCCCCCTGCTGCCGGGCGTTCTCCACGCCCCATTCGGAGCTCCCGTGGAGGAGTACATCGAATCGGTGATC
>DATABA010000044.1:0-19001 GCA_036259835.1 Actinomycetota bacterium
GAACCTGTCCCAGTTGCCTCCCGGGGCTTCCCGGAGCGGCGCTCCCGGCGCTACCTCGGTGAGCAAGATGCCATGCTCAGCGAGATACGCGAGTGGCTGCGGAACGCGATAGCGGGAGCGGGCATCGAAACCCTTTTTTCCACAAGGCACGATTGATTTCGAGGACCGCCTGACCCTCGGACCGGTCTGGATACAGCTTCGCGATGACCGCGAAGCCTCCGTCGAACCGGTATTCCGCCACAACTCGACCGTCGGCACGCACACGGTGGACCCTGACGACGACCGTCGCTCAAGTGGACGCTTCCCATCCGGTGAGAGAAACGGCGAGAGCTGGACTCGTACGAAATGTTCGGTTTGAACGAGTCCGAGACCCGCCGTGGGCGGAGCGTGTCTCACTGACGCCTTATGTAGCGATGGTCTTTGGCTTGAACCCCTCGAAAGGATTCCGGCAGGCCTCGCAGAAGTGGATCGTGCGGCACAGGGTGGGGCCAAATCGGCTTTCCACGACCGTCTGCCGGCTTCCGCAGAAGGGACACGACAAGGGCGGGGCGTCGACCTGCAGCGCGGTGAGCGGCAGGAACGCCTGACCCCCCGTCACACTTCTCGCCTCGTCGGGCGGCGTGACGCCGTACCCCTTCAACGCTTCTCTCCCCCGCTCGGTCATGCGGTCGCTGGTCCATGGAGGCGAGTAGACGAACCGGACACGGACTTCCTTGCCGTCCGAGACGGCCTCGACTGCCGCGCGGACGTCCACCTGGATCGCGTCGAGGGCAGGGCAGCCCGCGAACGTCGGAAGGAGGTCGACCTCAATACTGGACTCGGAGATCTCGACCCGTTGGACGATCCCCAGGTCCACGATGGAACAGGGAGGGATCTCCGGGTCGTGGACGGCGGCGACGGCGCCCCAGACGCGATCCTCGACGCCTCCAGCGGCCGCCCGCCCGTCCGGGATCGACTCATCTTGCGACACATTTTGGGTCGACTTCTCCAGCGTCCCTCGCTCGGTCACCATTTCACTCCCGGATGCGCTCGGTACAGTCCGGTCATCTCCTCCCAGAGTGCCAGGAAATCCTCAGAGTGCCTCCCGTGCCGTCCGCCCGCTCCCTGGAACTCGCCTTCGTGGACCCACTTGCCATCCCGGTACGCGACGCCGGGCGAGCGAAACCCATCGCCCTGATCGGAGATCTCGCCCGATCCGGTGGGCACCATCTCGCCGAGGCTCGCGTGGCGCTCCAGAACGTAGTCCAGCGCCACCTCCTCTAGACGAGAGCCCGTCCGGGACAACCACTCTCCGAGCATTACCTCGTTCGACTGGGCAAGGATGCCGTCCGCGACCAGCGCCTCTTCGCCGGGCAGCGGTTCGAACAACGCCAGCGCGTCCGCGAGCGCAGCGGAAAGGCCGTCCGCGAAGCGCTGTCGGGCCTCGGCCGGGCCCTGGGCGAGCTTGGCGAACCACGTCACCGAATGGTCCAGGTGATACTTCTCCTCGAGCTGCACGACCTTGACCGCTTGCGACAGCTCTTTCCACGAAGATTCGGCAAGGGCCTCAAGACGGACTGCGTCCGCCGTGTCGTACAGGAAGTGCCGCGCGACCGTGTAGCCCCAGTCGCGGTTCGGTCGTTCGCACAGCACGGCGTTTCGGTACTCCTCGGGCAGGCGACCCAGAGCCAGCGCATCCGGATCCCGCTCGGTGAGTCCGGCGTCACCAGCCAGTCGGTAGAGCAGCCGAGCGTGCGCCATCTCGTCCTGCGCCACGGACGAAAACGCGAGGTCCTCCTCTATGTACGGCGCCCACCCGGTCCACTCGGCGTGGCGATGACCGAGGATGAGCTCGTCGTCGGCGATGGCGAGAAGGAGCGTCAGCCGGGGGTCGGCCGTCTCGGTCACGCGCTCACCCGGCCGTCCCGTGGGCTGCGATTTCCTCCTCGGAGACGTCCTCCGGACGCTCCGGCGTCGCCGCCGACGGTGAGCGAGGGGGTGCGGCTCCTGCCCTTCCCACGGGTGGGCGGGGGCGGTCGATCACCAACCCACGTTCGGCAAGCAGCTTGCTCACGCGCTTGTGCTTCGCGCCCACTCCCGCGTACGCCTCTTGCCGCCGGTACGAGTGGTCGGTGACGCCGCCCAGGACGTCGCTCGGGTATGGCCCAACATGAAGCTCGGAGTCCCCCCGAAGCCGGACGCCGTATGCGACGCCTTCCTTGTGCCGGAAGTGCGTCTCCTTTGCCAGGACAAGGGCCATGTCCACGTCGGGAGCCTTGATGCTCCCGACCCACGTGAACTCGTCGCGGTCGGTTCGCTTGCCGAGGATGTCCCAGACCGGCATGCCGGTCGCTCGTACCTACGCCGCTTCCGGGATGCCGGCGAACACCTCACGCACCCACGCGTGGTTGTCCCACATCGCCTTGCGATACATGAGGCGGACCGACGTCATGGGACCGTTCCCCCGAATGGTCTCCCAGAAGTCGTCCCAGCCCGGATCGGACCAGTCCCACTCGCCGCGCTCTTCGTTCCACGCGAGCCTGTCGTCGGGAACGGAAATCCCGAGGTCCCAGAGCTTCGGGACGTAGGTGGAAAAGAACTCCTGCCGCAGGCTCTCGTTCGACCGGGTCTTGATGCCCCAGTACAGGAGCATGTCCTTCTTGGAGGACTGCGGTCCGAAGAAATGCATGATGGGCCGCCACCACCGGTTCACCGCATCCTGGAACATCTGCCTCTGTTCGTCGGTGCCCGAGACGAGCTCCAGGACCAATTCCTCGCCGTGGCGAAGATGAAGCGATTCCTCCGGGCAAATCCGGCGCATCGCCCGTACGTACGGCATGTACGACGCGTCCAGAAGCGCCTTCTGGTTGACCAGCGCAGCGCCGTCGATCAGCCACCCGATCACGGCCACGTCGCCCCATGTGTAGGTCGGGTAATGGAAGACGTTGTGGAACTTGGTTCGGCCGTTCACCAGGTCGTCGAACATCGCTTCGCGGCTCTTGCCGAGGTCTTCGGCGACCCGGTACAGGATCTGACCGTGTCCGACCTCGTCCTGAACTTTTGCCGTGAGCGAGAGCTTGCGCTTGAGCGTCGGCGCACGGGGGATCCACTCACGCTCCGGGAGAGCTCCCATAACCTCCGAGTTGGCGTGCATCTCGATGAACTTGAGCGCGGCCTGACGGTACTCGTCGGGGAGCCACTCACCGGCCTCGATCTTCTCGCCGGCGTCGATTCGCGCCTTGAACTCGGCCGTTTTCTCCGCGTAGGTCATGCGCCCATGTTACTTCCGGCGTCCCACAGGGACGTGTCCGGTGTGAGAGACCCCTATGGTCCCGGTCCCAGGCCGAGTTGACCGTGCGTCACGCCCATGCACCGGTTCATGACGACCTTCAGACCGCCTTCCTCGGCGATCCGGGCGGCCTCCTCGGACGAGATGCCCGTTTGCATCCAGAGGACCTTCGCCCCGATGGCAACGGCGTCCCGCGCGATGTCCGGCGTCTCGTCCGAGGGCCTGAACACCTCGACCACGTCGACGGGAACATCGACTTCTCGCAGTGAGGAGTACGCCCGCTCTCCGAAGATCTCGCCGCCCCGTGGATTGACCGGAACCATTCGGTATCCCTGACTCTGCAGGTACGTCGGGATGTGATTGGCAGGCTTCGATTCGTCGTTGGACGCGCCGACCACCGCGATGGTTTTGGTCTCGGCGTAGATCTGCCGAAGTTCGTCAGCGGAGAGCTCGCTCATCTCGCCCTTCTCGATCACCTCAGTCGATCAGTCCCTTCAGCATGGCAGACAGGTGCCCGTGGTGTGCAGGGGTATCGAACTGAAGCAGCGGATGCGACTCGAGCGCCTGGTTGTCAACACGCCCGTTCCGGCGGATGTAGATCGCGGGGTGGATGTCGCCCTGGTCGTCCGTCTCCACTGTGACGGCGACGGCGTCCCCACCAGGCTCGTCGACGAAGTGCGCCAGTGGAACGATTCCTTCGTCGACGATTCCTTCTTGTTCGTCGAAGCTGACGACCCGAGCGAGGTAGGACTGTTGGTTCCAGAGCTCTGGGCCGTGGGTGAGCTCTTCGAGGAGGAGCGGCAGGACGTCCGACGCCGAGACCTTCGGCCTCTCGAGCTTCTTCCCGAACTTCGTTTCCGCAATGTGCCGCGTCATCACTTTGGCGTTGTATCGGAAACCGTGAACGGCGGCCGAGTTGCTCGGGATTCCGTATTTCTTCAGACCGATGGCGCCCTGCGTGACGGAACCGGCGAAATATATGCCGGGAACCGACGGACTTTCCCAGAACGGCGTCTGGGCGGGAAGGCGTCCCTGATAGAAGGTTGATACGCCGATATCGGCGAGGTCCCGCAGCGGGGTGGTGAAGCCCGTGGCCGCGATGACCTCGTCGACATCGAAGATCAGGTCGCCCGGCCGAGTGGTTCCCTTGGCGGTGACGTGATATCCGCGATCCGTCCGCTCCACGCGTTCGATCGCCGCGTCCAGCACGACGTTGCCGCCACCGAGAACGTGATCCTCGTAGGGCTGCATGTATCGAGCTCTCGCACCGGCGGTCGAATGGGTCAGTAGCGAGATGCGGGCCGGCCGCGGCGAACCGAGGACGATGCTCCTGGCCGCCGGCAACAGGGCATCGGCGATCTCGAATCCGGAGTTTCGCTTGCCCATGATGAAGACGTCCTTGCCCAGGTATTCACGAGCCGGTCGTACGTCGACGTAGTGCGGTACGGCGTCCAACCCGGGAATGTCCGGCTTCCACGGCTGCGTCATCCCGATGGCGAAGACAACGACCGGCGCTCGGTAGGGGCCGTGCGTCGTCTCGATCACGAATCCGGATTCGTCCCGCTTCGTGCGCTCCCAGCGACAGCCGTACCGGACCTGAATCTTGCCGCGGTCGGCGAAGGCCGCGAGCCCGCTTTCCATCTCCGACCTCGCCGGGAAATACGACGTCCCATCCATGAACTCCGGAACGAGCGCGCGGAGGGCCGGCTCGTCGGCCAGCAGGCTGTTCCAGTCGAACCACTCGTAGGCCCGGGTGCCTCGCTCGGCCGGCGCTTGCGGCTTGCTCCATGTGATCAACCGCTGAAACAGGGGAAAACGCCGGAACATCCCGGCGGCCCCCTCGTCCTCCGACAGAACTGCATGCTCGATGCCGAGGTCTCTCAGGCAATAGCTGGTCTGGAGGCCGCCCGGTCCGCTGCCGACCACGACGACGGGGTAGTCGCCGGGAGGAAACGGGCCTCCGTTCAGCCCCGCCATTGACTGGCCGCCCGCAGCCGCCGAGCCTCACTTTGCAGCATGCGGTACATGACCGGCGGGTGCATCAGCAGGAATTCCTGCACGTCCGGCCCGGGCAGGACCAGACAGCGCAGTGGCCCGGTGGCCACGACGTCCGCGATTGGTTCCTCGCCCAGCAGGATCGAGACCTCGCCGAAGAAGTCTCCCCGTCCGAGGTGCGCGGTTCGCTGCCCGTCCACGCGGACGTCAGCCTCGCCGTCGAGAATCACGTAGAAGTTCCCGCCGGGGAATCCCTGGCGAATCACCCTCTGGCCTTCGTTGAACCACTCCTCGTCGAAGGTGTGCGCGACGGCTTCGAGCTGCGGGCGGGAGAGGTCGGCGAACAGCGACAGTCCGCCGAGGATTGTCAGAATCTCTTCCCTGTCGCTCACCACGACCTCTTAAGCGGGACCACGCCTCGGGCGGAGCCTAGCGGATACGATGGCCCGAGAGCACCGAGGAGGTACGACCGTGACCGAGACGTATCAGCTGCTCATCGACGGCGAATTCACCGACGCGGCATCTGGAGAGACGTTCGAGAGCATCGACCCATCCAGCGGCGAACCGTTCGCCACGGTGGCAAGTGCCCAAAGCGAGGACGTCGAACGAGCGGTTCAGGCCGCGCGAACCGCCTTCGACGAAGGGGCCTGGCCGAGGATGAAGGGTCGCGAGCGGGCCGGGTACCTGCTGAAGGTCGCCGACCTGGTCAAGCAGAACGCCAAACACCTTGCCGACCTCGAATCACGAGATGCCGGCCACACCATTCGAATGTCGAAGGGCGCCGATATCGGCATGGTCATCTCGACGTTCCGCGTGTTCGCCGAGATCGCGGCGAAAGAGAACGACGAACAGCCGCTGCCGAGAAACCCCGGGTCGACGAACTACGTTCGCTACGACCCCATCGGCGTCTGCGCCGCGATCACCCCGTGGAACTTCCCGATCCAAATGGCCGCCTGGAAGATCGCACCGGCCATCGCGGCGGGGAACACCGTGGTCATCAAGCCGGCGAACCTCTCGCCGCTCACGACCATCGAGGTCGGGCGGCTCTGCATGGAGGCCGGAATCCCGAACGGTGTGGTGAACGTCATCCCGGGGACGGGCGCAAAGGCGGGCGAACCGCTGGTTGCGAGCCCCCTGGTGGACAAGGTGGCATTCACCGGGTCGACCGAAGTTGGGCGGCGCATCATGGAGGTCGCCGCGACCAACATCAAGAAGGTCACGCTCGAGCTGGGCGGTAAGTCTCCCGCGATCGTCCTGGACGACGTGGACCTCGACTACGCGGTCGATGGCGCGCTGTGGGGGATCTTCTTCCACAGCGGCCAGGTCTGCTCGGCGGGAACGCGACTGCTGGTTCACCGGGGTATCTACGACGACTTCATCGCGGAGCTGGCCAAGCGAGCCGAAGGCATTCGGGTCGGGCCGGCGTTGGACCCGGCGTCCGATATGGGGCCGGTCATCTCCGACGGCCAGCTACAGACGATCGAGCGTTATGTGGACATCGGACGCGATGAAGGAGCGGACGTGGTGACCGGCGGGGAGCGCGCCGTGGTGGAGGGCCACGATGGCGGCTTCTACTACCGCCCCACCATCCTCACCGGGGTGGACAACAAGATGAGGGTGGCGCAGGAGGAGATCTTTGGACCGGTGCTGGTCGTCATCCCGTTCGAGGACGAGGACGAAGCCGTTCGACTGGCGAACGAGTCGCTGTATGGGCTCGCCGGAGGCGTGTGGTCGGGCGACAACGCACGGGCCACCAAGCTGGCCGAGCGGCTTCGGACGGGGACGGTCTGGATCAACGACTGGCACATGATCAACCCGCGGTACCCCTTCGGCGGTTACCGCCAGTCGGGGATCGGCCGCGAGCACGGCGAAATCGGCTTCAACGAGTATCGCGAGGTGAAGCACATCCACCTTGACCTCGGTGGACCGGTTCGGGAACGCCATCCATGGTGGGACCTCACCGTGCCGAAGAACGAACGGCCTGAGGCGCCCGGAGCGGAGACGCCGGGATCCAAGCCCGCCGGCTGAACCGAATGGCGCAGCCGTCTCGCGAAGAGGCCGTTTCTATCCTGGAAGAAGGAAACGCCCGGATAGAGGAGCTGCTCGCAGGCGTACCTGAGGCCGAACTGACACGCGAGGCCACCATCGGCGGAGGCGAATGGTCCGGCAAGGACCTCATCGGCCACCTCACCACATGGGAGGAATTCGCCCTCCGGACACTGGCGGAGTGGCGCCGGGGCGAAGTTCCGTGGGTCGAAACCGAACACGGTCCCTTCCACGGTCCGGGGAACGAGGCCGTTGACGCCATCAATGCAGCGGCCGTCGAGGAGAAACGTCGCCTTTCACTGGACGAGGTTCGCCGCATGAGCCGGGAAACTCACCACACGTTGGTGGCCGAGATCACCGCGCTCTCAGACGACGAATGGAGGGCAAAGGCCTTCTATCCGACCGAAGGCCGACGTCGGAACCGGCTTGTCACGCTGCTCGGCGCCGTCCTTGGGGCGCCCAAAGGGCCGTTCGGCCACGCCTTCGCCCACATCCCCGACGTCGAGGCGTTCGTGGCGTCGCTCCAGGCGAAGACGTAACCATCAACGACTCCGTTCCAGCTCGCAGCGGAGGTTGCGGACCGACCGCCGGAGCGTCCATCGAAGGACGAGCCGGTACGGGCGAATGGCGAGATCGCCAATCAGCGGCACATTCAGGCTGACGTCCTCGGTCCAAAGGAACCACGTCCGCTCCCCTCGCCGGTCGAGTCGCCATTCGCCCTTCCCCTTCACCAACGCCAGGTGACGAACGGTCAGACTCCGGGGAGGGTCCCACCCGACCACCTCCAGTCGATCCGTCATCAGTGGGACGCCGAAGACCTTCGTTCGGACGGCGAGCCGGGCGCCGAGCTGCCGTTCTTCCCCGAGGACAGAAATCCACTCCACGTCGGGCATCCAGGAAGCTTGGCGCTCCCAATCCGTCAGGAGGTCCCAGACATCCTCGGGCGGCGCGTTCAGAATCGCGACCGTCACCACTCTCATGTCGTCAGTTGACGGAAGGAAGGGTGGGAAGCACAGTCCTGTGACGTGTCGACCGATAGGAGGGAACGATGTTCATCGCTGCTTGGAGCTGGTTTTCATTCTGGCTCTTTCTGCACATCCTTCTGGTGGTCGTGGCGTTCGGACCTGCGCTGGCTGCCTTTCCGGTGATCGGCGCTCTCAGCGGAAAACATCCGCAGCACGCACGATTCGGCGTCGAGGTGACCGAGTTCATCTCGAGGCGCCTCACGATTCCGCTCGCCGTCCTGGTTCCGTTCACGGGGCTGGCCCTGATCTTCACCGGCAAGCATCAGCTGTGGCAGTCCGAGTGGTTGATCATCTCGATCGTCCTCTTCACGATCCTTTTCTTCTACGCGCTGTTCATTCAGCTTCCGACGGGCGCAAAGCTCCTGAAGGCGATGCAGTCCATGCCGCCTCCATCTGCGTCGGGAGGCGGTCCAGGCGGCCCTGGCGGCCCGGGTGGCCCCCCTCCCGAGATTGCCGGCCTCATCAAGCGCGCACGGATGGGCGGTATGTTCCTGTCGGTGCTTGTGGTGACCATCCTGCTCTTGATGGTGTGGCAGCCGGGCGCGTGCCGGGTGGGCTGCTGATCAGAGAAGGATTCTTAGTCCAGTGGCGCTCCGGGAACCGGAACGGCAGGCGGTCCCGCTAGATCTTTCTTGAGGGTCTCCGGAGTTCGCAGGGCGAACAGCAAACCGATCAATGCCGGCACCCCCATGACGATGAACGCCGCCTTGAAACCGAACTGCTCCGCGATGACGCCGCCGATCAACGGTCCGAGCACGAACCCAAGATCGCCCGCGAAACGGAACAGGCCGACCGCCATTCCGGAGTCTTCCGCTGGAGCGATATCTGACAGCATGGCGGCCGGAGTCGACGCCACCGCCCCCGACGCGAGACCCACGAGCCCCATGAGAACTCCGAGGGCGATGGGGCTGGCGGCCCATCCGAGCGTCGCCCCGAGAAGGGCGAGAGCGGCCATCGACGGGAGGACGACGCGCTTTCGTCCCGTCCTGTCCGCCACAGTCGCCGTTGGATAGAGCACGAGGAACTCGGCAGCGACCGCGATCGTGAAGACCACCCCGACGCCGACGGTCGACATCCCCAGACGCTCTTGGGCGAAGAGCGGAACCAGCGTGTCGTAGGCACCGGCAACGAACCAGAAAAAGGCAACGTTGAGCATCAGCACGGTGACGAAGGCCGGAGTCCGAAGCAGCGCCACGCTCTGTCGCCAGAGGCGGCGCCACATCGGCAACACTTCACCGTCGCTCGAAAGCGGCTTGTCGACGGCGGCCTCCGCTCGGCCAGGCGCATCGCGCATGAAGCGCACGTAGAGCACCGCCGAGAGAAGGCACAAACCCGAGTAGAGGATGAGCGGGCTGGCCAACCCGAACGTCTGAGCGACGAAGCCGCCGATCGGCCCTCCGGCGATGATTCCGACGTTCAGCGATCCGTAGAAGACGCTCAGTGTCCGGGCCATTCGCTCGCTCGGGACCACTTTGAGCAAGTAGCTGTACAGGGCGGCCAGAAAGATCGCCGATCCGCCCCCTCCTGCGCCACGGAACAGAACGGCCAGGAGGAACGTGGGCGCGAGTCCGGCCAGGAGCGCCGATACTCCGACGATCAGCACACCGACGATCGCCGAGCGGCGTTCTCCGTACCGATCGATGATCGGCCCGGCAACCGGGTCGAAGATGAGTCGGGCGAACGGAAAAACCGAGATCAGCAGGCTTGCGGTCTGGTAGCTCACCCCGAAGGACCGGGCATACAGCGGAAGGATCGGCGCAATGATCCCGAACCCGAGCATGACCACGAAAACAATGAGGATGATCACGCGAACCGCGGGATCGGAGAGGATCAGCCGAAGTCCGGCCTTTTCGTTGATAGTGGCGGCCGGCATGCGGCCCAGTGTAGGGAAGGCAAAGTTAAAGCCAGAGGGGATACCAATGAAGGCACCCCCCTGGCCACTGCAGCGCCCGAGCGCCCTCCCGCGCGCTGCAAGCTTGAGTTCGGAACCGTTCCAGGTTCCAGTGGGCGTGTACCAATGTTGTCGGCAAAACGCGCGTTTTTTCTTGAGCCGCCGGTTGGGGGATTTCCATGGGTGAGAGCGATGGAGCTCTCCTAACCCCGACGCTGATTACGTGTGCTGGGGGAGCTCCGCGCAGGGGAGCTGGACTGGAAGACGTGAGCGTGGTTCGGCCCGGAGCGCTTGCATGGAGGGACGGGACCGTCACGTACGCCGGTCCGCCCGACGGGCTACCGGAGGGTTTCGCCGCGGGCCGCGTTCTCCAAGTGAATGGAGCTGTCCTCCCGGGGTTCGTGGATTGCCACACGCATCTCCCGTTCTACGGGTGGAGAGCTGACGAGTTCGAAGCCCGGCTCGCCGGTCGCACATACCGAGATCTTCATGGTGAAGGAGGCATCTATCGAAGCGCCCGGCTGCTGTCGGAAGCGTTCGACGATGAGGTCATCGAGTTCTGTCGGGCGTTGACGGACGAGATGCTGGCGCACGGGACGACCGCACTCGAACTGAAGACCGGCTACGGCCTTTCCGTTGAGGCGGAGCTCAGACAGGCACGACTGGCGCGTCGGCTCGCCGACGAAATCCCTCAAACGGCATCGCTCACCCTCCTGGCATGCCACGCCGTCCCGCAAGGCAGATCACGAGCCGAGTGGGTCGACGAGGTATGCGCCGAGTTGATCCCCGCCGCGGCGTCGGAAGGACTGGCCGAGGCGGTCGATGTGTACGTCGAGGAAATCGCGTTCGGCGTCGACGACCTTCGCCGCGTGGCCGACGCTGCCCGCGAGCACGGGCTCGCCGTTCGCTGCCATGCCGACCAGCTCGGATCATCCGGCGCAGCGGAAGCCGCCGTGTCGGTTGGAGCGAGAAGCGCCGATCATCTCAACCACGCGACCGAACAGGGCGTCAGCGCCCTTGCCGGCTCGGAAACGGTCGCTGGCCTCCTCCCCGTCTCGACCCTCGTTCTTCGGTCGCAACCACCACCGGTCAAGGCGTTGATGGAGGCAGGGGCCGCGATCGCCGTCGCCACGGACTTCAACCCCGGGACGTCGCCGTGCCTGTCAATGCCGGAAGTGATCGCTACCGCTGCTTCGCTCTATGGCATACCGACGACCACGGCCATTACCGCAGCGACGATCAATCCTGCTTGCGTAATCGGGCTTCACGAAGACCAAGGATCGCTGGAGCCCGGGAAGCGCGCCGATTTCGTGGTGTTGGACGACGAAGATCCGGCGATGATTCCCTACCGCCCCGGCCATAACCCGGTGGTCGAGTCGTGGATCGGCGGGACCCGCCTCTACAGTCGCAGTGGCTCAACCGGATCATTCGAGGCGGCCGACCGCTGATTCGACCGATTCGATCAGCTCTCCGGATTGAACGACTTTGACAATTTCGTCGATGTCGGGCTTCAGGGCGCGGTCCTCGTCGAGGAACGGAACGGTCTGCCGGATGGTTTCGAATGCAGCGCCGGTTCCGTTCGCCGGACGAAGCGGTTGGCGAAGCTCCATTCCCTGCGCGGCCGCGAACGCCTCCAACGCGATCACGATCTCGGCGTTTGCCACGCATTCGCGTGCGTGCCTCGCAGACGTCATCCCCATGCTGACGTGGTCCTCCTGGCCGGCGGATGAAGGGATGGAGTCCACGGCGGCCGGATGTGCCAGTGACTTCGACTCCGAGACCAACGACGCCGCGGTGTACTGAACGAGCATGAATCCCGAGTTCCGTCCCGGCTCATTGACGAGGAATGCGGGAAGGCCGTTGTTCGTCGTGGGGTCGAGCAGCCGATAGAGCCGGCGCTCCGAAATCGAGGCGAGCGACACGGCCGCGGCGGCCACCGAGTCGAGGGCAAGGGCGACCGGCTGGCCGTGAAAGTTTCCTCCGGACACCACGTCTCCGTCCGAGAACACGACCGGGTTATCCGAAACGGACCCGATCTCGATTGCGACGACCTCCTCCGCATGCCCCAGGACGTCTCGATAGGCGCCGTGGACCTGCGGCGCACATCGGAGCGAATACGCATCCTGGATCAGATGGCTGCTCTCACGGTGGGAAGCGACGATCTCGCTGCCGTCGAGGAGCCTTCGAAGGTTCGAAGCGGAAGCAGCCTGTCCTGGGTGCGGACGAAGACGGTGAAGCCGTTCGTCGAACGGCCGGTTCGTCGCCAGCACGGCCTCAACAGTCATGGCTGCGACGATGTCGGCCGCCTTCGCCAGGCGGCGGCCGCGGTCGAGAGCCAGAGCCCCCACCGCGAGCATCCCCTGTGTGCCGTTGACGAGCGCGATTCCTTCTTTCGGCTCCAGCGTGATCGGTTCCAACCCGGCCTTCTCGAGCGCCATGGCTCCGGTCATGCGCTCGCCTTTGAACGACACATCGCCCTCGCCAATCAGCGGAAGCGCAAGGTGCGCGAGCGGCGCGAGATCACCCGACGCACCCAGAGATCCCTGTTCCGGAACCAGCGGAAGGATCTCCTCGTTCAGGAACGCGATGAGTCGGTCAACCACCACGGGACGCACTCCGGAGTAGCCGAGCGCCAGGACATGCGCTCGAAGCAGGAGCATCGCCCGTACCTCCCACTCATTGAGGGGCGCACCGACTCCGACGGCATGAGACCGCAGGAGGTCCACCTGAAGCCGGCGGACCTGGTCGTCCGCAAGGCGAACGTTGGCCAGACTCCCCAAGCCCGTGGTGACGCCGTAGACCTTTTCGCCGGCCTGGACCTTTCCGTCGATGACCTTCCGAGACGCCGCCATCCGCTCACGGGCGCCGGTGGAAAGCTCAACGCGTTCGCCACGTGCCACCGCCACGACGTCAGCGAGCGAAAGCGCCTCCCCCAGGACGACCGCCATCCAAGCGAGGCTACCCGAGTTGGGCGATGATGGGTGCATGCGGGTCTTGACGCGGAAGGACGTCGAAAGCCTGCTCGACCTTGATCAGCTGATCGACGCGCTGGCCGATGCCATGGCGGATGTGAGCTCCGGGTCGGCCTCGCTCCCGCCTCGGGTCGCGGCGTTCGTGCCTGACGTCGACGGAATGCAGGCCGCCATGCCCGGCTATGTTCCGGCGATCGGGATTCTCGAGACGAAGCTGGTCACCGTGTTCCCGCACAATGAGCAGCGCGGCCTGCCCTCGCACCAAGCGGTCATCGTGGCGTTCGAGCCCGAGACCGGGACGCCACAGGCGCTCATGGACGGCACGTACATCACGGCCGTGCGGACGGCCGCGGCCTCCGCCCTCTCCACGCGTCTGCTTGCGCGAGCCGAGGCGTCGGTGATGGCCATCGTCGGCACCGGCGTACAGGCCAGGGCGCACGCTGAGGCAATTCCGCGCGTTCGTTCGATCACAGAGGTTCGAATCGCCGGAAGGAACCCCGAAAAGGCCGCTCGGCTGGCAGAGGAGATCGCCGCTGAAGCGAATGGGACGGTGCGGGCCGTTCCGTCGGCACGGGAAGCGGTCCAGGGTGCCGACATCGTCTGCGCCACGACGCATTCGTCCTCTCCCGTCATCGATCGGCAATGGCTGTCCCCCGGTGTGCACATCACGTCCGTCGGGGTGAACAAGGAAGGCCCCGAAATCGACGCCGCAACCGTGGCGGACGCGGTCGTCGTGGTGGAATCCCGCGCGGCCGCCCTCGCGCCGTTCCCCGCCGGCGCCGCGGATCTCTCGTTCCCGATCCGGGACGGGGTCATCACGCCGGAGCACGTTCACGCCGAGTTGGGCGACCTGGTCACCGGCGCCCGTCCAGGAAGAACGTCAGACGACCAGATCACCCTCTACAAGTCCGTGGGGATCGCCGCGGAAGACGCGGCGGCCGCGGCGCTGGTGCTGCGAGCCGCAGAGAAAAAGGGTGCTGGAACCGAGGTAACCCTGTGACAGCGCGCCGATGACCATCGTCACCGCCAAGCTCGTCTTCGCCCGGGACGAATGGAAGCAAAACCACGGCTTCGTGATGCAGGGCGGGCGAATCCTGGACACGGGCGAACCCAAGGAGCTCGCGGAGTCGTATCCGGGCCAGGAAACTGAGGACTGGGGAGACGTGGCCGTCGTCCCAGGAACGGTCAACGGTCACGGACACTCCTTCCAGGCACTCTTGCGCGGGTTCGGCGACGACATGTCGTTCATGTCCTGGCGCGACAACGTCCTCTATCCGTTCTCCGAACGGCTGGATCGAGAGGCGATCAGAACCGGAGCGCTGTTCGACTTCGCCGAGATGGCGAAGGCCGGGGTGACCACGGCGGTGGACTTCTTCTACCTGCACGACCGCAGCAACGAGAACGACATGGCGGTGGTCGAGGCCGCCCACGAGATCGGAATCAGGGTGGTGGTGGCGCGCTCAATGTACGACTGGACGGGAGCACCGAAGCGTTACCAGGAGACCAGGCAAGAGGCGGAGCGAAACTTTCGCGAGCTTCATGCCGCCCTTCGCGGGAACCGCATGGCATTCGTGCAGCCATCGCCACACTCCATCCACGCTGCGAGCCCGGCGATGATCCAGGCCGGCGCGGAGTTGGCCGCGGAATTCGATCTGCCGTTTCATATTCACGTCGCCGAGGGCCGTTATGAGCGAGACCGCTCGATCGAGCAGTACGGCCTGTCGCCCGTGGCGTTCCTCGATTCACTGGGCGTGCTGACGGACCGAACCGTCATGGTCCACTGCGTCTGGGTGGATAACGAGGACCTCTTGCTGGTGGCCGAGCGCGGAGCTCGAGTGGTCCACAACCCCTCTGCGAACGCGTTCCTTGGCGACGGCATCGCACCGGTTCGGCAGATGTTGGAGCGAGGAATCCCCGTCTGCCTCGGAACCGACGGCGGGTGCACCAACAGCCGGCAGTCTGTCTTCGAGGAGATGCGAATGGCCGCTCTCGTGGCGAAGGCAGCCGGCCACGACGGATCCGCGCTCGGCGCGGTAGAGACGTTCCTTATGGGTACCGCTCGCGGAGGTGAAGTGCTCCGGCTGCCTGTTGGAAGGATCGCTCCCGACTACGCGGCGGATCTCGTGGTGATCGATCTCCAGGCGCTCTCGGTGCAGCCTGCCGTCACCGCGCCGCAGCAAATCGTCTATTCCATGCAGCCGGAAGCCATCCAGCGGGTAATCGTGAACGGCGAAACCATCGTGGAAAGCGGCCGACTCTCTCGAACCGACGAACACGAGATCGCGGCTCGAGTCGGAGAGATCACCGGGTCCTGGGAGTCGACCACGGCGACCACCCGCTAAACTTCGCCGAATACTCGCCCCGAATCCATTGAGGAGCATGGCTTGATCCAGGCGTATCAACACGGGATTTACCCACGATCCGAGGACGTGGTCGCCGCGACCCGGGGGCTCGAGCGCGGCCGCACGTCCGCCGACGAGGTCGGCGATGCCTTCAAGAAGGACCGCGTGGAGTTCATCGAGGTCCAGCAGGATGCTGGACTCGACTTGTTCTCCGACGGGCTTTTGCGATGGCAGGACATCTTTCGGCCACTTGTGGAGGCAACCGACGGGATGGAAGCCCGAACGCTGGTTCGGTGGTTCAACAACAACTCGTTCTTCCGGGCCCCCGAACCCGGCGACGAGATACGCCTGACCTCACCGCTGCCGGCAGCCTTCGAGGAGAGCGACGACCTCCCCGAGCGACGGGTGGCGACGCTTCCATCTCCATACCTCTTCTCCAGGGCCGCCCAGACAACCCGAGACCGAAACGAGCTCATGGTCGAGCTCGGCAGCGCGGTGTTGCGCCCAGTCGCCCAGGCGCTGGTCGAACGTGGCTACGAGGTGATTCATCTTCAGGAGCCGTGGCTCGTCTATTTCGGCGCCGACCAGGACGGCTGGAGCCCGTTCGAGAAGGCGCTGACCGAAATGAAGGAAGGGATCGGTGGTAAGGCTGAGCTGGTCCTCCACACGTACTTCGGGGACGCCGCCCCGGTCATCGACCGCTTGCGGAACCTCCCGCTCGACGCAATCGGGATCGACCTGGTGGAGACGGATCCGGAGGCGCTCGGCAAGGATTGGAACGTCGGCGTTCTGGCCGGGTGCCTGGATGGACGAAGCTCGATCGTCGAACCTGTCGAAGCCACCGTGCAGTTCGTGCGCCGGCTGATCGAGACCGTCGGAGCGCCTCGCACATTCATCTCTTCGAACTGCGATCTGGAGTTCCTGCCGAAGGACGTTGCGCGGGAGAAGGTGCTTCGGCTCGGTGAAATCGCGCAACGCTTGAAGGAGGAGCTCGGATGACGAACGACGTCTCGACGCGCCCACTGCTGACCCACGAGATCGGTTCGCTGGACAAACCGGGCTGGCGGGTGAAGGCCTACGCCGGCAGGGCACTCGAAGAAAAGGACATCGAGGAAGCCCGGAGCTGGGGCGAGCGGCTCGGCGTTCCGCGGTACGAAGAGCTCCTGGATCTGCTTCGGCAGTCTCCGCTGACCACGCGCGAACAGAAGGACGAAGTGAAGAGGTGGTCCAGCCGGTACGCGCTCCGGCTGGAGGAGTCGGCCGGATTGGACGTCGTCTACGACGGCGAGCAGCAGCGAAGCGAGATGTACGCCTGGGCCATCGCCCACGCCAACGGGTTCGAGTGGAGAGGGAGCGTCCGCGCGTTCGACAACAAGTACTACTCCAAGGCCGCCGTGACCGGCCCCATCTCGATGAAGGAGCCGTACCACAACGAGGAATTCTCGTTCCTGAAGGGCATTGCCAACGCGGACCTCAAGGTGCCGATCACAGGCGCGTACACGTTGGCCGATTGGTCCTTCGATGAGTACTACCTGAAGAACGGCGACGCATCCGCCTCCCACGCCGATCGGAAGGCGGCACGCCACCAGGCGCGCCGAGAGTTCATCGCCGACCTGGCCAGGAACCTGATTCGGCCGAATGTCGCGGCCCTGCTCTCACTCGGCGCGCGGTGGATCCAGATCGACGAACCCGGCGGCTCGACCGACCCCGAGGAGCTGGACCTCTTCGCGGAGAGCTTCAACCAGAGCGTCGAGGGACTGGACGGCTTCTTTTCGACACACCTTTGCTTCTCCGATTACAACCTGTTCTTCCCCGGCATCGAGGCGATGACCGGCTGTCGCCAGTTCTGCGTCGGCTTCGCGAACTACGACAGCCGCGAGCTCGGGACCACCGAGGACGCCCGGCCGGGCTATCACGTCATCAAGAAGTTCCGCGACCTGCCGTATCGGCCGGCACTCGGGCTCGGAGTGCTCGACATCCACACGAACTTCATCGAATCGCCGGAGCTGGTCCGAGATCGAATCCTCTACGCGGTGGACGTGTTCGGCGGCCCGGAGAGAATCCACGTCACTCCGGACTGCGGTCTCCGTACGCGGTCGTGGGACGTGGCGTACGCCAAGCTCAAGAACATGGTCGAGGGTGTCGCCCTGGCGAAGAAAGAGCTCGGCATCTAAGCCGTCCGTCTTCGGTCGTCGCCGTCCCCTGAATGGGGTCGCTCCAGACCTCGGGCTACCTCGAAGATCCCTCTTGTCAGGTAGGGCTGAATAGACGAACCTCCGCTGCACCAGACATTAAGGAGTAGTCATGGCGCCGGCCGGAAGTCCGGGCGAGCAACCGATCGAGCGGATCCGCAAGCTTCTCCGAAGCGACGCGCTCGACATGGAGTTCCAGCCGATCTTCGACTTGGGAGCCTCGGAGGTTGTCGGCGTGGAGGCACTGGCTCGGTTCAGGATGCAGCCGCTTCGTTCCCCCGACGCGTGGTTTCGCGAAGCGGCGGCAGTGGGACTGGGCACCGAAGTCGAGATGGTGGCCGTCCGTCGAGCGCTGGATGCTCTGTCGCATCTCTCTCCCGATCCCATGCTCTCGCTGAACGCCTCTCCGAGCACCATCGCCTCCGAGGAGTTCTTCGAAACGCTGGTCAATCGGGCCGCCGATCGGATCGTGGTCGAGGTGAAGGAGGCGGCGCTGGTCCGAAACGAGAGCGCGCTTCAGCGAGCATTCGAACGACTTCGTGACATCGGAATGCGCCTCGCCGTGGACGACGTCAGGAACGACGGCGAATCGTTCGCCGGGATCCTGCGGCTGGCACCGGAGTTCGTGAAGCTGGACATCTCGCTGTGCCGCTACATCGACCTGGACGAAGGACGCTTCCACCTCGTGCATGACCTGGTCGATCTCGCTCTCGATGCAGGCGCTGACGTCATCGCCGAGGGGATTCAGTCGCGAACGGAACTGGAGGCTCTTCGGAGGGTCGGCGTGCGCTACGGGCAGGGCTATTACCTGGCGCTACCGGGTCGGCTGCCGCTCGACGGTACGACCGTCTTCGCTCAGGGCGTCACCGTGACGACCACGAGCGTCCCGGCGCTGATACAGCGCTCGGCCTGAGCTGGGTCCTCACGCTGCCCCTCTCGTCGCCCCTGCACAAGTAGTTCGTCGTCTTCCCGGGTAGGGTGTGGACATGCCGCAGTTCATCGATCGAGAGACGGTCCAGCACCTGATGGCGAACGGGGCTCAGGTCGTGGAGGTCCTCGCGGTGGAGGAGTACGAGGAGGAACATCTTCCCGGAGCGATCAACCTCCCGCTGCGAAAGATTGAAAACGCGCGGGCAGTGTTGAACCCGGACCGCCCGGTCATCGTCTATTGCTGGGACCCCGCTTGAGACCTGAGCCCACGAGCCGCGTGGCGGCTCGAGAGCCTCGGCTTCACGGAGGTCTACGACTACACCCACGGCAAGCTGGACTG
>DATABA010000045.1:0-2585 GCA_036259835.1 Actinomycetota bacterium
CTGCGAGCTCTACTACTCGGAGGACGAGTTAGTGAACGGCAACTGTCCGATCCACGGACGCCCGGTGGAGCGGATGTCGGAGCAGAACTACTTCTTCCGGTTGTCCGCGTACCAGGACCGGCTTCTCGAGCACTACGAACGGCATCCGGAAGCGGTGGAGCCCGATTTTCGGAGAAACGAGGTGCTCTCCCTGATCAAGGGCGGGCTGCAGGACTTCTCGATCTCCCGGACCTCGTTCGACTGGGGGATCCCACTTCCATGGGATCCGGCGCACATCTGTTACGTGTGGTTCGACGCCCTCACCAACTACATCACCTCGGCCGGATACGGCTCGAATGAAGACCGTTTCGCCCGATTGTGGCCGGCCGACGTCCACATGATCGGCAAGGACATCGTTCGGCAGCACGCCGTGTACTGGCCCGCCATGCTGATGGCGGCCGACATCGACCCTCCCTCGAAGGTCTTCGTGCACGGCTATTTGCTGGTCGGTGGGGAGAAGATGTCCAAGACCAAGCTGACCGGCATCCATCCTTTCCAGCTGATCGATCACTTCGGGGTCGACGCGTACCGCTATTACTTCCTGCGCGAGATCCGGTTCGGGCAGGACGGAAACTTCTCGTGGGAATCGATGCTGGCGCGCTACAACGCCGATCTGGCCAATGGTGTCGGCAACCTGGCCAGCCGGGTGTTGGCCATGACCGATTCCTACTTCGACGGAACGGTTCCCGAGCCGTCGAGTCGTTCGAGCGGTCGACTGGCGATGGCAGCCGAAACGCTGGCGAAACGATTCGACACGCACGTGCTTGCGTATGAGTTGACCGACGCGGTCGGCGCACTCGATGAGTTCGTCCGCGAGGCGAACCGGTACCTGGTCGACGTTGCGCCGTGGAACCTTGCGAAGCAGCCAGACCGCCGGCAGGAGCTCGCCGACGCGCTGTACGAGGCGCTCGAGGGGTTGCGGCTGGTGGCGCTGTTCTCGTTCCCGATCATGCCGGACGCGGGCCGTCGCCTTTGGACTCAGGTGGGAATCGAAGATTCCCTGGAGGACCAGCGGCTTCCGGAGGCCGCATCGTGGGGGCGGCTCGAGCCCGGCACGCCCACCGCGCGCGGAGAGGGTCTGTTTCCGCGGCTCGAAGAGTGAGCCTCCCCTCGCCGGACGACGTCGCGTCTGCCGTTGATACCCACTGCCATCTCTTCCTGATGGAAGAGAGCCCCGAAGACGTCGTGCTATCCGCTTCCGAGGCCGGCGTCGACCGTTTGATCTGTGTCGGCGTCGACGTGGAAACCAGCAATCGGTCCGTAGAGCTGGCTCGTCAGTTCGCTGACGTCTTCGCCACCGCGGGCGTCCATCCGCACACCGCGTCGGACTTCGACCGGAATGCGAGGGCGGCGATCGAAGCGCTGGCCTCCGAATCGGTGGTCGTGGGAATCGGCGAGACGGGGCTCGATTACTACCGTCAGCTATCTCCGCCTGAGGATCAGCACCGGGCGTTTCGGGTGCACATCGCCGTTTCCGCGGAGTCCGGAAAGCCTCTGGTCGTGCACGTCCGGGAGGCCTGGGACGACGCAATGAGAATCCTCGAAGAAGAAGGAGCAGAGCGAGTCGTCCTGCATTGCTTTTCGGGTGACCAGTCGCTCGCCAAGGAAGCCGCCACGCGAGGGTACTTCGTCTCCTTCGCCGGCAATGTGACCTACCCGAACGCAGGCGTGTTGCGGGACGCAGCGGGGGTCGTTCCGGCGGACCAGATTCTGTGCGAGACCGACAGCCCCTTCCTGACACCTCAGGCGGTTCGGGGCCGAACGAACAGCCCGGCCAATCTGCCGCTCACGCTGGCCGTTTTGGCCGACGTTCGCGACGTTTCCGTCGCCGAGTTGACCGCGGCGACCGCCGCGGCAGCCGAGTCCGTGTTCGGACTGCCCGCATAAGACGATGGGAGGCGGCGGGCAGTCGATCGCGGGGGCGCGTCTCACCCCCGCGTCACTTCGGGCGCTGGCTGCTCGCCACGGGATTCGACCGAAGAAATCCCTCGGACAGCATTTTCTGATCGAGCCGGCCCTGGCGAAGCGGATCGTCGAGCTGGCCGAGGTCGGTCCGGACGACCGAGTGGTCGAGATCGGTGCGGGACTCGGGTCGCTCACCGTCGCGCTCGCTCAAACGGCGGGTGAGGTTCTTGCCGTCGAGCTCGATCGCGCGCTCCTTCCGCCCCTCCGGGAGGTGGTGGAAGACCTTCCCCGAGTCCGCGTCGTGGCTGCCGACGCCCTTCGCGTGGATTGGGCCACGCTGCTCGGGCCCGGTGGTTAGAAGATGGTCGCCAACCTCCCCTACAACGTCGCCGTCCCCGTCGTCATGCGAATCCTTGGTGAACAACCGCGGGTCCACCGGCTGTTCGTCATGGTCCAACGGGAAGTCGGCGAGCGGCTGGTGGCCGCGCCGGGAGACGAGCAGTACGGAGCGGTCAGCGTCCGCGTCGCGTACAGGGCTGAGGGGCGACTCGATCTTCGGCTCCGGCCAGAACACCGTCTTCGGAACCCGGCGAACCACTCGCCCCTCAGCCCTGTACGCGACGCGGACGCTGACCGCTCCG
>DATABA010000046.1:0-57773 GCA_036259835.1 Actinomycetota bacterium
ATCTCCTCGAGCGAATGACGCGGAACCGGTTCGAAGTGGGTGAAGTCGAAGCGAAGACGCCCCGGCACGACGAGCGACCCGGCCTGCCGGGCGTGCTCCCCGAGAAACTGACGGATCGTGTGGTGTAGAACGTGCGTTGCCGTGTGCGACCGCGCGGTCGCCTCGCGCCTCGGGGAATCGACCACCGCCTCGATCTCCTCCCCCTGGCGGACTTCACCCGAGGAGACGACGCCCTCATGGACGATGATGCCGCCGGGCCCGGGTTTCGTATCAGTGACCTGGACCATTCCCGAAGGCGTCCGAATGGTCCCGTGATCGCCGATTTGCCCGCCACCTTCGGCGTAGAACGGCGTTCGGTCGAGCACCACGCGAACACGGTCCCCCTCGTGTGCCGCTTCGGCGAGCGAGCCGTCCTTCACCATCCCGATCAGCCGGCCTTCGGCCGTCAAACGCTCATAGCCCAGGAAGTCGGTGGGACCGGCTGCACCGGCCACCTCGGCAAGGACGCTCTCCACAGGACCGCCCTTGCGGGCGGCCTCCCGGGCCCGCTTTCGCTGTTCCTCCATCAATGTGGCGAAGTCGTCCGTGTTCACACTCAGGCCCGCGTCCTGCGCCATTTCGATGGTCAGTTCGAGGGGGAACCCATGTGTGTCGTGCAGCCTGAACGCCACGGACCCCGGTAACTCGGTCGAACCTTGCTTCGCGGCCCTTTCGGCCTCGGCGTCGAAGAGCGTGATCCCCTGACGGTACGTGGCGCGGAACCGCTCCTCCTCCGAACTCGCCACCTGAAGGATGAACGGCTTATTGGCAATCAACTCGGGATACGCCTCGCCCATGACGTCAACGGTCGTCTCGACGAAGCGGTCCATCACGGGGTCGTCGATTCCGAGCCGACGGGCGTGCGTTACGACGCGACGAAGCTCTCGGCGAAGCACGTAACCACGGCCCTCGTTCGAGGGAAGGACGCCGTCGGCGATGAGGAACGTGCATGCCCGGCCGTGCTCGGCCAGCACTCGCAGGCTCACATCGGTCTTCTCGTCGGACCCATATTTGCGTCCGGACACGCTCTGCGCTGTTTCCACCAGGGGACTGAACAGGTCAGTCTCGAAGACCGTGTCCTTCTCCTGGAGGACCATGGCCACTCGTTCGAGGCTGCTCCCGGTGTCGATGTTCTTGGCTGGCAGCGGTCGGATCACGTTCGCCTGTTCATCGCATTCGTCCTGCATGAACACGAGATTCCAGATCTCGCAGAATCGGTCCTCGTCGACGTCGGGTCCGCCGCCGGGTCCGTACTGCGGTCCTCGGTCGACGAAGATCTCGGAGCACGGCCCTCCCGGTCCCGCGACGTGCATCCACCAGTAGTTCAGCGACTCGCCGTTCTCATCGAACTTGCCACGCCGGACGATCCGGTCTCCGGGGATCCCGACCTCGTCGGCCCAGATCCTGATGGTCTCGTCGTCCGTCTCGAACACCGTGACCCAGATACGTTCGGGCTCGATCCCGTATCCCTCGGTCACGAGCTCGTAAGCCCAGGCGCACGCGTCCCCCTTGAAGTAGTCGCCGAAGGAGAAGTTGCCGAGCATCTCGAAGAACGTCAGGTGACGGGCGGTGTGACCGACGTTCTCGATGTCTGAGGTACGGAAGACCTTCTGCGCGGTGGTCGCGCGGGCGTAGGGCGGGTCCTCCAAACCAAGGAAGTAGGGCTTGAACTGGTTCATCCCGGCGTTCGTGAGAAGGAGCGTGGGATCCGCCGGAATGAGCGACGACGAAGGGACGATCTTGTGTCCGCGCTCCTCGAAGAAACGCAGGAAAAGGTCGCGGACCTTGTTGGCCTCCATCGCGGTAAGTGTAGTGAGCGGGTTCCGGCCTCAGGTGGAACGGTCAGCCAAGAAGATCCTTGGCGAGCGCCACCCAGAGATCCGTTGCGAGCTGGAGGGATTCCACGTCGACGCGTTCGTTGTCGCCGTGGAACATCGAGGCGAACTCGGCGAACGAGATTCGGTCGCTGAACAGGCCGGCTCCATAGGCTGTCGCGCCTGCTCGCCTGAAGAACCGCGCGTCGGTCGCCCCGACGATCATGAAGGGGACAGTTTTGGCCCCCGGCACCAGCTTCTCCGTAACGCGCCGCAGGGAGTCCCAGAGCGGTGTGTCGATCGGCGACGCGCTCGACGTGTCGTCGCTCTGGGCGGAGATCTCGACCGAATCGGACAGGTCCCCCAGCGCCTGGGAAAGCATGGCTCGGACGTCCTCGCCGGTCTGGCCAGGCAGCGTCCGGATGTCGACCTGGAGGTCCACGGTGTCCGGAATCACGTTCGTCTTGACACCGCCCTGAACGATGGTCGGCGCGAAGGTGGTGTGCGTGCAGGCATGGACCATGCGGGCCATCCCAACATCGTCGAACGACTCGTAAAACTCACGAATGCGGTTCGGCTCCAAAAGGAGCTCCGCCAACTCAGGCGGGAGATCGCTGGACTCGACGAACCCTCGCCAGATCTCGTTGATTTGCGTCTCCGGACGAAACTCGGCGATTCGACGAACGACCTCCGCAGCCTTGACCAGTGCGTTGTCCGTCCGCAGGGGCATGGAACCGTGGCCCGGCGTCCCGCGCACCCTCAACGTGCACCAGTAGCTGCCCTTCTCGCCCACGATCACCGGGAGCTTCAAGCCCGTGGTGGACGGTAGGGGCATCCGAAAGCCACCCGACTCGGTCACCACGAAATCGGCGCGAACGGCGTCAGGTTCGTTTTCGAGCATCCATTCAGCGCCGTAGGTGCCAAGCGCCTCTTCGTCTGCGACTGCGAAATACGTCAGCGTGCCCTTCGGACGGAACCCCTCGTTGGCAAGCGTCCGGAACGCAACCGCCATGGACGCCGTCTCGTTCAGCATGTCGACGGCTCCGCGGCCCCACACCTCGCCGTCGACCAACTCTCCGCCGAACGGATCCCTGCGCCACCGGTCTGGGTTGACCGGAACCACGTCGGTGTGACCCATGAGCACCAGGCCGGGAGCGGAAGGATCGCTTCCCTCGATCTTGGCGACAAGGCTCCCGCGCCCGGGAATCGGCTCGTACCGCTGAAGGTCGAGGCCGGACCCCTCCAGGTAGGAAGAAAGCAGGTCGACGCTCCGCACTTCGCCGCCGGATTCAGGCCGCCCGTCGTTGACGCAGGCGTTCCTGATGAGCTGTTGGAGCAGGTCGACGACTTCGTCGAGGACTTCGGTCATGGCAGAGCCCGAATCATATCGGGGTCACCCTTCGGAGGGAGGTTCGTCGCTCTTCTCCTCACCTTCGCCGCTCGGCTCGTAGTACCGCTTTCCCTCGAACCGAGGCGGACGGTATTCCTGTTCCACTTGGTGACCGGGATACTCGTGCGGGTACTTGTACCCGACGCCGTAGCCATGCTTGCGAAGCGCGGGATGCCCGGGCTCTTTCAGATGAAGCGGGACGGGGTCGCTAGACACGCCGTCCTCCGTGGCCCGGTTGAGGGCGACGATGACGCTGTTCGATTTGGGGGCCGTCGCGAGGTAAATCGCCGCTTCGGCGAGGTTGAGCCGCGCTTCGGGAAGGCCGACGTACTCGACGGCGTGCGCGGCGGCCACGGCGACGAGCAGCGCCCTTGGGTCCGCCAGCCCGATGTCCTCGGACGCGTGGACGACCATGCGGCGGGCGATGTAGCGGGGGTCTTCGCCGGCCTCGATCATCCGGGCCAGCCAGAACAGCGTGGCGTCCGGGTCCGATCCCCTGATGCTCTTGATGAACGCCGAGATGACATCGTAATGAGCGTCCCCTTGTCGGTCGTACACGACGGCCTTCTTCTGGAGGGCTTCTTCCGCGTCGGCACGCGAGATCTCCGCGTCTCCCCTTGCCTCCGCGGCGAGCACCCCCGTCTCCAACCCCGTCAGGGCGACTCGGGCGTCACCACCCGCGACGTTCGCCAGATGGTCCAGCGCCTCGTCGGACACCTTGACCTCGCTTTTCCCCAGACCACGCTCCGCGTCCTCGAGCGCTCGCTGGAGCAGGCTCCGAATGTCCGGCGGCTCGAGTTGCTCCAGCCTGAGCAGGATGCACCGAGATAGGAGGGGCGACACCAGAGAGAAGTAGGGATTCTCCGTGGTCGCTCCGATGAACGTGATGGTCCCGTCCTCCACCGCCGGCAACAGGACGTCCTGCTGCGACTTGCTCCACCGGTGAACCTCGTCGACGAACAGAACCGTGGGAAACAACGAACCCCTCGCCTGCTGCATGACCTTGCGGGCGTCGGCGACACCCGAAGCGACCGCCGAGAGCTGCACGACCTCACCCTTGACTGTTTCGGCCAGGAGGTAGGCGATCGTCGTCTTGCCACTGCCCGGAGGCCCCCATAAAAGGAGGGACGGCAGGTGTCCGGACTCGGCAATCGACGAGAGGGCGCGTCCCGGTCCCAGGAGATGCCGCTGTCCCACAACCTCGTCGAACCCTCGGGGCCGCATCCGTGCGGCGAGCGGTGGTTGGCTCACTCGTCTCTCCCGATAACCGCGCCGGCCTAATCCCGCTTCGATTCGCCCACGAACCGGATTCCGAGCTGGCCGAGCTGGTCCTGAGACGGCTCGGAGGGCGCTCCCATCAGGAGATCGGTCCCGGACTGCGTCTTCGGGAACGCGATGACCTCGCGGAGGTTCGGTTTGCCGGCAATAAGCATGACGATCCTGTCCAATCCCAACGCGATCCCACCGTGGGGCGGAACCCCATACCGAAACGCCTGGAGCAGATGCCCGAACTGCTCTTCGGTCTGCTCGGGGGAAAGGCCCAGAGCTTCGAAGACCTTCCGTTGAACATTGGGCTGGTGGATACGGATGCTGCCACCGCCCAGCTCCCAACCGTTCAACACCAGGTCATACCCGCGGGCCCGAGCGGCCGGGGGTGTGAGGTCATCGGATGCCGGTGCGGTGAACGGGTGATGAACCGACACCCATTTCTTTTCATCCTCGCCCCACTCGAACAGCGGCGGATCGGTGATCCACAGGAAGTTCCATCGCCCTTCGGGGATGAGGCCGAGGCGCACGGCCATGAGCCGCCGGAGGCCGTCCAGAGCGACCGCCGTCCGTGACGGCTGATCGGCCACCACCAGCGCCAGATCTCCCTCGTCCGCCGACGTCGCCTTTCGGATGGCCTCGATCTCATCCGTCGAAAGGTGCCGCTCCACCGGCGACCGCGCCTCCGAGTCCGTGAACGCCACCCACACCAATCCGGCGGCCCCACGGGACTTCGCCTCGTCGACCAGACCGTCCAGGTCCCTGCGGCTCCACGAAGCGGCGCCGGGTGCCGCGAAGCCTTTCACCACACCCCCCGTATCCACCACCGAGGCGAAGGCCCGAAATCCGCTGCCCGCAAACGTGTCGGTCAGGTCGCCGAGCTCCATTCCGTACCTTGTGTCGGGCTTGTCCGACCCGTACCGAGCCATGGCCTCGTCATAGGGGAGGCGCGGAAACGGAGTCTCGATGTCCACACCGGCGTTCTCGTTCATCACGCGAACGAACATCGCCTCCGTGAGGGCGAACACGTCTTCCTCGGTGGCGAAGGACATCTCCATGTCGAGCTGGGTGAACTCGTACTGACGGTCGGCCCGAGGGTCCTCGTCCCGGAAACACCTCACGATCTGGTAGTACCGGTCGAAGCCGGCAACCATCAGGAGCTGTTTGAACTGCTGCGGCGATTGCGGAAGCGCGTAGATCTTCCCTCGCTGGAGCCGTGAGGGCACCAGAAAGTCTCGCGCACCTTCCGGCGTGCTCTTGGTCAGGTCAGGGGTCTCGACGTCGATGAATCCCCTCTCGTCGAAGAACCGCCTGATGGACCGGGCGATCCCGTGACGAAGCACGAACGCCCTGGTCATCTCAGGGCGACGGAGGTCGAGATAGCGATACGTCAGACGAAGCAGCTCATCGGTCTCGATCCCGTCCTCGATCGGAAAGGGTGGGGTCAGGGATTCCGACACCACCTGAATCGTTCGGGCCGCGACCTCGACGTCCCCCGTCGCGATGTTCGGGTTTGCCGTGCCTTCGGGACGAAGCCGAATCTCTCCTTCGATCCTCACCACGGACTCAAGCTTCACCTCACCGGCAACGCGCGCCGCGTCCGGAGCGTCGGGGTGCGCGACCACCTGGACGATGCCGTCCCGGTCGCGAAGGTCCATGAAAATGACCCCGCCGTGATCCCGCTTCCGGGCGACCCACCCGGCAAGGATGGCCTCGCCGCCGGCGTGCTCCTTCCGAAGCGCGCCGCACATGTGGGTCCGCCCACCCGCGAGGCGATCGCTCATGCGTCGGCCGCGCCCTGCGTCCTGATCCACACGATCGCCTCGTCCAGGCCGAACTCTTCCTCGCGCCCGTCGGCGAGCCGTCGGAGCTTGACCGTTTCGGCGGCTGCTTCCTTCTCCCCGATGATGACCGCGAACGTTGCTCCTGCCCGGTCGGCCATTCGAAGCTGCGCTTTCAGAGGGCGCGACCCGAACCCCGCAGCCGTCCTGATCCCGGCCGCTCGCAGCTGACGCGCAATGTCCCTCGCCGAAGACGCTGCTCCGTCTCCGATCGCCACGACGAAACAGTCGAGGGCAGCCCGCTCGACCTCACGTCCCTCGCTCTGAAGCGCAAGGAGGATCCGTTCGAGCCCGAGAGCGAAACCGATCCCCGGCGTGGGCGGACCTCCGAGCACCTCGGCCAGGCCGTCGTACCGGCCCCCACCCCCGACGGTCGACTGTCCTTCCGAAAGCACGCCGCTCACCCACTCGAACGTCGTCCGCGTGTAGTAGTCCAGTCCGCGAACCAGCGTCGGAACGTGGACGAAGCTCACGCCCTCCTGCGCCAGGCCGTCACGAACGCTCTCGAAGTGCTCCTTGCACGCCTGGCACAGGCGATCAGAGATCTTCGGTGCGTCCTTCGAGACATCGCGGCACGCCGTGTCCTTGCAGTCCAGGACGCGCATGGGGTTCAGCCGGAAGTGGTCTCGATGCTCGTCGGTCAGGCGGTCACGATTCCGCTCGAGGTATTCGAGCAACTCCTCCCGGTACGCCGGACGGCAGACCTCGTCGCCGATGGAGTTCAGTTGCAGCTCGAGGCGGCCCAATCCCGTCTCGCGGAGGTATTCGTCACCCACGTGAATCACTTCGGCGTCGGCATCGGGTTCGGGCGACCCGATGCATTCGATTCCGAACTGCCGGAATTCCCTCAGTCGCCCTGACTGGGGACGCCCGTACCGCCACATCGGTTCGAGGTAGTAGGTCTTGAACGGAACCGAGACCTCGCCCCGCCGGTCCAGGAAGGCCCGCACAACGGGGGCCGTTCCTTCAGGACGAAGCGTGAGCGAACGACCACCCTTGTCCTCGAACGTGTACATCTCCTTGCGAACAACGTCGCTCGATTCCCCCGACGTGCGCGCGAAGAGCTCCGTCTGTTCGAACGCAGGCGTCTCGATGAAGCGGTAGCCGTAGAGCTCCGCGCGCCGAGCGGCCAGGTCGGCCAACGCCCGCAGGTGTTCCGAGGCAGGCGGAAGCAGGTCGGAGGTTCCCCTCGGCGCTGAGAAGTCCATGGAGGCTCAGGCCAGCTGGCGTAGGAAGGGATTGGTGGCCCGCTCCAGGGCAACGGTGGTCGCATCACCGTGGCCCGGGTACACCGGCAATGGGTCGGGAAGGGAGAGGAAGCGCCGCAGGCTCGCGAACATCTCGGCGGCCGAGGAATTCGGAAAGTCGTACCGTCCGATCGCTCCGCGAAACACCAGGTCGCCGCTGAACAGCAGATCGGGGATCCGGAAACAGGAGCTCCCCGGAGTGTGACCGGGGGTGTGCAACACCTCGAAGGCCAGCCCGCCGAATTCCAGGACCTCCCCGTCGGAGAAGGTTCGAAGGTCCTTTGGCGCCGCGATCGGAACCGGCATCCCCGCTCCCCAGGCCTGCGGGTCGGTCATGGCGAGAGCGTCGTCTTCGTGAATGAAGAAGGAAACATCATCCCCACAGACTTCTGCCGCGGCACCGACGTGGTCGTAATGACCGTGGGTGGCGAGTGTGGCGACAGGGCGCTTTCCGGCGTCGCGAAGAAGGTTCAGGATTCGCGCCGCCTCGAAGCCGGGATCGACGATCACGGCATCGTCGCTGCCGTCCGCCGACAGGAGCCAGCAGTTCGTGCCGAATGGGTTGTCGGAAAACGCCTCCAGGAACATCCGGGGCATCGTATCAGCGGCCTGCGGGCGAACCTTCCAACAGAATCGTGACCGGCCCGTCGTTCACCAGCTCCACTTCCATGTGCTCGCGAAATGCCCCTCTTCTGACCGTCGCACCGAGCGCTTCCAGCGTCTCGGCGAACGCAGTGACTCGCTGCTCCGCGACGTTGGGATCGGCCGCTCCGGCCCACGACGGCCGTCGGCCTCGGCGCGCATCGCCGTACAGCGTGAACTGAGGGACCACCAGGATCTCGCCGCCGCTCTCGGAGAGGGCTAGATTCATCCTGCCTTCGTCATCCTCGAAGATCCGGAGGTTGAAGACCTTCCCTGCCAGCCACCGCGCCTCGTCTTCAGCGTCGTCGCGGCCCACACCGACCAGAACCAGAAGTCCCGGCCCAATCTCCGCGACGGTATTCCCCGCCACGTGAACCGCAGCACGCGACACTCGCTGGATGACCAGCCGCACCGGCGATCGCGTCAGCCAGGGAGGACGCGGTACGCGTCGAACACCCCATCCACGCGTTTGGCCGCGGACAGGATGCTCGAAAGATGCGCGATGTCGGCGAGCTCGAACGTGAACCGCAGCGTGGCAATGCGGTCCTTCCCGACATTCGACGACGCAGAAATGATGTTCACTCGCTGGTCGCTGAGAACGGTGGCGACGTCACGAAGAAGCTTCTGCCGATCGAGCGCCTCGACTTGGATTGACACGGCGAACGACGTCGGGACACCGGCGCGCCACGTGACATCGATGAACCGCTCGGGCTCGGCGCTGAGCGCCTTGACGTTGGGGCAGTCCGTGCGGTGGACCGAGACGCCCTGCCCTCGTGTGATGAACCCTCGAATGTCGTCGCCCGGAACAGGGGTGCAACACCTCGCGAGCTTCACCCAGACGTCGCTTCGCCCCTGAACGACCACAGAGGCCGGCTCCTTTCGAAGCTCCACCGGCCGTGCCGCGGGAATCTCTTCCGCCTCGTCTTCGGCATCGGCCGAAACCACCCGGTCCAGCCGCGACACGATCGACTGCGGCGAGACGTGCCCCTCGCCGATCGCCACGTACAACGAATCGACATCCGGGTACTTCAGATCTGCCGCAACCTGCGCCATCAGCTCGTCGGATGAGAGCCTCACCACGGGGAGAGAATGTCGCCGAAGGGAGCGATGGAGGAGCTCGCGGCCGGTCTCCAGGGCGTCTTCCCTGCGCTCCCTGGAGAACCACTGACGGATCTTGTTGCGAGCTCTGGGCGACTTTACGAAGCCGAGCCAGTCGCGGGACGGGGCGGCGTCCGCGGCCTTTGACGTCACCACCTCGACGGTGTCCCCGGTATGCAGCTCGTAGTCGAGCGGCACGAGGCGCCCGTTGACCCGCGCCCCGATGCACCGGTGCCCCACTTCGGTGTGGATGGCGTAGGCGAAGTCGACGGGGGTCGCCCCGGCAGGAAGGTCGACCACGTCTCCTTTCGGGGTGAACACGAAAGCCCGACCCGCATAGAGGTCGACCTTCAAGCCCTCCATGAACTCCTTCGGGTCGGCCATCTCCTTCTGCCAATCGAGCATCCGGGACAGCCAGTCCATCTCGGCCTTGTCGTCGCCGGGCCGCTGCTTCGACTTCGACCCACGGTCCTTGTACCGCCAGTGCGCGGCGATCCCGAATTCGGCCGTCCGGTGCATTCGGTGCGTCCGGATCTGCACCTCGAGCGGCCGGCCTTCGGGTCCGATGACCGTGGTGTGCAGCGACTGGTACATGTTGAACTTGGGCATCGCAACGTAGTCCTTGAACCTACCGGGGACCGGCTTCCACAGCGCGTGCAGCGCACCGAGCGCCGCGTAGCAGTCGCGCACCGAATCGACGAGGATCCTGATCCCGATGAGGTCGTAGATCTCGTTGAACTCCTTGCCGCGAAGCACCATCTTTTCGTACACGGAATAAAAGTGCTTCGGCCGCCCTTCCACCTCGGCCTTGACCTTCATCTCCCGCAGCTTGGCGCTGAGGTGGGCCGTGACCTTCTCGACGTATTCCTGGAGCTCTCCTTCCCGTCGCTCCACCAGGTTCCGGATTTCGTCGAACCGCGCCGGGTACAGCGCCTTGAACGACAGGTCCTCCAGCTCCCACTTGATGCGGTGCACGCCGAGTCGGTGTGCCAGCGGCGCGTAGATCTCCAGTGTTTCCGTCGCGTTCTGCTCCTGCTTGTGGCGGGGCAGCGCCCACAGAGTCCGCATGTTGTGCAGTCGGTCGGCCAGCTTGATCAACAGGACCCGGATGTCCCGAGCCATGGCGATGATCATCTTGCGGGCGTTTTCGGCCTGCTCCTGCTCGCGAGACCGGAACTTGATGGCCTCCAGCTTGGTCAGCCCGTCGACCAGGTCCGCCACCTGGTCCCCGAACTCCGACCGGACCGTTTCCAGGGTCTGCTCGGTGTCCTCGACGACGTCGTGTAGGAGCGCGGCCTGCAGGGTGGTGAGGTCCATTCCGAGATCGGCCAGGATGGTGGCGACGGCCACCGGATGTTCGATGAAGTCCTCTCCGGACAGTCGTCGCTGCCCGTAGTGGGCCTGTGCGGCGAAATCGTGGGCCCGATGGAGCTCCTTGAGGTCGACCTTTGAGTTTCGAGCCTTGATGAGCTTCGTCAGCGAATCGAAGGAGTCCGAGGACCCGTCCTCGGACGGCCGGAACGGAAGGCGGGAGAGCAGCCCGCCCTTACGTTCGGACCTGATTGCCTCCTGTTGACCCAATTACAGCAATTTAACCACGCACGATCTGTCATTCTTCCCGAAGAGAACGTGATCAGCTCGAGCCAAATCCAACGGCTGCTTCTCGGTCACTTCACGATGCCTGATGACAGCTCCCTGCCACGCCAGAAGATCGTGGTGTGCGCGTTTGTCATCCACCATCCCGCCGGGCCGGTTCTGTTCGACACCGGTCTCGGGCCTCATCCGGAGTCGGACCGCCGCTACCGGCCGGTCACCCACGACTTAAGGCGTCAGCTACGGAGAGCCGGCACGGCGATCGAGGAAATCCGTGCTGTCGTCAATTGCCATCTCCACGTCGACCACGCGGGTGGGAATCCGAACTTCCCCGGCCGCCCCATCTTCGCGCAGCCCCTAGAGGTCGAAGCCGCGAGCGACTGGGACTACACCAATCCGAGGGTCATTGACTTCGAAGGCGTCTCGCTCGAGTTGCATGACGGTGAGGCCGACGTGACGGATGGAATTCGCGTCATCCCAACGCCCGGGCATACGCCGGGCCACCAGTCCCTCGTGGTCGACACGCGTGAAGGAAGCGTTGTCCTAGCCGGACAGGCCTTCAACGACGCCTCGGAGTACGCCAGGGCAGCGTTCGCCTCTGAGCTGGCCGGTTCAGGAGGTGCCATGGAGGTTGAGGTGGCTCCGTGGGTGCGGACGCTCCGGGAGCAGATCGATCCCGTGCGAGTTCTCTTCGCCCATGACCTGGCTGTCTGGGAGCGCCCCACGGGCCCTCAGTACGTGATGAGCGAGAAGAAGTCGTAGTCGGCGACCGCTTTGCGCCCGTCCAGGAAGGAAAGCTCGATGAGACACGCGATCCCCATCACCTTGCCACCCAGGCGTTCGACCAGCTGTGCGGTTGCCCGCGCCGTACCGCCCGTAGCCAGCACGTCATCAACGATCAGGACCCGCTCCCCCGGCCGAATGGCATCGCGGTGGATCTCCAGAACCGCCGTGCCGTACTCCAGGGCGTACTCCTCGCGATCGGTGTCCCACGGCAGCTTTCCTTCCTTGCGAACGGGAACGAACCCCGCCCCGAAGTGATACGCCACCGGCGAGGCCAGGATGAAACCCCGCGCCTCGATTCCCACCACCTTGTCGATGTTGCCGCGTCCGTAGTGGACGACGATCAGGTCGATGACGGAGGAGAACGCGTTCTCGTCTGCAAGGAGCGGCGTGATGTCCTTGAACACGATCCCCTGTTGGGGAAAGTCGGGGATGTCTCGAATGAGCTGCTTGGCCCGGTCGAGCGTGTGATTGTTCACGTCTGACCTCCGATTCCACGCGGTGCCGGTCCTACCGACGACGCCGTTTTGGCTTCCCCTGTGCCTTGGCCTTCTTCTTCTTCGAACCGCCGGTTCGCGGTCGCCCCGCGGTTCCACCCGCGGCCCGTTCGGTTCGCGCGGCCCGGTCGGTTCCCCGCGCCACTGCGCCGGCCGGTTCGAGCTCTCGCCCACCGTCGCCTTCGACGGCCGGAGCTTCCCGTCCACCCGGGACGACACGAAGTCCGGGCCTCCCCTGTCGAGCCAGCGCCCGGGCGCGGATCTGTCGGTACCGGGGTTCGCGCTCCTTTAAGAGCGCGAGGAGCGGTGCGGCCAGGAAGACGGACGAGTAGGCACCGGTGGTCAGGCCGACGAAGAGGGCGAACGCGAAGTCCTTGAGCGTCTCGCCTCCGAACAGGAGTAGCGCGCCGATAGGCAGCAGTACGACCAGCGACGTGTTGAGCGAACGCATCAACACCTGATTGAGCGACATGTTCACGACGCCCGAATAGCCTTCGCGGGCGATCAGAGCGGTCGATTCGGTGTTCTCCTTTACCTTGTCGAAGATCACCACGGTGTCGTACAGCGAGTAACCAAGAATCGTTAGGACGGCAATGACGGTCTCTGGCGTCACCTCCCGACCGACCAGGGCGTAGGTCCCCGCGGTGATGATCGTGTCGTGCGCCAGGGCAACCAGTGCCCCGATCGCCATCTTCCATTCGAAGCGCAGTGTGATGTACAGCGTGACGAGGGCGAGGAACACCACCAGACCGGTGAGCATCTTTCGCGAGATCGTGCTGCCCCACGTCGGACCGACGTCCTGCTCGTTGATTTCGTCCACGGAGATGCCGGCCACACGAGCGACCTCCTGTCGCACCTGATCGCCGCGAGCGCCTGGTGCTCCCTGGCGCCGGGACGAGGCGCCCAGTTCGGTAAGGCTCTCGGTCCGAATGCTGACGTCGCGGTCACCCAGGATTTCTACCTGAGCGCCGCGAAGCCCGAACCTGGCCAACGCCCGCTGATAGTCGGCCACCGATGCTCCGCTTCGGTTCGGAAACTCGAGCACAGAGCCACCCGTGAACGCAATCGAGAAATTGAGTTGGCGCACGAACAGCCCGATGAACGCGAGCAGGATGAACAACCCGGAGAGGATGAACCACCACCGCCGCCGGCCGACGATGTTGAGGTTCGGCGACTCGTGTCCCCGGAACGTCTCGATGAAATGACGCACGTTCATCGCTGACCTCCGGCCACCGGGACGGGGTCGGCGGCGACGCTACTCCGGAGACCCATGCCGCGAAGGCTCGTGAAGAACGGGCTCCGCGCGAGGAGGAACACCAAGGGCCGCTTGAAGAAGTACACGACGAACATGTCAAGAGCCGTGCAGAGCCCGAGCGTGAGCGCGAAGCCGCGGACGGACCCCACGGCGAGCATGTACAGAACGGCGGCGGCAAGGATCGTGACGCTGTTTCCGGCGATCACCGTCCGCCAAGCACGCTTGAAGGCCGGTTGCACGGCCGCTCGAAGCGTTTTTCCATGGCGGACCTCGTCCTTGAGCCGCTCGTAGAACACGATGTAGCTGTCGGCGGTGACGCCAATCGAGACGATGATCCCTGCCACACCGGCAAGGGTGAGCGCATAGCCGACCGTGCGCCCCATCACCGAGACGAGTCCAAGGACCAAGACGGCCCACACGGCCATGCCAAACCACGTGACCACGCCGAGCAGCCGGTAGTACGCGGCCAGATACAGCGCCAGGGCGATGAGGCCGGCGATCCCCGCGATCAGGCCCTGCCGAAGCGACTCCTGCCCGAGTAGCGGGCTCACCGTTCTCACCTCCTGCCTGGCGAGCTCCACGGGAAGGGCACCGGAGCTCAGAACCACGGCGAGGTTCTTCGCCTCTGCCTCGGTGAAGTCTCCGGTGATCTCGCCCTCGCCACCGGTGATGGCGGCCTGAACGGTGGGGGCGGACTGCACAACGCCGTCAAGGACGATGGCGAGCTGTCTTCCGGTCAACCGCCTCGTGGCCTCGCCGAACTTCCGGGCCCCTTCGCGGTTCAGGCTGAACACCACGCGCCACCCAGGGTTCGTGACATTCTGTCCGGACGCCGAAGTCGCGAACTGCGCGCTGGCGCGAGAGAGGTCGGCGCCGGTGATCTCGATCTTCCCGAGCTTGTACTTGGCATCGGTTCGCGGGTTGAACCGACCGTCGCCGTTGGCGTCTTCGTACGTGAGAAGCTCCGTCGGCCTGGGGGGAACTTCGCTGAAGTCCTTGTTCTGGCGGATGGGGTCGCCGATATCGATCACGCCTCTGGTGAAGGTGAGGTAATCGGGGCTGGTCGGTTGCACGGTCTCTTCGACCGCTCGCTCCTCCAGGCGGGCCGTGGTGCCGATGATTTCGAGCACCCTCTGAACGCTCTGCGCCTTCGCCCTGGCCTGCGCCTGCGCCCGGCTCGCAAAGCACCCCAGACTCCTGCCGGCGGTGTCCTCGACACAGAACTGTCGTCCTTGCTGGGTGACCCTTCCCTGGCCGCCCAGCCCGGGAAGCTGCACCTGAATGAGGTTGTTTCCGAGCAGTGAGATGTCAGGCTCCGCGACTCCAAGCGCGTCGACCCGGTCACGGATCCGATCCAGTGCGCGCTCCATGACCGCCCGGTCGGTGTTCGCCGGTCCGGCCAGCACGACCGAGATTCCACCGGTGAGGTCAAGGCCGAGCAGCGGCCGCAAGTTGGTGACGAATCCGGCGACCACAGCCCCGATCAGGATCAGGACGGCAACGATCGAAGCGACGAGACGGCCAACCCCTCTCACAGCGAATCCCCCATCACCGACAAGAAACGTCGAAGCTCAGGACGAGCTCCCTGCCTCCCGTCCGTCTTCAGTCTGTGCTGCGTCACCAAAGTCGTCGGCGACTTCGAGGCGCCGGGCGATCGCGCTCTTCGCATACTGGAGGTCCACGCCGGGCGCCACCTCGAGCGTCACGCGGTCGTCATCCAGCCTGCGAACCGTTCCGTACAGACCGCCGACCGTCATGACCTCGTCTCCGATGTCGAGGCTGTCGATGAGTGCTCGCTGTTGGCGGGCGCGGCGCTGCTGCGGGCGGATCAGAAGGAAGTAGAAGAACACGCCCATGAGGACCAGGAGCAGCAGCGAGGTGAGGCCGCTTCCTTGTCCTCCGCGCGCCTGGGCGAGCAGGGAGCTGAATCCGAGCACCATGACCTCCTATCGCGGCGGGGCCTGAGGGGGTCAGGGGCCACGGCCCCGCGAAAAAAACGGCGGCCTGCGGCCGCCGACCGTTCAACTACAAGATTCTAGGGTCGCCAGATTGCGTTCGCAATACCGCGTTGCTGGCTCCCCGTGTGTCTTAGCCCCGGAAGAAGATATTGAGAAGAACGGTCAGGACGATCGAGATTAGGATTGACGTGCCGATCGGAAGGTAGACGCGCCAATTGCGTCCCCCGAAGGAGAAGTCTCCGGGCAGCCGTGGAATGACGCCCCGCCCCACGAGCACGAACACGAGCCCGAAGATGGCCAGGAGCGCGCCCAGGATCAACAGCAGCTTGCCCACGCCGGACAGATCCACGTGTCTACTGTAGCCAGCGGCTAGAACAGTCCGGCGTCCTCTTTCTCAGCCAGGCCGAGATGCGCGTATGCGGCCGCGGTGGCGATCCGGCCCCGGGGCGTCCGCTTCAGAAACCCGAGTTGGAGCAGGTAGGGCTCGTACACGTCCTCGATCGTCTCAGTTTCCTCGCCCACGGCGGCCGCGAGCGTCGACAGTCCGACCGGCCCGCCCTGGAACTTTGTCGCCAGCGCGGTGAGGATGGACACGTCCAGCTTGTCGAGCCCGCGCTCGTCCACCTCGAACAGGGCGAGCGCCAACCGCGCCGCCTCAAGGCTGATGGTCCCGTCGCCACGGACCTGGGCGTAGTCTCGGACGCGCCGAAGCAGCCGATTTGCGATTCGCGGCGTCCCGCGGGAGCGCCGGGCGATCTCGTTCGCTCCTTCCCACTCGATGCTCACATCGAGGATCCCCGCCGAGCGAACGACCACCTGCACCAGCTCCTCTTCCGAGTAGTAGTCGAGACGGGGAGAGAATCCGAATCGCTCTCGCAGTGGAAGGGTCACCAGGCCCGGGCGGGTGGTCGCGGCCACCAGCGTGAACCGCGGCAGATCCAATCGAATGCTCCGAGCCGACGGCCCCTTGCCGATGATGACATCGAGCTTGAAGTCCTCCAGCGCCGGATACAGGACCTCCTCAACCGGCCGGGGCATTCGGTGGATCTCATCGACGAAGAGAACGTCGCCCTCTTCGAGATTCGTGAGAATGGCCGCCAGGTCACCGGCGCGCTCGAGCGCCGGACCCGACGTTGGGCGAAATCCCACGCCGAGCTCGTTCGCAAGGATTCCGGCCAGCGTGGTCTTCCCGAGGCCGGGCGGACCCGATAGCAGGACGTGATCGAGCGACTCCTGTCGTGATGTCGCGCTTTCGACCAGGAGCTGAAACTGCTCCTTGATTCGGGTCTGGCCGACGAACTCGGAGAGCCATCGCGGACGGAGGTTCGCGTCGATCTCGCGCTCATCCTCCGTGCCGTCGCCGGCCACTACGCGAACGCCGTCCGGCCCCTCTTTGGTCGTCATCGCCCCACGCTCCGGAGAGCTTCCCGAAGGAGGTCTTCGACCGGACGGTCGCCGTTGGGAGCGACCGCCGCGAGCGCTTCCTGTGCTTCCTGACCGGATAGCCCGAGCGACAGGAGCGCTTCCCTGACTTCGGCAACGGGTCCACTCACCGTCTCGCCCGCTTCGCCGATCTTGTCCTTCAGATCGAGGATGACCCGCCCCGCAACCTTCCTCCCCACACCGGGCACGAGGGTGAGCGCTGCGGTGTCACCGGCGCTGACGGCTCTCCTCAACGCATCCGGGCTGAGCACGGAGAGAATGGCCAGTGCCACCTTGGGTCCAACTCCGCTCACCGTGACGAGGTGGTCGAACAGCGTGCGCTCCTCTGTGGACGAGAAGCCGTACAGGATCATGGCGTCCTCGCGGACCTGGAGCCGAGTGAAGAGCTTGGCGGCCCGGCCGAGGGCGGGCAATCGACCGAGGGTGGGACTTGGAAGTAGCACCTCGTACCCGACCCCGCCCACGCTGATCACGGCGCGGTCGCCGTTCTTCTCCACGACCTTTCCTTCCAAGAGGGTGATCAAGGAGCGGCCGTTTCCTTGACTCGTCGAAGCCGCTCGTGCTGGAGGTGGCACACGGCCGTCGCGACGGCATCTGCCGCATTGAGCTCCTCCGGGACGCCGCTGACGCCAAGGATTCGTACGAGCCCGCGTTGAACGGCGTCCTTCGGCGCGTTGCCGACGCCCGTGACGGCCATCTTCACCTGGAGCGGTGGGTACTCCACGACCGGCACGCCGGCCTGAGCGGCAGCCAGCGTGATGACCCCGGTCGCCCGGGCAACCTGCATCGCGCTCTGGCGATTCTGTCCCCACATGAGCGCCTCCAGCGCCATCGTGTCCGGTTGATGCGTCCGGATCACGTGGGCCACCGTTTCGTGGAGTCGCCGGAGCCGCTCGGCCGGGGGGATCGCCGTCGGTGTACGAACGGTCGAAGCCCACGTGACGGCCTGCTGACGGGCAGACCCCTCCACAACTGCCAGCCCTATGGCAGCGGTTCCGGGATCCACGCCGAGAACTCGGTGCTCGAACATACGTTCAGAGCCTACGTCGGTGTCCCTTCCAGATCAATTACACCGCTGTAATTTACCTAGCCACACGCGGAGCCGCTATGACATTTGTCACAGGGGCTTCAGCCCGTTTCGGCCAGGACCTGTTCCGGGATGTCGAAGTTCGAGTAGACGTTCTGAACGTCCTCCAGGTCCTCCAAGCTTTCGATCAGGCGGAGCACCGATTCGGCCTTGTCCCGGTCGAGTGGCACTTCGGTGGACGGGAGCATCGTGAGCTCCGCCGAGACGAACTGAACGCCGTTTTCCTCGAGCGCCTTCCGCACCGCGACCAGCGCGTCGGGCGGCGTGACGATCTCCCAGTGCGCCCCCGAGTCGCGAAGATCCTCCGCGCCGGCTTCCAGAATGACCTCGAGAAGGCCGTCCTCCTCGGGAGCCACCTTTTTCTCGACGACGATGAGCCCACGCCGGTGGAACATCCACGCGACGCTTCCCGGGTCTCCGAGGGTTCCACCCATGCGGGTGAACGTGTGCCGCACTTCCTGGCCGGTCCGGTTGCGGTTGTCGGTCATGGCCTCTACCAGGACTGCCACACCGCCCGGGCCGTACCCCTCGTACGTCGCTTCCTGGTACTGCGCTCCCCCGCTCTCCCCGGCCGCGCGCTTGATGGCGCGCTCGATGTTGTCCATGGGAACCGAATAATCACGGGCTTTCTGAACCGCCGACGCGAGCGTCATGTTGCCTTCGACGTTGGGACCGCCCTCCCGCACGGCGACCTCGATCGCCCGAAGGAGCTTCGAGAACATGCGCCCGCGCTTCTCGTCGGTCGCCGACTTCTTCCTCTTGATCTGGGTCCATTTCGAGTGGCCGGACATGCGTGCTCCTGTCGTGCTGAACTCGTTAGCGAGCCAGGTCCAACAGCCGTTCGTGCAGGCGAGGATCGCGCGCCATCTCGGGGTGGAAGCTGGCGGCGAGCAGGTTGTCCCGCTGAACGACCACGGGGGTTCCTTCGTGCTCCGCCAACACGTCGACATCAGGCCCGACCCCTTTCACGACGGGAGCCCGGATGAAGACGGCTCGGACGGGTCCCACTCCTTTCACGTCGATATCCGTTTCGAATGAATCGACCTGGCGGCCGTACGCGTTCCTTCGCACATCGATGTCGAGCACGGAGAGCAAGGGCGTCCCGCCCTCGACGTGCTCCGCCATGACGACCATGCCGGCGCACGTCCCGAACACAGGCATCCCTTCCTCCGCGCGCTTTCGAATCGGCTCGACCAGCTCGTACCGGGTGGCGAGCTTGCCGATCGTGGTCGATTCGCCTCCCGGGATGGCCAGGCAATCCACGGAGTCGAGATCTTCGGGCGTTCGAACGAGCACCGGCGATGCGCCGCATTCGACGAACATCGCGGCGTGCTCACGGAAGTCGCCCTGAAGGGCAAGAACTCCAGCTTTCATCGCGAAGCCATGATAGCCAGGGGTTCTGTCAGGCCGCTGTTGTGAGCTGACGGCCTCGTCGCAAATGCCAGAACCACACGGGGGCCGACACGACGAGGATGATTCCGGAGTCGACGATCAGCCGGATCGACGCCTCTCGCTCAACGGGAACGCACCCGCCATTCCCATCAACACCGGTGGCCCCAGACGGAAGGTCCAAATGCGCGCACTCCGGGAGGACCACATCCACGACGCCGATGAGTAGGAGAACGAGTCCCGTGAGAACGAAGCCCAGCGCCAGCGCGGCGACGACGTGGAAGTACAGCGACCGGCCCCAGAAGGCGTCGGTGTGCGGACGCTCCTCACGACGTCGCGCCTCGCGCAAGTGCCACCACAAACACCCCACTCCGATGAGAACGAACGCAAGGCCGTTGAGGACACCTCGGATCGCCTCGCGGGTGCTGTCGTCTTCGTCCGGAAGGATGAGATCGCGGACACCGAAGAGCGCCGCGATGGTGCCTCCCAGGAGAAAACCGACGCCCGTGAGCGCCGCCAGGTAGTAGTACAGCTGACCGAGGACGAAGGCGGCTCTACCCGGCTTCTGCGCTTCCCCCGAAGTCTGGTCCGTGGCTACCAGCCTCTGGTCTGGAGAAGTTCCTCCTCGGCGAGCTTCGCCACGTCCAGTCCACGCATCGGGTCACCGAGCCCTCGCGAGACCTTCGCGAGGATGTCGGGGTCCTGGTAGTACGTCGTTGCCTCCACGATCGCTCGGGCGCGTGGCGCCGGGTCCTCTGACTTGAAGATTCCGGAGCCGACGAAGTTCCCGTCGGCCCCGAGGTGCATCATGAGCGCAGCGTCGGCCGGAGTGGCGATCCCACCCGCCGCGAAGTTGACCACCGGAAGCTTCCCTGTGGCGGCTACCTGCCGAACCAGCTCGAGCGGCGCCCCGATCTCCTTCCCCGCCCGGCCGAGCTCATCACTGCGCAGCCCCTGGAGCTGCCGCATCTGTCCGGTAATCCGGCGCATATGCCGAACGGCTTCGACCACGTTGCCCGTGCCGGCTTCGCCCTTGGTCCGGATCATCGCGGCGCCCTCCGAGATCCGGCGCAGCGCCTCGCCGAGATCGCGGGCTCCACACACGAAGGGCACCGTGAAGTCCCACTTGTCGATGTGGTTCTCCTCGTCGGCGGGTGTGAGGACCTCGCTCTCGTCGACATAGTCCACGCCGAGCGACTGCAGCACCTGCGCTTCCACGAAGTGGCCGATCCGGCACTTCGCCATGACCGGGATGGAAACCGCCTCCATGATTTCGGTCACCTTGACCGGGTCCGCCATCCGAGCCACGCCACCCTCCGCGCGAATGTCTGCGGGGACGCGCTCCAGCGCCATCACCGCGGCGGCCCCGGCGTCTTCCGCGATCTTGGCCTGCTCGGCGGTGGTGACGTCCATGATGACGCCGCCTTTCAGCATCTCGGCGAGCCCCGTCTTCACCCGAAGCGTCCCGGTTTCGTTCTGCATCGCGCCCCTCCACGCCCGTTGTGGGCACCAACTCCGCTTCTTTTCGACCAGTCTACTCGGCGCGTCTCCGGCCCCGGTACCCTTGGACCGACATGCGGATCTTCAGCGGAATTCAGCCGACGGGACGCAAGCACCTCGGGAACTACCTGGGTGCCATCCGGCATTACGTCTCAGGCCAGGACCGCGGCGACGCCATTTACTGCATCGTCGACCTCCACGCCATCACCGTCACTTACGACCCGGCCGACCTTCGCCAGCGCCTCTACGACACGACAGCGATCCTCATGGCGGCGGGACTCGATCCGAACCGTTGCATCCTGTTCCGGCAGTCCGACGTCAAGGAGCACACGGAGCTCTGTTGGCTCCTGTCCAGCGTCACGTCCTACGGCGAGCTGGCCCGTATGCACCAGTTCAAGGAGAAATCCGGCGAGCAGCGCGACTTCGTTTCCGCCGGACTGTTCATCTACCCGATCCTGCAGGCGGCCGACATCCTGGCGTACTGCACCGACGAGGTCCCCGTCGGTGAGGACCAGCGGCAGCACCTCGAGCTGGCCAGGAACATCGCCGAACGGTTCAACTCCCGGTACGGCCAGACGTTGGTGCTTCCGGCCCATCGCATTCCGCCGGTCGGCGCGCGAATCATGGACCTCCAGGCGCCAGAGCGAAAGATGTCGACCACCGGAGGGACCGAGCAGGGCACGGTATTCGTGTTGGACGAACCCGCCGCTATCGAGAAGAAGTTCATGAGCGCCGTGACCGATTCGGGATCGGAGATTCGGCGGGCACCCGACAAGGCCGGCATATCCAATCTGATCGAGATCCTGGCCTCGGTTCGAGACATCACTCCCGAGGCGGTGGAGCGAGAGTTCGACGGCTCCCGTTACTCGGACTTCAAGAAAGCGGTGGCGGAAGCGGCCGTGGACTACCTTCGACCGGTCCGCGAGCGATACATGGAGCTCCGCGCCGACGAAAAGCGGCTGGAAGAGATCCTCGCCGCGGGAGCCGACAAGGCGAGGGTCATCGCGTCACGAACGGTGGCTGACGTGCGTGAGCGAATGGGGGTCGCGGCTCCCTCCGGCGACTAAAGCGCTCGCCGCCCGCTACTGGCGGGTAGCCGAGATGTCGACGTCTGACGGCACCAACTCGACCCAGGTGACTCCCGGCAGCAGGCTGATCTCGTCGCCGTCCCGGTTGTAGAACTTCGTGACGTCGCCGACCGTCGGACGCCGCCACGTTCCGACGCTCATCCGGCCGCCCCGCAGGATGTAGGCCTTGCCGGACCCGACGGAGACAACTTCAGGCGATCGGTTGCCTGCGGCATCGATGATGTTGCTCTGTATCACCTTCACCACTTGGACCACCACGTTCGTGGCCGCAACCTGTCTTCCGTCGGAATAGGTGTGCGGTACATCTCCGTGCGACCGAACGTACGCGTTCCTCTGCTGGTCCCATCTCCAGTAGACGTCGGAGAACGACGAGAACGGGATGTGAAGGGTTCCAACTTGCCGTCCCGTGGTGGGCGGATCAGGCGAGTAGTTGAAGATCGGATTCGGGGCGCCCTTCTCGTCCTTCGCCACGCCGTAGAGCTCCCTGGTGCTGCTGTACAGGTTGTGCGGCGCCGACTCGTTCGGGTCTCGGTGGTAGGCACCGGCCGCCTCGCGGACGTTGTAGTTGATGTTGACGAGGTCCGACCGATCCACACGGTCGAACACTGCCTTCACACCTCCGGCGAAGGCGAAGAGCGGCCGGCCGTACTGCGCGAGGACGTCGACGTCGCTGATCCGGGCGCTACGAATGGGCTGGATGCGGGTGGCATCGCGGCACTGGTAGATCACGATGAACCGGGTGATCCCTCCCTCGACGGGCTCCTCATAGATGATGTCGGCGAACGACAGGCCCGTCTGGGGACGAACCTCGGGAAGGTTCTCCACCTTGACGGCCAGCGCGGGACGGTCCGGAACAGTCCCACGGGCTGGCTTGAGACCGGTCAACGGGCACACGGCTGGCGGTTCATCGGCGCGCTGCTGTCCCGGCGGCTCGTCGCTTCCACATGCAGTGAACAGCAGTATTGCCGCCAGCCCCGCTCCAGCCAGGCGTGCGCGTCGGCTCGATCTCATGTGATGTGGGCCTCCTTGATTGAGGAGCACAGAACGTTCGGACCAAAGATTAGCGACGGATGGTACGGACGGGTGGGAGGCGCAACAAAGAAATCACTACATCTCCTCGAGGATGCGAATCCGCTCCCCGATGGGAGGGTGAGTCGAAAACATCGTTTCGAACCAGTTGTAGCCCTCACCCGGAGTGCGCGAGGGCTGTTTGAGCCAGAGGTGCGCCGTTGCGTTGTTGGTGGCCTTCATCGGAGTGTTGTCCGCGGCGATTTTCCGGAGCGCGGAAGCCAACCCCGGCGGGTAGCGGGTGAACAGCGCACCCTGCGCATCGGCCAGGTATTCACGTCGACGCGATACGGCCACGCGGATGAGCTGGGCGAACAGCGAGGCCACGGCGGCGAAGGCGAACCCGACCAGGACCAGCGGGAGCGACCCTACCCTGCGGCTGCGGCCTCCTCCCCACCAGAAGATCCGGAGCATGAACTCGGCCATCAGCACGACCGCTCCGACCAGCGTTCCTACGATCGTCCCCAGCAGGACGTCCCGTCCCTGGACGTGAGCCATCTCGTGGGCGATAACGCCTTCCAGCTCCAGACGGTTCATCGAATCGAGCAGACCCTGCGTCACCGCGATCGAGGAATGCGTGGGATCTCGCCCCGTCGCGAACGCGTTCAGGGCACGCTCGGGAACGATGTACACGTCGGGCTTCGGGAGACCGGCGGCCAGGGAGAGCCCCTCGACGATGTTGTGCAGCCGCGGCTCTTCCTCCGGCGTGACCTTCCGGGCTCGGGCCGCTCGGAGGACGAGCCGGTCCCCGTATCGATACGAGTAGAACGACATGGCCGCCGCAATGACGAGCGCCACGACCAGCCCGAGGATGCCAACGTTCAACAGACGGCCCAGTAGATAGCCGCCGCCGGCCGCGAACATCACCGCGATAGCGACGATCAGAACGGTTCGGCGCCGGTTGCTGGCGATCTGTTCGTACAACGGCTAGAACTGCACGCCGACCGGTCCTCGCGCCGGCTCCTCGATCTCGAAGAACTCCTTCTCCTCGAACCGGCCCATGGCAGCGACGAACCGCGAGGGGAAGCTCTCGATGAGCGTGTTCAGCGCGGCGACCTGATCGTTGTAGAACTGGCGGGCGAACGCGATCTTCGACTCGGTGCCGACGAGCTCTTCCTGGAGCGCAAGGAAGTTCTCGTTCGCCCTGAGCTCGGGATAGTTCTCCGCGACCGCTATGAGCTGGCGGAGGCCACGGGTCACCTGGTTTTCGGCTTCCGCCTGCGCCGCGACACCGGAGGCTGCCTCCGCCCCCGACCGCGCTCGGGCGACGTTTTCGAAGAGCTCACGCTCGTGCGCCGCGTACGCCCGGACGGTCTCGATGAGGTTCGGAATGAGGTCGTAGCGCCGTCTCAGCTGAACGTCTATCTGGGACCACGCGTTCTCGGATCGAACGCGAAGTCGGACCAGTCGGTTGTACGTGAAGACGACGTACAGGACGACGACGACGACCACGCCAACGCCGATCCACACCCCGAGCACGTCAAAATCTTAGCGGCCGTCCGGTCGGCGGCTTCGGCGACTTACTCGGCCAGGAGCAGCAGTGCCATGACCGCGAACCCCCCGACCATGGCCAGGAACTACACTGTCGACGTCCACGCGTTGGTCTCCCGGTGCAGCTCCGGGATGAGGTCGGCGCCTGCGATGTAGATGAACGCGCCGGCCGTGATGGCTAGAAGCGGCCGGGCGAGTGCGACGACGTCCGCAAGAACCAAGGTCAGCACGCCACCCACGACAGCGGTGACGGCGGACAGGAAGTTCAGTTGCAGCGCGCGGCGCGGCTTCACGCCGGCATGAACCAAGACACCGAGATCGCCGATCTCCTGCGGGATCTCGTGCAGTGCGACGGCCAGAGCGGTGGTCGTGCCGAGCGGGACGCTCGCCAGGAACGCGCCGGCGATGATCGCCCCGTCCACGAAGTTGTGCACGCCGTCGCCGACCACGTTCGTGACCGCTACCGGATGCACCACCTCTCCGGACGAAAAGTTCAACGCGTGGTGCCAGTGGATGAACTTCTCGAGCACGAAGAAACCGACGATGCCGGCGACCATGGTGAACGTGATCCCCACCGTCAGCCCTCCCTCTTCGGCGAGCTCCGGAATGATGTGCAGCAGCGCGTCGCCGAGTAGCGCTCCGACCGCGAAGCTCACGAGAATCGGAATGAGCTGACGCAGCAACCGTTCTCGGACCAACAGAACGAGCACGCCGACGAACGACAGGAGACTCACCCCGACGACGGCGATCAGCGTCAATATCCAGGTTTTCGCCGCGACGGCGACCATCGCCGGGAAGGCTAGCAGCCAGAGCAGCGACCAGTTGTTAGCGGCGAGAAGAACGAAGCGCCTCACGGTACGCCGCTTCGATCTCGACCGTGACGACCTCCCACCGAAACCGTTCTGCCCTTGCGTGCCCCGCCGCGCGAAGGCGTTCAGCGAGTACGGGGTCGGAAAGGATGTTTCGGACTGCCCACGCCACCGACTCCGCATCGTTCGGCGGAACCAGCAGGCCGTCCATCCCGTTTCGAACGACCTCGCGATACCCCGCAATGTCGGAAGCGACGACGGGAAGACCGGCGGCCATCGCCTCGACCAGCACGATGCCGAAGCTCTCGCGCCCCGTTGATGGAGCGACGAACAGGTCGGCGGCGGCGTGATACGCCGGGAGCAGCGCATGCCGAACCGCTCCGATCATGGACACTCGCCGGCGGACATCTGGCTCAAGGCGAGCGATGGCGTCGCGCTGCGGCCCGTCCCCGACCACGATCAACCTAAGGTCCTCGAACTCGTGGGCGAGGGAGGCGAACGCGTCCACGGCCACGGGGAACCCCTTGCGCGGGTCCAGCCGGCCCACGAAGAGAAGCTTGCGACCGGGCGGAAGGTCCGCGGGAGCGGCTTTTCGAAACGGTTCGACGTCCACACCGTTTGGAACCACGTGTGTCCTGGCGGTGGCACGGATGTGCTTTCGCAGGAAGCTCAACGCCGCCTCGGACACGGCGATCCAGACCGCCGGGCGGTCCCACACCCACCGAAACGTGCGCGAAAACGCCGAGAACAACACCGACCGCTCCATATAGGCGTGCGAAACGCCTACCACCGGCACCGTCGCCTCCAGGGTCGCGAAGAATCCAGTGCTCGGTGAGAACGGCTCGTGCGCGTGGACGACATCCGGCCGAAACCGTTCCAGGGCAGCTCGGATTCGGCCTCGACTTCGCGGATCGGGGCAGATCGGCGCCACAGATCCGTTGAACGGAATGCTGATGGGGCGGCCCACGTCGACCACTTCGCCGTCGGTCGTTCCGGTGGCGGCCGGAGCAAGGATCAGCGTCTGGTGTCCGCGGCGCCTCAGATGCTCCGCCAGCTGCCGGATGTGGACCTGGACGCCGCCCGGCGCATCCCACGCATACGGGCAGGCAATGGCGACCCTCACGGCGAAACGGGTGGAACGCCCTCTGCACCGCCATTGTTGTCCCATGCCGGCTGAAACATGTGCCAGTCCGCGGGCGCCTCCGAGATGAACCGCTCGAATCCGGCGGCGATCAGACGTGTCAACGCGGTCACATCCGCCCGCATGTCTCCGGTTGGCTCGTACCCAAACGGAGGGAGAATCCGGCAGTGCCATCCGTCCCTCGTTGTGAAGACGGCACCGATTGTCAAGGGACTCCCGGTGCCCAGGGCAAGCCGGGCAGGACCGGCGGGTAGCTTTCGGCGTCCACCGAACATCTCCACGTCCACGCCTCGCCCGGTGAGATCGCGATCGGCCACCAACGCGACCAGGTAGTTATCCGCGAGGAGTCCGACCAGACGCTCCCCAACTCTTTTTCCGTCGGACAGCGGAACAATCGTGATACCGAGCGCCCGGCGATGCCGGAAAAACAGGTCGAACACCTCAGGGGGCTTCAGCTCCTCGGCGACGGCCGCAATCCTGTATCCCCGCGTGCACAGCCAGTGTGCCCCCGCATCCCAGTTCCCCATGTGCGGCGCGGCGATGATGATGCCCCGGCCCGCCTCCATCGCATGGTCGACGTGCTCCAAGCCATCGATGGTGAAGCGCCTGTCGACCTCCTCCCACGGCATCGACCGCACCGCGAAAGTCTCGTACCAGTAGCGGGCGTAAAGCATGAAGCACTCCCACGTGGCGGTTTGGACGATGGCTGAATCGGGCGGATGCCCCAGCACGCGAGAGAAATTCTGGGCCACGGTTTCCCTCTGCCCATGAGCGATGGCGAAAAACAGCCGCTGAGCCGCAGCCGCGGCTGCAAGCCCAACCGGGCGGGGAAGGCGCATTCCGAGCCATTCCATCGCCCGCATCTGGAACGAAGCAAGAAACTCGGCCCCGGTTCGGGCCGACCGCGGATTCTCCCCACCCACAACGGTCTCGGGTTCGATCACGCCGGCCCCTCCGCGCCGACGGTTTCCGGATCCTGCTTTTTCACGTGCCAGGCTCTCGTGAACGCGCCGGCGGCTGCGAGAACGGCGAACGACCATAGCGCCACCTCCAGCACGGCTTCATCCAATGAGCGTGCCAGGAGGGCAAACACCAAGAGGACGGCGGTCGCGATTCGGTAGGGAACGCTCTCCCAACCCGAATAGCCGAGCGCCTGCCCCCGCGCGAGCTGGTACGCCACCAGATAGCTCGCGCCGAGCCCGACCAGGGCGACCACCGTGACGCGCGGAGCGGTGATGCGCTCCATCCACGCCAGCGGAGCAAGGATCGACGCGTCGAAGATCGAGCTGGACATCCGCCATCCGAACTGGAACCGAAGGACCCGCCTGTCGTTCATGCCGGCCACCATATGACCGCCTCGAACCTCCGCGATGACGAGAAGAGCGGCACCGAGCAGCGCTGCCGCACCCGCAGCAACGGAATACCCCGCGAGGATCAGCGCGGCCGTGGCTCCCGAGAGGACGCCGCAGAGCGGCGGGATGGCAACAAAGGCGCCGGAAGCAGGACGGGGAAGGGAGCGGCCCGACGGACGAGGCATCAGGTTCGAGGAGCGTATCACCCCGAAAAGAGGCCTTCGTCGGGTCTCATATAATCGGCCCTCCAGAGAGAGCCTTCGCAAATCGACTGGTTCCTCCAGGAAGGACTCGAGTGGACGTCTACGAGCCTCGGAACATTCGAAATGTCGCGGTCGTCGGACACAGCGGCTCGGGCAAGACCATGCTCACCGAGGCACTGCTGTTCTCGGCCGGGGGTCTCACTCGAATGGGGAAGGTGGAAGACGGCAACACCGTCTCGGACCACGACGCGGAAGAGGTCCGGCGCGGAATCAGCGTCTCCGTCTCCCTCGTCCCCGTCGAGTGGAACGGAACGAAGCTCAACGTTCTGGACACCCCGGGGTATGCCGATTTCATCGGTGACGTGCACGGGGCTCTCCGCGCGGCCGACGCCTGCCTCTTCGTCGTTTCGGCCGTCGATGGCGTCCAGGTGCAGACGGAGGTTATCTGGGAGATGGCCGCCGCCGCCGGCCTCCCCCGCGCCATCGTCATCAACAAGGTCGACCGCGAGCGGGCGTCCTTCGACCGGACCCTCGACCAGCTGGTTTCGGCCTTCGGTACCCAAGTTGCGCCCGTACAGCTACCGATCGGAGAAGAGCACGACTTCGCGGGCGTCCTCGACCTGTTGACCCGGCGGGCCTATCGATACGGGGGCGGGGCGAAGGGGACCGAAGAAGATTGGCCGGAGGACCTCGCGGCGAAGGCTGAGCCCTACCGGGAGCGGCTCACCGAGTCGGTGGCGGAAGCCGACGATTCTCTGCTGGAGAAGTACCTCGATCAGGGGGAGTTACCGACCGAGGAGATCGTGTCGGGCGTGAAGGCCGGGCTGGCCCAGGCGAAGTTCACGCCGGTCCTGGTCACCGCCGCGGACAAGGCCGTCGCGGTCGACCGCCTGGCGTCGTTCATCGCGGACGCGTTTCCTTCACCGGCCGACCGGCCGCCCGTGACCGCTGCGACCAAAAGCGGGGAAGAGCGAGAGGTCGCCGGCGACCCCAACGGTTCCCTGGCGGCCCTGGTGTTCAAGACCGTCTCCGACCCATACGTCGGCCGGATCAGCATGTTCCGGGTATTCAGCGGACGCGTTCGGCCGGACTCGAGCGTCCACAACGCAACCAAGGGGACGGATGAGCGCGTGGGCCAGCTATTCACGCTGCGAGGCAAGGAGCACGAGACGGTCTCCGAGGTGCCGGCTGGCGACATCGGCGCCGTGGCGAAGCTTTCGCACACCAGCACTGGCGACACGCTCTCGGTGAAGGCTGATGCCGTCACCCTGCCATCGATCGATTGGCCGGAGCCGCTCCTGGCGATGGCTCTCGAGCCGAAGACCAAGGGCGATGAAGACAAGCTCTCCACCGCGATCTCCCGCGTCCAGGAGGACGACCCGACGTTTCGAGTCGACCGATCAGCGGAGACCCACGAGACCGTCATGTACGGCATGGGCGAGACCCACCTCGACACGATGGTGGAGCGGATGAAGCGGAAGTTCGGAGTGGACGTAGTGGTTCACCCGGCGAAGGTTCCCTACAAGGAGACCATCAGGGCCAAGGTGAAGGCCCAAGGCCGCTACGTGAAGCAGAGCGGCGGTCACGGTCAGTACGGCGTGTGCTGGATCGAGGTGGAGCCGCTACCTCGGGGTGGGGGGTTCGAGTTCGTCGACAAGATCGTGGGCGGGGTGATTCCGAACCAGTTCATTCCGTCGGTTGAGAAGGGCGTGGTGAAGGCTATGACGGAAGGAGTCATGACGCCGTACCCGATGGTCGATACCCGGGTGACGCTCTACGACGGCAAATACCACCCGGTCGACTCCTCGGACATGTCGTTCCAGATCGCGGGAGCCATGGCGCTGCGAGAGGCCGTGAACCAGGCAGGGGTCTCACTCCTCGAGCCGATCATGCGAGTGGAGATCGTTGTGCCGGAGTCCTACACCGGCGACATCATGGGTGACCTCAACTCCAAGCGCGGGCGGATCCAGGGCATGGAGTCGGCGGGCGGCGGCAAGCAGAAGATCAACGCACTGGTCCCCCAATCCGAGATGACCCGCTACGCAATCGACCTTCGCTCGATGACCCAGGGGTGGGGACTGTTCACGATGACCTTCGACCATTACGAAGAGGTGCCGCAGCACCTCGCCGACAAAGTGGTCGAGGCGGCGAAGAAGGAACGGGAAGAGACCTAGGCGAGTACCGGCCGAAGCTTCGCGTACGTCTCTGACAGGAGCTCCGGGAGGACCTTCGTCTCGCCTACCACCGGCATGAAGTTGGTGTCGCCGTCCCACCGCGGGACCACATGCCAGTGGAGGTGGTCGGCAATCCCCGCACCGGCAACCTTTCCGAGGTTCATACCGAGGTTGAACCCATGGGGAGCGCTTACTTCCTTCAGCGCGCGCATCGAGCGCTGAAGGAGCGACGAAGCGTCCGTCAGCTCTTCGTGGGTCAACTCTTCAAAGACCCCGGCGTGCCGAAATGGCGCCACCATGAGATGACCCGGGTTATACGGATACGCGTTCAGCATGACGAAGGCGAGGTCGCCGCGCGCAACAATCAGCGCCTTCTCATCATCCCCAAGCGCCGGCTTGTCGCAGAAGATGCAGCCGCCCTGGTCGTCGGTGGCCGCCTGGACGTACTCCATTCGCCACGGACTCCACAGGCGATCCATGGAATAACGACCTAGACGGTCGGAGTCGGGCCCGAGGACGCCGCCAGCTCGTCCAGATCCGTACCCTCGAGCGACCGTCGCGCCGCTTCGTCGGCGACCGCTTCCATGAACGGCTCGAATGTGATGCCGCGGACCTCGTGGCCGCTCCGATCCCGAACGGAGACGGTGCCCGCTTCGATTTCCTTGTCGCCGGCCACGACCGTGTACGGAACCTTCATCAGCTGCGCGGCGCGAATCTTCTTCTGCACCGTCTCCCTGCTCTCGTCCACCGACACCCGAATGCCGCGATCGCCGAGTCGCTGGGCCAACCCGTGGGCGTGGTCGGCGTGGCGGTCGGCGACCGGAACGATTCGAACCTGTTCGGGCGCGAGCCACGCGGGAAAGGCCCCCGCGTAGTGCTCGATCAGCACGCCGCTGAACCGCTCGATCGACCCGAGGATGGCGCGGTGAACCATCACCGGTCGGTGCCGCTGGTTGTCCTCGCCCATGAACTCCATGTCGAATCGTTCCGGCAGGGCGAAGTCGCACTGGACGGTAGTGAGCTGCCACAGCCGCCCGATGGCGTCACGGAAGTGGAAGTCCACCTTCGGTCCGTAGAACGCCCCCTCTCCCTCCGCAACCGTGTATTCGAGCTCGCTCTTGTCGAGCGCGGCCCGCAGCGCTTCTGTCGCCTTCGCCCACATGTCCTCGTTGCCGATGGCCTGTCCCGGCCGCGTCGACAACGTCACCACTGGATCGGTGAACCCGAACGTCCCCAGGATCTCCAGCGTCAGGTCGAAGACGCGAAGGATCTCGTCGACCAACTGTGCTTCGGAACAGATGATGTGCGAGTCGTCCTGGGTGAACCCGCGGATCCGAAGCAGTCCGTGCAGGACGCCGGCCCGTTCGTTGCGGTACACGGCCCCGAGCTCCGCCAGGCGCATCGGCAGGTCTCGGTACGAACGGGTCTGCGACTTGTAAATCAGAACGTGGAACGGGCAGTTCATTGGCTTCACGTAGTAGTCGATCGGCCCGTCCTGCATCGGCGGGTACATGGTTTCGCGATACTTCTCCAGATGCCCCGACGTCTCCCACAGGATCGATCGCGCCAGGTGCGGCGACGCCACGATCTCATATCCGCGCTCCAGATGAAGGTTGCGGATGTAGTCCTCGATCAGCTTTCGGAAGATGCCGCCTCGCGGATGCCACACCGCGAGGCCGGCACCGAGCTCATCGGGAAACGAGAACAGATCGAGCTGCCGGCCGAGCTTCCGGTGGTCGCGGCGCTCCGCCTCCTCCAGCCTATGGAGATACGCCTTGAGGTCGTCCTCGGTGGGCCACGCCGTTCCGTAAATCCGCTGCAGCTGGGGCCGCCGCTCGTCGCCGCGCCAATACGCGCCCGCCACGCTGAGCAACTTGAACGCGCCGAGTCGTGACGTCGACGGGACGTGCGGGCCGAGACACAGGTCCGACCACCCGTTGTTGCGATAGACCGAGAACCGGTCGCCCAGCGCCCCCTCATCAGCTTCGGCCGTCTCGATGATCTCCCGTTTGTACGGCTGGCCGGCGAAGCGCACCAACGCCTCGGACCTGTTGAGCTCCTCGCGTTCGAACGCTTGGTTCGACGCGACGATGGACCGCATCTCGTTCTCGATTTTTTCGAGATCGTCCGGACTCAGCGACTCGGCAAGGTCGAAGTCGTAGTAGAACCCGTCTTCGATCGGCGGACCGATCGCGTACTTCGCGCCGGGATAGAGATTGCACACCGCCTGCGCCATGACGTGCGCCGTCGAGTGTCGAAGGACGTGGAGCCCATCCGGGTCCGACGCCAAAACGGGTTCGGCGGAGATGTCTCCCTCGACGAGCCACGACAGATCGACCAGTGTTCCATCGACCCGAGCAGCTACCGCATCTGGAGGCAAAACCTCCGTCAGCGGTGTGCCCGCCGCGATGTCCTTTGCGGCTCCGTCGGAAAAGGTGACCTTCGGCATGCGCCGATGATAGTGAGCCCGGCGCGCGGTTCAGACTTCAGTGACCGGCTTTCTTGCCCGACCCCTTCTGGTCGTCGCTTGCTCGAGGACCGTCTCCGCCCTTCCCTCGATGCTTGTCGTGCCCGTCTCCGTTGCCTTTCGCTTTCGCGCCTGGCTCGGTCGTGCCGCCGGCTCCACCGCCGACCGGATCCTCTCCGCCACCGGAGTTACCGCCAGAGCCAGGGTTGTTTCCGGAGCCGCCGTCGGTGCCGGACCCCGTGTCGCCTCCGCTGGAACCCTGACCGCCGCCGACCTCGACTCCGGATCGACTCCCTGAATTTGCTCCGTGGAGCGCCCCGGCGACGACGGTGGTCAGCGGTTGATCGACAGCTGCGCCGCCATTGGGTTGCGCGACTTTGGGCCGCGCCGGCCCGGAGCTCGATGGGCACACTTCGGGCCACTGCGACAGCACCGGCGCCACCTCGCTCGTCAGCGAAACCGCGAGGGCGGAAAGCCGCATGGTCCCGCAGCCCGGGAGGTCAGCGGTTTGCGGACCGCTCGCGATGAATCGCTCGACCGCACCTGTTCGGTGCTGCGCCGAGCGAGGCGGGACCTCGCCTGTAACGATGCTCCCCGCGCGGGTCCCGGCGGTTCGAGATCCGGTGATCGAAGCGGCGATTCCGACCATCACGACCATCGCCGCGGCCAGTCCGACCGCAACGGCGGGGCGGCGCCGCTCCAAGGTGTGAACGGGAGGAAGCTCAGGCTCTTCCAGTTCTGGGAGCGGCCCCGGGCCACCCACCCCCATTTCCGTCGCCATCCGCATCTTCTGAAGATGGCGAGCCGCGACGCTCGATGGGACCTCCGCACCGGAAACGTCTCGCAGATCCTGAACCAGGTCAGCGAGAAATGCGCCAACGGGATCCCGTGCGTTGGCGCCGGAAAGAATCCGCTCGACCTGCCGGGCTCGCAACCTACCGCTGCCGCGACTCGGTCGGATTACCATCACGAAACACCATCCTCCTCGACCTTTCGGGCAAGCGTGCCTACGGCGCGGGCCTCGAGAGCGGTCGTCGCGGGAACCGACTTCCCCAAGACGCTGGCGATTCGTGGGACCGGAAGCCCCCCGACGACGTGGAGTAGCAGCGCCGCTCGCTCCTCGGGTGGAAGGCACAGCAACGCTTCAGCGGCCCACCGCGTCCCGACTCGCTTGAACGTGTGCACCTCGGGACCCTGGCGGTCCCAGGCCGCCAGCGCGCCGGCGAGATGCTGCGGGTCGGTGAGGTGCTCGCCACGGAGCCCACGGGACTCCTGGTCCTCGAGCAGCCGGCGATGCGCTATCGAGAACACCCATGCCCGGAATCGCTCTTCGTCGCCGTCGAACCTCGGCAGGTTCCGAACTGCGCTCGAGAAGACGTCTGCCGCGAGCTCCTCCGGGTCGCTCGCGCCTTGTGTTCTCAGGTAGCCGATGACGCCGGGAGCGAGTTCGCGATAAAGCATTTCAAGGGCCCAGTCGTGGCCGGTTCGAGCTTCGACCAGTACCTCTTCGAATGCCGTGCCAATCGTCATGTCAGCGGATGCTCCGGGAAGAAGTGACTCAGGGATACATCGTTCGTGCAGTGAGCGGAGGATAGGTTCTTGCGCGGCGGCGAACCATAGGGGAAACGGGTGAATGACGAATGGGTCAGGCGGTACTAAAGGAAGTCGCCCGTTAGGGGGCCGTCTAGGACGTCCTAACTCGGGTCGGGCTTGGGCTTCCCGCCTTTCCCCCACCCTTTGCCCGGTATGTCCGGTTCAGTGGTTCCACCGTCGGGCGGGGGCGGGGGCGGAGGCGGAGGTGCCGGGGTGGGGTCTGTTCCGCCGCCACCCGTGCCGGTTCCCGGTTCTCCACCACCCGAGCCGCCGCCTGAGGCCGGCGAGCTTCCGCCGGACCCCGATGATCCGGACGGCGCGGTCCCGACGGTCGTTGGGATGGTCTGATCGGCAGGAGGCTTGGGTTTCGCTTCCGGCGCTCGTTTCTTCCGAGGTGCCTCAGCGGGAAGACACACGGCCGGTTCCGAGGTCGTGGGTACGAAGTCTCGCGCCACCAGCATGAGCCCCAGAGGCGAGAGTCCTTCTCCCCTGGTGCAACCCCGGAAGCCGGACGGGTTGCTGGCCGGAGTGACGGCAGCCGTCGATCCGCTTTCCTGGTCGACCTGGGGAAACACCGCAGCGCTCGCTGCGGCGAGTTGCCTGTCCCGCCCGCTCGCCTGGTAGCCCATGCTGAGCACCGCGGCGGCAGTGCCGCCCACGGCCAGGAACGCGACGAACGATACGGCGGCCATTCTCCATCGGCTCTCCGACCCCCGGGCCTCCGGGGCCGTCGGCACGTTGAGAACTTCCTCAATGAAGGGCCGGACCGCCTGCGGCTTGACGGTCAGCGACCCGTTCGGGCCGGCGTGAGCAGGAGACCGCTTTCCGCTCGAGGCGTCCACGCCGTGGTGAGGTTCCGCTCCCTCGTTTTCGACCTCGAGCGGGCGCTCGGGCGGCGGGAAGTCGCCAAGGTCGCTGAAGAGCATCGACATGTATCCGCGATCGTCGGTGCCGCCCTCGCGGACGATCAACGGCTCTACTCGCCCACCATCCCCCTCCCGCATGCCCCGAATAATGCCAAAAACCTCCGATAAGCGCCAGTCGAATGGCCTACACCTTCGGAGCTATTGGAACGTGAGATAAAAGAGCTATGCCCTTCAGGAAACGCCCGCGTCTGCTCCACTCCGGCACCGCGGCTGTGCTTGCGACGCTGGCTGCGGCGTGCTCGGGTCGACCGGCTGGCGACGCGGCCGACCTCCTGATCGTCGTCAACGCGCCGTTTTCGAAATCCCCGTACATCGGGCGAACCATTTCACAGGGCGTTCGCCTGGCCGTCGACGAGATCAACTCTCGGGGTGGCGTCCAGGTGGCGGGACGCGCCTACCGGTTTCGCGTTCAGATGCTGGACAACGCGCTGTCTCCCCAGAAAGCGCTGCAGAACGTCCGGACGGCTGTGGCCCGAGGCGCGGTAGCCATCGTGGATGAGGGAACCGGCATCGAAGCGTCGTGGCGCGTTGCCCACGAGGCGAGGACGCCAATTGGCATCGTCTTTCAGGGCGGGATCGGGTTGGTGGAGCTGCGGTCACGGCCGAACGTGTTCCGAATCGCGCCGACCGACCACGGGATCGCATTCCGCTACGCGGAGTACTTGATACCCAAGGGCCTGAAGGTGGGGTTCATTCACGACGACAGCGATTACGGCCAACAAGGGGCGATTGCCTTTCGCGAGGCGTTCGGCCGCAACCCCGAAGCCGTGGCGGCCGACATCGGCGTGCCGGCCGACTTGGGGGACCCATCGCCACAGGTCCTGGAGGCGAGGCGGGCGGGATCGACGGCGCTCCTGGTCTGGGGCACGTCGTCGACAATCGCCAACGTCCTTCGAGCGGCTCGGAACAGTGGCTGGGACGTGCCGGTGTACACACCGCCATCCGGGCAGGATCCACTCGTTCGCCAGCAGCTCTCGGATCACCCCGAGTGGATCGACGGATTGACCTTCGCATCGGGGCGAATGACCGCCGAGCGAGGGCCACAACCCTTCCTCGACTTCCGTGCGAAGTACGAGGAAGCGTTCGGCGTCGATCGCGTCGGCGTGGAGACGTCGTCAGGAGAGGACGTCATTCAGCCGCCCGAGTACGCCATGTATCCCTACGACTTCGTCAATGTGCTTGCCGCCGCCGTTCGGGCGGCGGCGGGGCCGGATCCCGTCCGGCTACTGGACGCGCTCAATCAGGTCGACGTCCAGGGTGCAAACGGTGACGAGAGAGGGTTCAATGAGAAGAACCACGAAGGAGTGGTCGACGATGACGTCTACTTCGCCTTGTTCGACGACATGACGTTCCGTCCGGTGAGGGACGATCCGCTATCCTCAACGCTTCCTGTGATCGAACAGACCGCCTGACACAGGACTCCCATGAACGTCGCAACGAATCACTCAGCACGCCGAAGGACCCGGCTCCGAGTGCTCGGTGCACTCCTGGGGACGCTCTTGTTGACGGCCTGTGGAGGCGGTGCAACGACTCCAATCGCTGAACTCACGCCGTGCGGTCCCCCGGAGCGGGGGCTTACCGACGCGCCCAAGCTCCCCGCCGGCTTCCCGAATCCGCGGGGCGTGACCTACACCGAGGCCGAAAAAGCCGGGCCGTCAGACATCATCCAGGGGTACTTCGACGGTGATCTTCCCGCCGGGTTCCAGACGTACAGGAGTGCGTTTCAGGGCTCGGGATATGACGTCATCAAGGACGAGCAGGAGGCTCGAGACGCCGAGGTCTTCTTCGCCGGCAGGGGAAGAAGCGGCCAGGTGAGACTGGACGCAGAATGCCAAGGTCGAACGAACGTGACCATCACCATCCGGCCCAGCTGAACCGGTGAAGGCGCGCCTGGTGGTGCAATGCGCGGTGTGTGCGCTGGTCCTTGTTCTGTCACTCCTTGCATCGAGCACCGCGCTGGCGCAGGAACGAACCGTTCCGCTCCCCACCGAAATGGAGGCGATCGCGTACACCCCCTATGCGCAGATGCTGCTCTTCGGCGATAGAGGGATCGAAACCCAACTTCCGACGGGCGGCGTCGAAGATCGAGAGCGAGTTGAAGTTGGACTCGAGACGGACGGATCGATCTCCCGGGTGGTTGTATCCCAGCGGCTCATCCTCTCGGGCCTGGGCGACTTCCAGTTCAGAGTGCCCGGTCCGGCCCGAGATGTCCGTGGCCTCCCCGGATCGGCAACGAACCCTGGACTGCGTAAAGGATCCGTGCTCTGGCAGGGCTTCTCGTCCGGTCGCGAGGTGCTTGCCGCCGAAGTCGACCTCATGCCGAATCTCGAGGTGGATCGATTGCCGCTCGAATTCGACTTCCGGATGTCGGTTGACGGGCTGCCGCTGCAACCGGGGAAGCGCGCGAGCGGACCGTTCGAGATGAATCTGCGGGTGTCCAACTCGTCCGAATTTCCCTTTGGAGTGACGACTGCGGAAGCCGATCCGCGCGACGTGGCCCCGGTTCTGGACAGGGTTCGAGAGGCGCTTCGCCGGGGCGATCAACCGGTTCCGGGCGAACGAGGGATCCCGAAGGCGGTTCCCATTCGGGGACGGCCTTCGACCCGGACGCGCGATGTGCGGGTCCCGTTCGTCGTGCGTGGGCGAGTCGTGTTTCCGCCCGGCTCACTCACGAACGCACGCGCGACCGGAGGGGAGTTGGAGGGAGAAGGCGACGGGACCGTGGTGGTCTTTCGTCGCATGCTCGGCGGAGGTGCGCCCAACAACCTCCTGCTTTCGATCACCGGAGTTGCGAACGATCTTGGCCTGCCTCAACTGAGCATTCGCGCCGATCCCACTCTCCCATCCCCGAATGCGGTCGAGCCTCCAGTCGGAGACACATGGCAGGAAGGTCTCGCTGTCCGACCGTCCGCTTTCGAGGGGACAAGGATGCTCTCGCTGCTCATCGAGACGATGTGGGAAGTCGCCCGGATTCGGCAGTTCGAGGCGTACCTCGGCAATCCGGATTACTTGAGAGGGGACTCGAACTCCACGTATCTCTTTCGATTGTCACCGCGCGTGGCGCCGCCTCCTCCGGTCCCCCCTCCTCCCCCTCCGCGACCGGGCCCTCTCGGCATCGCCGCGTTCGTCCTCGGTGCGCTGGCTGTTGTCGCAGGGCTCGGTGTCCTGTGGTCGCGCTCGTAGTGCGGGCCCGAGAACTACGAAGAAGGAGACGGCGAAGGGACCAGCGGCACTCCCCGCGGTGTGGGGCTTGGCAGTGGCACGGCGGTCCGGTTCTTCGAGTAGATCAGGAGCATGAGTGAATAGCCTGGCGTACAGAACTCCGTCCGAACCCTGAACGCACCGATGGCGGGCGGCTTGAGGAACTGGTCCTCCACCTCTCCCGGCTCCGCGTCACCGCGACCGAGCACCCAACCGGCTCGGGGCCATTCCCTGACGACGAACTGTCCGAAGTCCTCGGCGGTGCCCGGGACGACGAGGACCGCACGCTGGTACCCGAATGAAGCCGGCAGCGCCTGCGTCGTGTACGAGCCGGACGGGAGAGGAAGATCCTTCGGGAACCATGCAGGAGTGGCGATCTTGGGCGGGTTCTCGCATTGGGGAAGGCCGCGAGGTAACGGGCTCTGGACGCTGCCCGGCGGACGAGGGGAGGCTACCTGTGAGGGCCGCTCATTGGAGCCGGTGCATGCCGACAACGCGAGCACGACACTGAAGATGACCAGAACGCGAGCACGACGGAACATCAGCGTTGAGGTGGAGCGTACCTGATGTCGTTGCTTCTTCAGGTTGTAGTCACCGGTCTGGCCGCCGGTGCTGCGTATGGCTTGATCGCCATTGCGTACACACTGATCTACCGCTTGACCGGCGTCATCCACTTCGCGCTCGGAGAACTCATCAACCTGGCGGTGTTCACGACGCTCTTCTTCGCCGCAGGCACCGGCCCGGTCACCCGTACGAACCTCGGTGTTGCGCGGTTCATCCCATCACTGGCGGGAGGCGTTGCGATCGCCGTCCTGTCCAGCGCCTTGGTGTACCTGGTCGCACTCCGCCCGTTTCTGCGCCAGCAATCGCTGATCGGCTGGGTCGGTGTGCTCGTGGCCGTCACGTTTGGGGTTCGCGGGTTTCTGACCGCCTCGTTTGCGCGACCGAGCTATGTCTTCCCCGACCCCCTTCCGTTTTCGCGGGTGGGCAGAAACGGAGCCCTGGATCTCGGCGGCGGTGTCACGCTTCAAGTCCGGACATTCTTCGTGATCGCCGTCGGAATGCTCCTGGCCAGTCTGGCCGGGTGGATTCTCACCCGAACTCGGTTCGGGCGAGCCCTTCAGGCCATCGAGTCGACCCACGAAGGCGCCCAGCTGGTCGGGATTCCGACCGACCGGCTGCTCGCACTGGCCTTCGGACTCGCCGGCGCGCTGGCCGCGGTGGCCGCCATCGCGCAGGCCCCGTCGGCGCCCGTGTCCGTCGAGACGGGCGCCCTTCTCGGCCTCAAGGGGTTGGTCGCGGCGGTGCTGATTGGCTTCTCGTCGCCTTGGCGGGCGTTCGCGGCCGGGCTGGCGGTCGGGGTGTTGGAAACGGCGATTTCCACGCTCGATGTCGGCCCATTCCGACTGGGCACGGAGTACCGAGACATCATTCCGCTTGCCGTCGCGCTGGCAGCGATCGCGCTCAGCCGAATTCAAAGCCGCGGCGTGGAGACCGAGTGACCGAGTGATCAACGCGCTCCGATCATCGTTCTTTCAGCTGTGGCAGGCGGTTCGCGAAGCCGGCGGCGAAGCGAGGAAAGAGTGGAACCGAAAGACGTCGGTTGTCGCGGCCGCGCTCGTCGCGGCGGCCCTGCTCCCCTTTGTGATCCGAGATCCGGTTCGGCTCGCGGCGATGGGGTCGGCGCTGTACACCGTTCTGGCCGCTGTTGGTGTCAACTTCGCGGTCGGCATGGCCGGCATTCCGTCGCTTGGGCACGGCGCCTTCGTCGCGGTCGGTGCGTTCACCGTCGCCCTTCTTCGAACGGAGGCAGGATGGGACCCCTCCCTCGCGACGCTGGCGGGCGTCGTGCTGGCGGGAGTGGCGGGGGTGTTGGTTGGAGCGGGCGCCATTCGGCTCGCACGGCCGATCGTCGCCATCGCGACGTGGGTCATTGCGTGGCTGGTGACGTTTACGCTTGCAGCGTTTCCGGGATTGTTCGGAGGGCTCCAGGGCCTCCCCGTTCCCGAGGGGACCCTCGGCATCGGCTCAGTCGGGTTGGTGGTCCGACTTACCCCGGGCGTTCATTACGAGGTCGCCGTCGTTCTTGTTGCGGCGGCGCTGGCGGCATTCTTCGTCCTGTCGCGAGCGCCGTGGGGACTGGCGCTTGCAGCTTCCCGAGACGCTCCGGCAGCCGCGGCCTCTGTAGGCGTCGAGCAGGGCCGGCTGCAGTTCCATACATTCACTGGCTCCGCGATGCTGTGCGGACTGGCCGGCGCGCTGGCGGTGCAGCTGGCCGGCGTGGCCGATCCGACGGCGTACGGACCGCTTCTTTCGGTGGAGCTTTTTGCCGCCGTGCTTCTGGGAGGTGTTGGTCGCCCGCTCGGCCCCGTCGTGGGGGCCGCCGGACTGCTCCTGATTCCCAGAGTGGCGCAGGGCCTCGGAGCGATCGCCGGACTCGAGGCCGAGCGGTTCGAGCCGGCAGTCGCTTCACTGCTTGTGGTCGCTGCGCTCGTCATCGGGCGCGGCGGAATCCTCGGGTGGACCGATTCAGTCCGTGCGCGCCTCGGGCGTCGGCGGCCAGATGGCGCCGAAGCGTCACGACGAACGCCCACTGGCTTGGAGCCGAACCAGGACGCCGTCCCCGACACGTGGAGACGCATCCTGACGGAGCCACGTCTCAACTCATCCCGGGCGGCCGGACGCGGACCGCTCCTCCAGGCAACGGGCTTGCAGAAGCGTTTCGGGGGCCTCCTCGCTCTCGATGGTGCGGACCTTCACGTCGCTCCGGGTGAAGTCCATGGGCTCATCGGGCCGAACGGTTCGGGCAAGACGACACTGCTTCGGCTGCTCGGTGGAACGCTCCGCGCTGACAACGGCCGAATCCTGTTCGCTGGCCACGACCTGACGGAGAGCCCAACCTCCGCGCGCATTCGGGCAGGGCTAATTCGAACGCTGCAACGCGTGACGCTGTGCCCGTCGTTGCGCGTGCGAGAGAACGTGGTGGTGGGGGCGACGACGCGGCGGCGATACGGCGGCGGGGTCAGGTCATTGACCCTCACGCCCCTGGCTCGAGCGGAAGCCAAGGCGATGGACGGCGAGGCCGACGCGCTCCTCTCGCTGGTCGGCCTGGAAGAGGCGGCCGAACGGTACCCTCGCGAGCTCTCGGGCACAGAACAACGCCTCGTGATGGTCGCGGCGGCGTGCGCGGCGTTCCCTCGGTTGCTCCTGCTCGATGAGCCCTCCGCCGGGATGTCGCACGCCGAGTTGGTACGACTGGTCGACATCATTGGGCAACTCCGCTCAGAAGGCGTGGCGGTCGTGCTGGTAGAACACAACCTGCGCCTGGTTCGACTGCTCGCCGATCGCGTGACGGTTCTCGACGCCGGCCGCATCGTCGCAGAGGGGACCCCGGATGAGATTTCACGCGATCAGGCCGTGGTGCAGGCATACCTCGGACCGCGCGGGATGTAGAGGCCGCCCATGGGTCGCTGAGGTTCGTCCTTAGACCGAAGGAACAAGATCAGCGAAAGCGCCGTCCCGAGTGTCGCCAGGAGCCCGAGCATGGCTGTCGTGAGACTAGTTGTTGTTCAGACACAGCATCCCCCCATGCATGGCCTGCAGACGCTGCGGGGCGCGGCTCGCAGCCGTTCTTCCGGCATCTCTGCCGGGGGATACTTCGTCCGTGGACGATCCGGTCGGGCGGCTGGCCTCACACTACTCCGAGGAGGCCGAGGTGTGGGAACAGCGGCTGGCCGGCCTCCTCCACCCACTCGGGCTGCGGCTCCTTGAGCGACTCCCCACGGATGGGGCCCGCGTAGTTCTCGACCTAGGTACGGGCACCGGGACGCTGCTCCCCGCGATCGCCGCCCGGGCGCCCCAAGCCTTGGTGCTAGGAATCGACCGGGCCGAGGGCATGATCCGTCGAGCCGATCCTTCGTTCGCTCGGGCTGTGGCCGACGCCACCCGCCTGCCCTTGGGTGACGCGTCCGTTGACGCCGCAGTGCTGGCGTTCATGCTGTTCCATCTCCCGGGGCCGGATACGGGCCTCCGAGAGGTCCACCGTGTACTGAGGCCAGGTGGGGAACTGGCAGTGGGAACCTGGACCGCAGCCGGCCCACCGGCCAACGTCGTATGGGCGGAGATCCTGGACGCCTACGGTGCGGAATCCGACGAGGTTCCGGCTCGCCACGATCTGATGGACACGCCGGAAAAGATCGATGGCCTGCTGCGTCATGCGGGCTTCGTAACGACAATGACGGTCGTGGAACGTGTACCCGACGTCATGAACCTCGAGGAGTTTCTGTGGCGACGCACGAGGGTGGGCTCGGCGGGCCGCCGCTTCCGCAGCCTCACTAGCCAGACTCGGACGGCATGCCTGGCCGCCGCCCGAGAGCGACTGGCACGCCTCGACCCCACGGAGTTCACCGATCCGCAAGAAGCCGTGCTTACCTGGGCACGCAAGCCCTTCTGAGCGCTGTGATGAGCTCTATGGGGAGATGAGGAAGCTCTGTCGAGCTTCATTCAACGAACAGTGGTTAGCGGACCAAAAGCTATTCCTCGCCAACATGTACGTGCCTGAGGAAGAGCTCAAGCAGCCTGGATAGAGCTAAAGCGGATTTCCAAGGTGGCGTCACAGATGGTTGTTGAACGGTTCCCCCCCAAAGGACGCAGAAGAGTGAATTAACGACCTCTTCGTGCCCGACTTGGCTCCTCGGACTTCAACCGGAATACGGACCAAGTGGTGGTGGGACGTTACGGCTCCGATTCGATCAGCCGCTTGATGTTCCCGGCAGTGCGCTCCATGAGCGTCCCACGGACTGGTCATCCGCCCATGTGGGCGCTGACCACGCAAGTCCTGACCGGGTCCGCGGCCGGACTATCCGAAACGTGGTACCAGAAGCTCAGGATACCGCTGGCGGATGCGCCGTCCCGGTCGAGGATCGTGAACGGCATCAGGCCGCCGCTGTCTTCCTCTCCTGGGCGGCTAGTTGCGGCAAGCCCGACCTGCCCGAAGGCTTCACTATCGCCGGGTTCGATCACTGAGACCTGCGTTCCATCCGCTGCGAAGTCACTTGTGTGTCCGACTACCAAGAGGACCGGATCGGGACCGTTGTTGGTGACCGTTCCGGCTTTCCCACCCACAGCGAACGACTCGTCCTCATCAAGAGCCGCGAAGCACTCCGTCCCGACAGCGACTTGCCCCACCGAGAACAGGTGCTGCGCTCTACCCTCGCCACCGGCCACGCTGATCGTGTAGGTGGCCGACACGTCAATCTTCTTGCCCTTTGTTACGCTCAGCGCCCACGCGGCGCCGCCAAGAGCGCTCATGAGCACCACCACCGAAACGACCGCGACGACCGCTCGACGCGAAAGCCGACCCTCATTGATCAGACCGAAGCGAGACATCACCAAACCCCCTCCGTAACCCCCGTACTCCGGCGTGTGAGTGTGGTCCTCTGGTCGAGGAGCGTCCATAGCCACTTCGGGCTATTCCTCCAGATAGGCAACGAACGACGCCTTGAGGATGATGCCGAAGCTGCAGACCTCAGGGACAAGCTACGGAGAAGAGTGAATAAACGACAGGTGCTCGCGTAGGGCTGCGTGTACGGTACGTACTTAGAGCGCTAAGACACTCAGTCGTGGTTGGTGTACGAGAGGATCCGCCAGCCTTCATCGACGCGGAGGAGATGGTACGTGGTCCGGAAATCCCGGATCAGCGTGCCTGCCTCATCAGCAACGTGCCAGCGGACGGTGGCCATAGTGCTTGACTTGCCAAGCGGCATTAGGTCGAGCTCTGCAATATCTGCCCTCGCCGCTCCCGCGCTTCGATACGCCTTCATGAGCTCGCTCAGATGTTCTCGGACCGCCGTGGTGTCGGCGACGTGGATCGCCCGGCCCTCGCGTACCGCTAGCAGGGGCGCCTCGTACACGCCGCTCACCCAGTCGACGTCCGACGCCATGTAGCGGTCGGCGTACCGTGTAAAGAAGTCGCCTATCTCGCTCACCGTGGTCCCTTATAGCACTGGCGTAGGGTACCCGCGTCCTGCCAAACCCGAAGGCGGTGGTCGCCAATCGGGCCCAATCTTGGGGACGCCAGTCGATGGATAGTTGTTGAACGCCGCGACCGGGGGATTGAACGCATGTGTCAATGGTCCCGCGTTGGTCGGGCGTCGGCGCGAATTGCTTGGACAGATCCAGGTTGAGCAAGCGTATAACCCTGAATTCATGGGCTGTTCCGCAGGCGACCTCAGGAAATCCCGCTCCCTGAGCTATCGCTTGAGCAGGAGCACGACGAGTTCATAAAGCTCCTTCGACGCATTCGCACTGAAGACGAGCGTTTCTTGGCCGGCGTTACGGTCCTGAACTGGAACCGCTACCTCCAAATAATGGATGAGCCGGGAAGGATGGGTGGGCGCGGCAGGATTTGAACCTACGACCTCTTGCGTGTGAAGCAAGCGCTCTCCCGCTGAGCTACGCGCCCGTGTGGCTGAACCAACATAACACTGGCACAAAGGGCCAAAAAGAAAGGCGACGGCGCGTGCCCGCGTCGCGCCGCCGCCCATGCCGAACCTCGCGGTTCGGACTCTCTAATCCTGGGTGGTGCCTCAGTTTGGCATCGACGCCGGTTCTTCGACAAGGTCGATTGTGAAATTGGTTCGAAATGACTACCAGCGATAGTCAGGAGCGGCGCTCCTCGTCGAATGCAGGGTCGCTTACGGCAGAAACCTGTCGGGAGGCCGATAATCGACGCCGCTGTAAAATGGCCCCTTGTTGTTGAAGCCGCCCCACACCAGCATGTTACGGCCCGTCCAGACCGCCGTTTGCCCGAAGCCGGACGAGCCAGGAGTCTTCGGCAGCAGCGTCCAGCGCTTCGTGGCGGGATCGTAGGCGGCCCCGATCGCGGTGCCGAGCGCCGGGTCGTTGGACCCGCGCTCCCGCGCACCCCAAAGCAGCATGACCCGTCCGGTCCATACTGACGCGGGGAGAACCAGGGAGCCGAACGGAGGGTCGGGAAGCTTCGTCCACGAGTCGGTCTCTGGGTCATACGCCGCGCCCTTGCCCGTCTCGCCTCCCCACACCAGCATTTCCTTCCCGGACCATACGGCCGTGTAGCCCGGCCCAAAGCCAGGGGCCAGAGGCGCCTGTGGGATCGTCCTCCAGGTACGGGTGGTCGGGTTGTACGCGGCGCCATCCTTGAACGCGATGTTGGTCTCTCCGATGCCGCCACCGCCCCACACGATCATTTCTCGGCCTGTCCAAACTGCAACGTGCCCAGTGCGCCCCTTGATCGGCGCCTTCGGCAGGACCGTCCACTGCTTCGTTACCGGGTCATAGGTGGCGCCGTCGTCGTAGAGCGTCCCCGAGGGCACGACTTGCGTGATCGGCTGCTCTGCTGGCTCACCGAACACTCCCCCGCCCCACACGATCATCTCCCTTCCAGTCCATACGGCCGTACCGTAAATGCGCGGCGAGAGCGGCGACTGCGGGAGCGGTGTCCAGCGCTTGGTGGCCGGGTTGTAGGCGGCGCCGTCTCCGTAAACCTCTTCGAACAGATGAGGATTTCCGCCGGCCCAAACCAGCATCTCGGATCCCGTCCAGACCGCCACCTGGTCCGCCCGTGCAGTGAGCGGCGCTTGGGGGATGGGAGTCCACTCCTGCGTGGCTGGCTGGTAACTCAACCCGTCGGACATGAAACGCGCCCCCGTAAGCCGCTGGCCACCCCAGATCAGCATGCGGTCCCCTGCCCACACCGCCGAATGAGCGACTCGAAACGGAACGTGCGGCAAGGGCTGGGCGACACCGATGGAGTCGTCACCGCGCTGTGCAGGCGGGCGCGCACCTGATGGCGGCTCCGCCCCACGAGTGCAGGCCGAAGTCGCCAGGCCAAGAACGACAATGAATGCCAGGCGCGTATGTCTCAGTCGACGCATGCAGAAGGGACCTCGATGAACTTGATTCGGTCTACGGGTGGAATCCCATATTACCGAGCGAGCGGTCAGCCAGCTTTCGCGGCGAAGAGGCGCCAGGTGCCCGGTACACCTTTGAGCTGGTGCTCGCCCCGGTCCTCGAAGGAAATCGACGAGCCGGCCAGGAGATCCTTCACGGTGGCCGAGACGAGGACTTCATCCCCGCTAGCCAGCGCAGCGATCCGCGCCGCGATGTGAACCGCCAGCCCACCCACATTCGAACCCAGAACCTCCACCTCGCCGGTGTGGACGCCGGCCCTGATCTGCACCCCAACTGATGGCAACGCATCCATGATCGCCGCCGCGCATCGAACGGCACGGCCCGGTCCGTCGAACGTCGCCAAGAAGCCGTCTCCCGTGGTTGCGACCTCCCGGCCCCTGAATCGCTCGAGCTGGACGCGAACAACGCGATTGTGGTGGTCGAGGAGATCACGCCACTGACGATCCCCGACTTCGGCTGCTCGCGTCGTCGATTCGACGATGTCCGTGAAAAGGAGCGTTGCCAGGACGCGGTCGGGATCGCCTCCGGTTCGGGTACCGGTCAGGAACTCTTCGATCTCATCGAGCACCGCGTCGGGGTTCTCCGAATATGGAAGGTGGTCCGTCCCGGGGAGCTCGACGAGCTTCGCGCCGGGGATCCCGTTCGCGACCTCTCGGCTCAGCTCCATCGCCACGATGGGATTCCCGGTGCGGTTCAACACAAGCGTCGGCACTCCAATGGCAGGGAGTACATCTTGCACGTCAGAAAGCATCGACTGTCGGAAGAAATGGGCGATCGCGCCTGGCCGCACGGAATATCGCTGGAGCCGCGACAGGTGCTGCGAGAAGCGTTCGTCGCTCGCGCGGCTCGGAGCGAGCACCTCCACACCACTCTCGCCCCTGGCTTGAGTCCGGGTCATCTCCTCCAACACCTGCTCAATGGCCTCCATTGGCCAGCCTGCGGCCTGTTGATGCTTCGCCGTCGGTGTAAACAGGACGAGCGATCGACATCGCTCTGGATGATTCGCAGCCAGAATCATCGCCACCAGACCGCCGTCGTTGAGACCGACGATGGCCGCCTGCCCGGCTTCTGCAGCGTCGAGCACCGCGAGCGCGTCCTCCACCTGCGTCTCAACATCGGGGAGCTTGTCGAGAGGCACCGGATCCGACAGCCCGGTCCCACGCCGGTCGAAATGAATCAGGCGTCCGAATGAGCTCAGTCGACGCAGGAAGCGCGCGAAATCGGGGAAGTCCCACACCGCCTCGACGTGGTGTACCCACGTGTCGACGACCAAGATGTCCAGTGGCCCCGAGCCGATGGTTTGGAACGCGATATGAACGTCGCCGTTGCGCGCGAACCGCGTTTGCGGAGTGTCCGACACAGGGCGGATTCTAAGGTCGTTAGGGCGATGGCCAAGGGAATCAAGCCGTCGCGCATCCGGTTGTGCTCTACATGGCGCACGACACCCGTGTCGGGTTGAAGCACGGCACCCCTGATGAACGGGAGTCGGCCACCACAGAACCCTCCGCGATCCTCGTCGATGCCGCTCTCCTTTCGGTGGTCCTCATGTGGGCCTCGACATTCGCGCTATTCAAGATCGCCTGGCGCGAGATGGACCCGGTCGCGTTCACCGGCATCCGGTTTGCGGCGATGCTGGTCATCTCGGTCGTCGTCCTCGCCTTCGTGCGGAACCGGGTCCGCCCCCGACGTGCCGACATCCCAGCGTTGGTGGCTTCTGGCCTGACGGGCTACTTCTTGTACCAGCTGGGATTCACGCTGGGCCTCGACCGGACGACGGCATTGGCCAGCGCGATCCTCATCTCCACACATCCGATCTTCGCCGTGGTCTTCGAGTGGTTCGGCAGGCGCCATCGGCCTGGAGGGCTGGAGCTGGCCGGTGTGGTGCTCGGGTTCCTCGGGGTTGCGGTGTTCCTACGCGCCTGGGACGCATTCGCCGCAGCACGAGTTGGCGACCTTCTCTCGCTGGGCGCCGCTGCCGCCTTCGGTGCCTACGGCGTCATCAACAAGCCGCTGTCGAACCGATATCCCGCGCGCGAACTCATGGGGTATGGCCTGACTTTTGGTGGCGTCCTGGTGGTCCTCGTGTCCATCCCTTCAATGGTCCAGCAGGATTGGGGCTCGGTCAGCCTGCAGTCCTGGGTGATCGTGGCGTACGCCACGGTCGGCCCCGTTTATCTCGCCTATGCCATATGGAACTGGGCCATCAAGCATCGGGGGGTTCCGCGCACGGTTGTGTACGGGTTTCTCGTGCCGGTTCTCGGAGGTCTCATAGCGGTGCTCGCCCTGGACGAACGGTTCGGCGTCGTGGAAATTGTGGGCGGTCTGCTCGTAATCGCAGGTCTGCTCGTGACTCGACTGAGCAAGACGAAGTCCGGCGTCTAGGCAATCCGCCCTAAACGGCGCCTTCTTTTAGCGTCAGCGTCTCCTCAGCTTCCGCTCACCACAGGTTCTGGCTCCACCGCCGTGTCCGTCGCTCGCTCCCGCGCTCCAAGCCTGGCGTGGCGCAGTGTGGCGAGCACGAACCCCACGAGGACGAGGGACAGGACCGCCCCGATCGCCGCGGTCAGCCGAAGCCCCTGAGTGAACGCCACCCGCGCCGCGTCGATGAGGAGCTCGCGCGGCCCTTCTGGAAGGCGCGAGGCGACCACCAGCGCCTCGGCCAACGTGTCCCGAGCCGTCTCCACCGCGGCGGGAGGCACCTGAGGCGGGACCACGTCGAACAGGCCGCTCCGGTAGACCGCGGTCCCGATGGTCCCCATGATCGCGATGCCGACCGCGCCCCCGAACTCGGCGCCCGTCTCGGAGATACCGGAGGCCGCCCCCGCCCGTTCGGGAGGCGCGGTCCCCACGATCAGATCGGTGGCAAGCGGAATCATCAGCGCGAGGCCGACGTCCATCACGAATGAGCCCGTCACGATGATCCCGAGCCCGGAGCCTGGGGTGATGAGCGTCACCATGCCGAGCCCGACCGCCGAGAGGCCGATCCCCCAGGCCATCACATGCGCCGACAGGAACCGACGGGCCAGAATCGGGCCCAGCATCGACCCGCCGACGAAGCCCAGGGCGGATGGCAGGGTCCACAGCCCCGCATGCAGGGGAGTCAGCTCCAGCACGAGCTGTAGGTACTGGGCGATGAAGACGAAGGTGCCAAACGCGACCAGGATGCCCAGCGTGTAAGTGGCCAGCGATGCACTGAATGCCCGAACCCTGAAGAGTCGGACGTCGATCAACGGGTCTTCGAGACGCCGCTGCCTCCGAAGGAACCAGACGCCGAGGACGATGCCGCCCAGGATCGCCGCCACCGGCAGCCAGCTCACCCCGTCCTGCGCGATGGCCTTCAAACCGTAGATGATCGCCAGGACGGCGGCGAGGGACATCGTGGCGCTCCGGATGTCGAGCCGCCCCGCCTCCGGGTCGCGGTATTCGGGGAGCAGAAACGGCCCCAGCGCCAAGAGCAGCGCCATCACCGGGACGGCCAGGAGGAACACGGACCCCCACCAGAAGAACTCCAGGAGAACGCCGCCCAGGAGTGGGCCGACGGCGGCGCCCGCCGAGAAGCTGGCCGCCCACACCCCGATCGCCAAACTCCTCTGCTTCGGGTCCACGAACATGTTGAAGATCAGGGAGAGGGTCGAGGGCGCCAGTGTTGCACCCGCCACCCCGAGCACGGCCCGGGCCACTATCAGCATCTCGGGGCTCGTCGAGAAGGCCGCGAACACGGAGGCCGCCCCGAACAGGGCTGCTCCCAGCATGAGCACCCGTCGGCGGCCGATCCGGTCCCCGAGGGTCCCCATCGTTATCAGCCAGCCGGCTACCAGGAAGCCGTAGATGTCGATGATCCAAAGCAGCTCCGCGCTGCTGGGTCTCAGTTCGGCACTCAGGCGGGGAACCGCCAGGTGAAGCACCGTGAGGTCCATGGCGTACAGCAAGCAAGGGAGCGCGATGACAGCGAGGCCGATCCACTCTCGGCGTCCCGCTCGAGGAGGGGCTTCGTTCACCATCGCAATCGAGACAACGCTCAGGTCGTGCTGGTTTGTTTCCGCAGCGATCTTCAGACGCCTGCATGGCGTTTGAAAGGGCAATCGATTGTGGGCGCTAGAGGATTTGAACCTCTGACCTCTTCCGCGTCAAGGAAGCGCTCTCCCCCTGAGCTAAGCGCCCGGCTCGCCCCACATTCTAGGCACCTCCGTAGAGAGCGACGACATCGCTTCTCTTCTCAGCGTCAAAATTAGGTATTCAGTCGCGGAACCCCCAGCGCCGATGTAAGTTCCAACGCCCACACGCCATTCGAGGGGGAGCCCCCATGCTGAGACGGATCGTGATCGTCGCTGCCGCGACGCTGTCGTTGACAACAACCGCGGTAGTTGGCGGCTTTCAGGCGCACGCGGCCTCTTATCTGCCGGGGATCGACGTTTCCCACTGGCAGGGAGACATTGCCTGGAGCAAGGTCAAAGCAGCGGGGATCCGCTTCGCCATCGCCAAGGCGACCGAGGGGAAGACATACAACGACCCGAAATACGCCAGGAACAAGAGCCGCGCCATGGCGAACGGCATCCTGTTCACCGCGTATCACTTCGCCCGGCCCGACAAGTCCACCGGAGATGCTCGAATCGAGGCCGACCACCTGGTCGACGTCGCCAAGCTCTCGAGCGGGAACCTCATTCCCGCCCTCGACCTGGAGAGCACGGGCGGGCTGGGAAAGGCGGCGCTCCAAGACTGGGTGTGGCGGTGGCTAAAGCGGGTCACGTACCGCTTGAACGGCGTGAAGCCGATGATCTACACCAGCCCGTACTTCTGGAAGACGTACATGGGGAATTCCCGGGCGTACGCCGATGCCGGATACAAGGTCCTGTGGATCGCCCACTGGAAGACCCAAGCGCCCACCGTGCCTGCGGAGAACTGGGGCGGCAACAGCTGGACCTTCTGGCAGTGGACGAACTGTTGGAAGGTCAGCGGGATCTCGGGTTGCGTCGACGGCGACCGCTACAACGGTACGGACTTCACCAAGGTGATGATTCCGTAAGAGGTTCGAAAATGCGTGAAGGCGGGCGTCAGGCGCCCGCCTTCATTGCTTGCTCTTGTCCTGGCCGCTGGCTAGCAGGCGTACCGTTTCCAGGTCCCTGAGATCGACGGCGTCTTGGTGCTGTAGTGCGCGCCGCCGAGCCAGATGGTCCCGCCCGTACCCTGCGCCATGAACATCGGGTGCAGTTCCCTCTTTCCACGGTGGTACGTGTCGCACACCTTGACGCCCACGTATGTGCGCACGTTGCTGGTGTATCCGTTGCCCTGGGCGCCGAGTGCCTCGGCGGGAGCGCCGTAGCTGCCGAGATAATCGCGCGCCACAAACTCGTTATGCATCCCGTTCATGTTGACGCTCCGGTCCTTGTCGAAGTGCGAGTCCAGGCCGCTGGGATTCCCCGTGTCCGCGTAGCAGGAGTCGATGACCTTGTGTCGGCTCGTCCTCCATACGCCTTTTTGGCGGAAACCCCCCACGTTCGGTGGGCACCAACTGCTGTAGCTGAACTGTTGCTTACCGATCAGAGCGCCGTTGGCGCTGCACGTACCGTTTCCGCACGTGTACCAGCTGACCTCGTACGTCCCCTTGGCTGCAAAACCGAAGTCATCGCCTCCCAGAGGGCTGTCCAGCAGCTGGTCTGTATCGCTGGTCGCTCCGCTCGGCCAGGCAATCTTCTTGCATTTGTTATCGAAGTTGATTCCGTACATGTGAATCCCTGAATGCGCCGCAACTGGAGGCGGCGTGGCAGCCGGCCAATCGCCCTCCACACCCTGATATCCGAAGTACCTCACACAGAGCCTGTAGTTGGGCAGGCGTGGATTCCCGCTAATTCTGAAGGTCGCGTTCGAGGAGCCGCCCGTGGCCGTCAGCGTGTATGCATAGTTGACGACCTGCGTCCAGACGTCTGATGTGTCGAGATTGTAATTGCTGTCGCCCGAGTACTCGGCGGTGATAGACCGATTTCCTACCGTGTTGTAAGTCGTCGAGCACTGCGCCGTGCCTGACGACGAGAGCGAGACCGGGGTACAGATTTGCGTGCTGCCTTCCTTGAAGGTGACGGTCCCGGTCGGCGTTCCGGCCCCTGGAACTACCACAGTCACCGCTGCGGTGTACGTCACTTGTTGCCCCGTCTTGACGGGGCCCGGGGAACTGAGGCCGACCTGAGTGTTGGCCTTGTTCACCGTTTGGGTGATGCCGGTTTCGGTGGTGCTGCTCAAGAACTCGGTATCACCGGAGAATTCGGCACTGACCGCATGTGGACTATCGACGGCCATGAAATTCGTGCCGCACTGCGCTTTCCCCGTTGTGGGAGTGCCAAGAGGTTGGAGCGTACAGCTCGAAATGTCGGTCGTATCGTTCTTGAACTTCACGGTTCCGGTCGGCGTCCCGGCGCCGGGAGGGACAACCGCGACCGTGGCCGTGTATGTCACCGACTGGCCGCTGACGGTGGTGTTGTCCGCGTCTGAGGACGTGAGGGTGGTGGTGGTGGCCGCCTTGTTAACCGTCTGGACGTGCGAAGCGCTTTCGCTTGGCTGGTGGCCGGATGTCGCGTCCCCCGAGTAGAACGCCTTGATGGTGCGCTCTCCCGCGGTGCCGTGAGCTGCGGGGCAAGTGGCCTCTCCACTCGCATTGAGTTCCCTGGCGCCGCACCCGCTTATCGTGGAGCCGCCTTCTTGGAAGTCGACCGTTCCCGCTGTGACGGGAACGGTCCCGAGGACGGAATCCGTCGACTCAACCTTCGCGGTATAGGTGACCTCTTCTCCGACCACCGAAGGATTCGTGTTAGCGGAAACCGTCGTTCCCGTGTCCGGAAACGACGGAACCTGCGCAAGAGACATCGCGGACGCCGTTTGAAGAACGCCCCCTAGTAAAGCGATTGCTCCAGCCATGGCAACCCACGTCGCCACGCGTCGCCCTCCTTTGTGGGCTGAGTTCCTGGTCCGGCGCAATCCAAAGGGCGAAAATGTCGGAAATTTGGTCATGACTAGTCCTTAGCGAGCGGGCGGGACGATAAACAGTTCTATCTCGCCGGTGCGAGCAGAGTCAAGATCAGCGGTCAGCACGAATCCTCTCGGTCAAAAAGGCTTGGCTCGACACTAGCAGACGAACAGTTCGAACTCGGCGGCTAGATGGTGACAGCCCGATCAGTGGGCGTGGGCGGGGGAAGTACGCGCCACGGCAGCTGGTCAAGCGCCGTCCGTTAGTGCTGAAGCAGTGGAGGCGGGGACCGGAATTGAACCGGTGTACGAGGTTTTGCAGACCTCTGCCTAACCACTCGGCCACCCCGCCGCAAGTCGAGCAAGACAAAGTCTAACCGGGCTAACCACTAGAAACGGTGCGCATTCGGCGCCACATCGCCTACAAGCAGCCGTTCTCGCTCGATTTGGAGGCGGACTCGCGATAGGGCCGGTTACAGCCTGAGCGCCCGAGTCGGCGCCATTACCGCCTGGGGATCCTCGCGCCAGATCTCCGGCTGCACGTCGATATAGAGCTCGATCTCGTTCCCGTCCGGGTCAGTGATGTAGATGCTGTGCGACACGTGATGGTCGGCGGTGCCGATCACGTTCGCGCCGGCGTCCACCAACTCACGGAGCGCGTTGCGAAGGTCGTCGTCGCTCTCCCCGATCTTCAACCCGAAGTGGTACATGCCCACGCGCCGGCCCTGCGGGATCGGCTGCGCGTCGGGGCCGACCTCGAGCAGCAACAGCTCGTGATGGGTCCGGCCTGAACTAAACATGGCCATCTGACCCGGGATTCCGACGATCTCGTTCCACCCGAGCACGTCTCGGTAGAACTGCCTGGACCGCTCGACGTCGCGGACGTACAGGACGATGTGGCCGAGCTCCTTGACCTGCATTTGGATCTCCTCTCTCTGTCGCCTCCGCTTACCTAACGCACGTTGCCGCCCAGATATTCGGCGTCGGTGACGTGTGCGCCCCATTCTGACTCCGGGCCGTCGGCGGGCGCTTCCCACATGGCGATGTGGGTCATGAAATGGTCAGACGCTGCTCCGTGCCAGTGCCATTCGCCCGGAGGCGTGTAGATCGTGTCGCCCGGCCGGATCTCGACGATGTCACCGCCACGGGCTTGGACCCGCCCCCGCCCCTCGGTGACGTGCAACGTCTGTCCAACCGCGTGGGCATGCCAGGCGTTTCGAGAGCCGGGAGAGAAGCGGACGACGCTGACCCGCATCCGGGATGGCTCTTCTCCTCTGGCAACGACGTCTAGCCACACGTCTCCGATGAACATGTCGGTGGACCCCTTCGCCGTAGGCTGCTTCGGCTGAATCTCCAACTCATCTCCTTCCTCGAGGACGGCGGCTTCGGCCGCTTGTTCTGGCGCGCTCCGCCTCTTCCATGGTGAACGCCCCGCGGCGGCTCCGGATCCAGGCCGCTCCTCTCGATGCTGAATGAACTCATAGGCGATCAGCGAAACGCACACTGCCGCAACGATCCCAGCGCGGCAAGGCCAGGCACCTCCCCCGTCAGGGGGGAGCAGCCCAAGCGAGACGGCTGCCGCGATCGGTCGCCCGCGGCCCAGACCGCCCCGGATGCAGACGTAGCGCGACGTGGCCAGCAGATAAAAGGCGATCCCGCCGAAGAGGCCGAGCGCTGGAAGATTTCCGAGCGGAGCGGAGATGTGCGCGAGTGTGGTCTTCAAGCCAAACGCGAACAGAACGGGCCGACGCCAGCTGCAACTCCTCGGCGTCCCCTATTCGGCTCAGTTCCTCATCGCTCCACGTGGTCATCGGCCTTCACACTGTGGCGACGACCTTCCCCTGGGGCGCCGGCCGGTCGCTTCACCCCTTGACCGAGGGTCGCTTGCGTCCTGGATCCGACCTCGGCACTCCGGGTGAAGCCATTTCTTCGCGGAGAGCCGCGTCGACCGCCGCAAGAGCGGCGCGTATCTGGTCTTCCGGCATGGCGAACCGAGCGCGGACGTCGTCGAACACGGGCGAGACGGCCCGGCTTGCCGCCCGCCACGCGGTCAGCCCAGAACGGCTCAAGGCGACCAGGTAGGACCGCCCGTCCGCGGGGTTGCTGAGCCGCACGAGGTGCCCTCGAGCCTCATAGCGCCGGACCCATTCGGAAATGGTCGTGAGCGGTGCGCCGAGAACCGAGCTGAGCTCGCTGGGGGTCAGCGGACCGACGTCGCGCAACGCGCTGTAGAAGGCGTAGTCGCTCGGAGCCAGCCCCGTGCCTGCAAGCGCTCGCTCGATGACTTGGCCCACCATTCGGTTGGCCACGAAGAGCTCGAAAAACACCCCCACGCGCTGTTGCGCAGCGTCGTCGCGCTTCACAACCGAATCCTCGTTCGTCACGTGGGGACCCTCAGCTCACCGGGCAATACTACGACCTCGTAGTATATGCTACGAAGTCGTAGTAGGGCAGGCAGGAGGTTAACTGTTGCGGGCGTGGATGAGGTTGGCCATCGCGGTTCTCCTGCTTGCGTCCTGCACGTCGGGTGGGCGTCGACAGACGCTCCCGGCCAGCGATCTGACGATCCCGCCTGCCGCCACACGAGCCCAGGACGTTGCGACCGCCATCGACGAATACCTTCAGTCGCATCCTGATCCGGATTTCGCGGTACGCAGATCGCGGCTATTGGACGAGGCCAACGAGCTGAAGGTGCGTGCCGACGATCTGCCTGCCAGTGCCTTTCTTGTCGAGCTGATGCGTTTGCTGGCCCTCCCGGGGAGGGTTGGAGGCCGGGACGGACACACCGGCGTCTTTCCGCTCGACGATCACCAAACCGAGCTCCACCTGCTCCCTCTTCGTCTGTACTGGTTCCCGGACGGGATGATGGTGGTCGACGCCACGGCTCCCTACCGCCATCTCGTGGGCAGCGAGATCGTCGCCATTGGTACACAAAGGATCCAGCAAGCGATCGATGCCGTCGAACCGCTCGTGCCGCGGGACAACGTGATGACGATGAAGGCGCGGCTCCCTCAGTACCTCGTGGTCACAGAGATTCTCGAAGGGCTCCGTATCGCTCCAGCCGGAGCAACGACGCTCGAGTTTCGAAGGGACCGGACGCGGTTTCGGGATACCGTGCACCCCATCTCTGCCGAACAGTTCGCGGATCGGTTTGCCATCTGGCACGAAATGATCCCGCCATCGCTCCCTGAGCGTGACGAACCCCTCTACCTCAGGAACGTCTCGAAAGAGTTCGTGCTCACCTACCTCGAGAGGCAGGACACGCTCTACCTCCAGTACAACCAGGCAACATTCGACACCTCGGACCTCTCTCGGCGGCTCACGCGGCTGATTCGCCACCGGGAGCCTGCGAAGCTCGTGATCGATCTCCGGCACAATCCCGGCGGCGACAACACGACGTACCGCTCACTTCTCGGTGCGATCAAACGATCGGCTCTGAACCGCCCCGGGCGCCTCTTCGCCATCATTGGCCGATCGACGTTTTCGGCGGCCGGGCACTTCGCGACCGAACTCGAGCGCGAGACCCACGTCACGTTCGCGGGTGAGTTAGGCGGCTACAGCCCGAATGGATTCGGCGACCCGAATTACGCCGTCCTCATGGCATCGGGAATCATCGTCAACGTGGGGGCGGTCTACTGGGAGAAGAGCCGTGCCGGCGATCGCAGGCTGGCGGTCCGTCCCGCGATTCGCGGTATCACCCGGTCCGATGATTTCTTCTCCAGGCGGGACCCGGTCCTTGAAGCGATCCTCGTGGAGCGGTCCTGAGATGGATAGAGGCCCCTCTTGGGGCCCAACGCGCAGAGTGTTTCCCTTGGAGCGGACGACGGGATTCGAACCCGCGACCCCCACCTTGGCAAGGTGGTGCTCTACCAACTGAGCCACGTCCGCGTGAGGACCAATTCTACCAACGGACCGCCTACGTGCCGGTGGAGCCGAAGCCGCCGGTCCCCCGCTCGGAGGCTGGTAGTTCGTGCGCCCACGCCGGCTCCACAACGGCAATCGGTACAACCAACAGCTGGGCGATTCGATCTCCCCTGGTGATCGTCACGGTATCCCGACGATCGAGATTCACGACGGCACATGTGAGTTCGCCGCGGTAGCCGGAGTCGATCAGGCCCGGCGAGTTGGCCAAGGTCAGTCCTCGCCGGGACGCCAACCCCGACCTGGGAAGCACCAGTCCCGCGTATCCATCCGGTATGGCAACGGCCAGTCCGGTCGGAACGAGCGCTCGCGCGCCTGGCGGCACGAGGACGGACGCGGCTGCGGCGAGGTCCAACGCTGCGTCGCCAGACCGGGCGTAGGCGGGGAGGACAGCGTCATCGTCCAGTCGCTGGAACAGCAGCTCCACGTGCGACCGCCCTCGGCCGCTCAGGAAGCCTCCGTTATGAGCAGCCGCTGGTCGAGCCGCACCCCGTGCACACGTAGCACGACCCCGCTGGCTGCATCCTGGCCCCGCAGGAGTAGCAGAGCGGCGCGTCCAGGACACGGGCTTCGGGGCGGTCCACGACCGGCTG
>DATABA010000047.1:0-3049 GCA_036259835.1 Actinomycetota bacterium
GATCGCGATGCTGGCAGCTCGGTCACCCGAGGACGCCGAGGCGCTGGGCGGCGTGCTCCAGATCGGCGTCGCCATCGAGAAGATGGGAGAGGCCGCGTCGGACATCGCACGCGTGGTGCAGGCGAAGCTGGGCATCCCCGATGTCCTTCGGCCGGACCTTCGGCACGCCGACGAGATCGTGGGGCGGGTTCGGGCCAGAGAGAGTGCTCCATGTGTGGGCCAGTCCCTGAAGGATCTGATGCTGCCCATGGAGACGGGGATGTGGCTGCTGGCGATCAGACGGGGCACGGAGTGGGAGTTTGATCCGCAGGCGGACAGCGTGATCTCGGAGGGCGACGTCCTGCTGTACCAGGGTCCCGAAGAGGGAGTGGCGCTCATTCGCGAGCTGGCGGGGGCACCGGCGCTCCCCGAGCCTCCGGCCACCGAGATGCCGCCCCTGACGGAGCTCGACCGCGCGGTGGACATTCTGGTCGAGATGAAGAACGCCGCCGAGGTGGCGGTGGGGCTGGCCTACTCGTCGGTGATCTTCAACGATCCCGCCCTGGCCGCCGAGGTGGCCACGCTCGAGACGCGTTCGGACATCCTCCATGACGAGCTCGAGTCCTGGGTTCTCAAGGCGGCACCCGAAGCGCGAAACACGGATGAGCTTCGGGGACTCTTACGACTCGGGGACGCCACCGAGCGAATCTTCGATGCCACACGGGACATGACCTGGCTGGTGGAGCAGGGCGAGGAGCTTCACCCCGTGATCCGAATGGCACTCGAGGAGACCGAGGAGGTGGCCACTCAGACGGTGGTGGAGGAAGGATCGCGGGCGGAAGGACGTCCACTCGGTCAGCTTTCGTTGGAGACCGAGACGGGGATGTTCGTCCTCGCGCTGCAGCGCGGGAGGCGATGGATCTACCAGCCCCGCCCGAGTCTTGAGCTGCGTGCCGGCGACCGGCTCATCTCGATTGGACCGGAAGAGGGAATCGCCGCGCTGGAGTCGCTGACGCGCGCGCCGGTCGCCGTGGCCGAAGAGGCGTAGGGGCGGCGGCCGTCAGGCCGGAGCGACGACCTGAAGCTCACGAACAGGAGCGGGGAGCGAGAACTGCATGTGCTCCTCGAGGGTGTGAATCTCCTCCACCTCTGTCGCTCCAAGCCGTTGGAGGTACTCGAGAACTCGTTTGACCAGCCATTCGGGCGCCGACGCGCCGGACGTCACGCCGATGGTCTCCGCCTCAGCCAGCCAGGCCGGATCGATCTGGGTTTCGTCGTCGATGAGATGGGCCGGCGTTCCGAGCGATTGGGCCACCTCGACCAGCCGCTTCGAGTTGGATGAGTTGTCGGATCCGATCACGAGAATCACGTCGGAGCGGTTGGCCAGGTCCTTGACGGCCTCCTGACGGTTCTGGGTGGCGTAGCAGATGTCGTCGCGCGGGGGGCCTTCCACTGCCGGGAAGCGCTCGCGAAGGACGTCGATGACTTCGTTCGTTTCGTCCACCGAGAGCGTCGTCTGGGAGAGGTACGCCACTCTCGTCGGATCCGGAACCTCGACGGTCCTTGCTTCCTCCGGCGACCCCACCAGGATCGTGTTGGCCGGAGCTTCACCGCTGGTCCCGATGACCTCTTCGTGCCCTTCGTGCCCGATGAGAAGGATGGTGTATCCCTCTCGCGCGAACCGTCTGGCCTCCAGATGCACTTTCGTCACCAGTGGGCATGTTGCGTCGATCACCGAAAGCCGCCGGCGCCTGGCGTTGGCGTAGACCTCCGGCGCGACGCCGTGGGCGGACAGGATCACGACCGAACCGGCCGGGACTTCGCTTTCGTCCTCGACGAAGATCGCGCCCTTCTGCTCCAGGTCGTGAACGACGTGGCTGTTGTGGACGATCTGCTTGCGGACGTAGACGGGCCGGCCGTAGATCCGAAGGGCGCGATCTACGGTGTCAACCGCGCGTTCGACTCCAGCGCAGTAGCCGCGAGGCGACGCCAGCAAGACTCGTTTTGGCACACTTCCATGGTACTCGGGGCGGGAATCAGGACCGGACTGGGCCGCCGGGTTGAGGCAGGCCGAGGACCGCCTGGCGTATCGACTCTGCGTCGAGCGCCTCGACCATCACGATTCGAAGCGTGTCTTTAACCGTCCGCGCCCGCGCTTCCCCACCCGAATCGAAGCCTTTATCCAGAACGACCACGTCCGGGTTCCACTCTTCGATCTGCGCGGCAAGCTCATCAACCGAGGTGGCGCCGCCGACCAGCTCCCAGTGGACGGTGACCGTCGCGCGTTTGAGCTCCGCCAACCGGTCCGGCGTCGAAGCTGCGCAAAGGATCTTGAGGGCTCGGCACATCGCGTTTCGGCTCGCGAGCGTACCGCGCCGTTCCCGTCGCTAAGCTCGCCCGGTGCCCCTCCCCGCCCCCTTGCTTCGGTTCTGGTATGAGCGCGACGCCACGGATGACGCACGCCGGACGCCGTGGGGCGTGGTCTTCGCCGATCCTCGTTTCCCGCTCATTTACGACGCCAACCGGGCCGGGGTTCTCGAGGAGGTGTCCGATCTCACGTTGGAGGAAGTGCGGAAAGAGCTGCTCCCCGCCCTCGAGTGGGCCAGGAGTCCACACGAGCACATCGAGTTCTGGGCGGCCCAGAACGCGCCTGCCCTGGAACAGATCCGAGCGGAAGGAGCCGAGGAGAACCACGACGTCGTGATGGTCTTCGAAGGCGACGTCTCTCGACCCGAAACGGACGAGGTCGAGGTCCACGAGATCGTCCACCTCGATGAGGACTTCCTTCAGTGGTATCGAGCCAGCCGAGACGACTTCGGCGAGACACCCGAGTACACACCCGCTGTCGTCGACCAACTGTTCCGCCGCGATCTCGAAGCATTCGTCCCGCGAGGGATGCGCTTCTTCGTCGCATCCATTGAAGGAGCGAGAGCGGGACTGGCCGCGCTGCAATCACTGATGAGTGTCGGCTACATCAGCTCAGTGGTGACCATGCCGGAATTTCGACGTCGCGGTGTGGGCAGCGCCCTGGTCCGAAGAGTGATCGACGAAAGCCTCACCGCGGGCAACG
>DATABA010000048.1:0-8962 GCA_036259835.1 Actinomycetota bacterium
CGGACAAATCCGGCTTTTTCGAGGAGAAATGGGGCGGTTCAAGCGAGAGTGAGAGTGCAGACGAGGCCATGCCAACCGTACATCAGCTTGTCAGAAACGGGCGGGAGCGCCTGCGGAGCAAGACCAAGAGCCCAGCGCTCAAGGGGTCTCCGCAGCGCCGTGGCGTCTGCACGCGCGTCTGGACCATCACCCCGAAGAAGCCAAACTCCGCTCTTCGCAAGGTAGCCAGGGTCCGTCTGACGACGGGCGTCGAGGTCACCGCCTACATCCCCGGAATCGGCCACAACCTCCAGGAGCACTCCATCGTGCTCGTTCGAGGCGGCCGGGTGAAGGACCTCCCGGGCGTCCGGTACAAGGTCGTCCGCGCCGCGCTTGACGCCGCCGGGGTGAAGGGCCGGAAGAAGGCCCGCTCCAAGTACGGCGCCAAGGCCGGAGAGTAGGGGGCCGAAGCCATGCCTCGGAAGGGACCGGCGAACAAGCGCGAGATCGAACCAGACCCGATCTACCAGAACCCTCTGGTGACGCAGCTGATCAACAAGATCCTCCTGAACGGCAAGAAGACCCTCGCCGAGCAGATCGTCTACAAGGCGCTGGAGCAGATCAGTGAGAGAACCACGGGCGACCCCGTGATCACGCTGAAGAAGGCGGTGGAGAATGCCCGGCCGCTTCTGGAAACCAGGTCCCGTCGGGTGGGAGGCGCGACATACCAGGTTCCGGTCGAGGTCAAGGCGCACAGGGGAACGACCCTCGCGCTGCGGTGGTTGGTGAACTATTCGCGGCAGCGCCGGGAGCACACCATGGCCGAGCGTCTGGTCGGCGAAATCATGGACGCCGCGAACGGACAGGGATCCTCGGTCAAGCGGCGTGAGGACATGCACAAGATGGCGGAGGCCAACAAGGCGTTCGCCCATTACAGGTGGTAGCGGTGAAAACGGCGACAGAGACCGAACAGAAAGCAGGTGTTGGTTCGGCGCGGTCGGAGCTGACCGAGCGGCCCTCCCGAAGCCCCCTGGTCATTCGGGAATACCCGCTGATCCGGACGCGGAACATCGGGATCATGGCCCACATCGACGCCGGCAAGACCACGACGACCGAGCGGATCCTCTACTACACCGGCAAGTCATACAAGGTCGGCGAAGTCCACGAAGGCACCGCGCAGATGGACTGGATGGTCCAGGAGAAGGAGCGTGGCATCACCATCACGTCGGCCGCCACGACGACATACTGGAAGGACCACTGGATCAACATCATCGACACGCCCGGCCACGTCGACTTCACCGTTGAGGTCGAGCGGTCGCTCCGTGTGCTGGACGGCGCGGTCGCCATCTTCGATGCGGTCGCCGGGGTGGAGCCTCAGACGGAGACGGTCTGGCGGCAGGCCGACCGCTACCAGGTCCCGCGAATGTGCTTCGTGAACAAGATGGACCGCGTGGGCGCCGACTTCGAGCGCACCGTGAAGATGATCGAAGAGCGGCTCCACGCCATTCCACTCGTCACCCAGATCCCGTGGGGCTCCGAGGCCTCGTTCGTCGGGGTGATCGACCTCATCGAGATGAAGGGGCTCCGGTGGACCGAGACCATGGGCGAGGAGTGGGAGACGTGCGAGATCCCAGAAGAGCTCAAGTCGCGGGCTGAGGAGTGGCGCCACCGCCTGTACGAGCAGCTCGCGGACCACGACGAATCCCTCTTCGAGAAGTACGTCCACGGCGAGGAGCCAACCCGTGATGAGCTCAAGCGCACGCTTCGAAAGGCCACGCTCGAATCAACCGGAACTCCGGTCCTGTGCGGTTCGGCGTTCAAGAACAAGGCCATCCAGCCGCTTCTCGACGCGATCGTCGCCTACCTGCCATCGCCGCTCGACGTCCCACCCGTGGTCGGGACCGTCTCGGCGACCGGCGAAGAGGCGGCGCGGGCTCCGAGCGACGAAGAGCCGTTCTGCGCGCTGGCGTTCAAGATCATGTCCGACCCGTATGTGGGGCGGCTCACGTACCTCAGGGTTTACTCGGGGACGCTCCAGAGCGGCGCCCATGTGGAGAACTCGACGAAGCGCCGGAAGGAGCGCATCGGCCGGATCCTCCAGATGCACGCCAACCACCGGGAGGACAAGGATGCTGCCTTCACCGGCGACATCGTCGCGGTGGTCGGGCTGAAGCACACCAGTACAGGCGACACGCTGTCCGATCCGGCCAACCCCATCGTCCTGGAATCGATGCAGTTCCCCACGCCGGTCGTGTCGGTAGCCATTGAACCGAAGACCAAGGCGGATCAGGACAAACTGTCCGTTGCCCTCACGAAGTTGTCCGACGAGGACCCCACATTCGTCGTGAAGTTCAACGACGAGACGGCGCAGACGCTGATTTCCGGGATGGGCGAGCTCCACCTGGACGTGCTGGTGGACCGGCTGACCCGAGAGTTCAAGGTCGGCGCGAACGTCGGCAAGCCGCAGGTCGCCTACAGGGAGACCATCCGAAAGGCGGTGCACAAGGTCGAGGGTCGGTACGTTCGGCAGACCGGAGGACGAGGTCAGTACGGGCACGTCGTCATCGACCTCGAGCCGACCGGTCCGGGCGGTGGCTACGAGTTCGTCAACAAGATCGTCGGCGGAACGATCCCGCGCGAGTACATCCCGTCCGTGGACCACGGGATCCAGGAGGCCATGGAGTCCGGCGTGCTGGCCGGCTATCCGATGGTGGACATTCGGGCCACGCTGATCGACGGGTCGTACCACGAGGTGGACTCCTCGGAGATCGCCTTCAAGATCGCGGGGCAGATCGCGTTCCGCGACGCGTCACGCAAGGCCGACGCGGTACTGCTCGAACCGGTCATGTCCTTCGAGGTCCTCACCCCGGAGGAGTTCATGGGAGAGGTCATGGGCGACATCACCTCGCGGCGCGGCCGGATCGAGCACATCGAGGAGCGAACCGGAATGCGGGCAATCCGAGTGCTGGTTCCGCTGGCGGAGCTGTTTGGTTACGCGACGGACCTTCGGTCACGGACGCAGGGCCGCGCATCCCATACACCCATGCAGTTGCACGCATATCAGGAAGTTCCAGCGCAAATCAGCAAGGAGATCGTCGCAAGAGTGCGAGGAGAGTAAGACAGAGGGTCGGAGGAACTCCCGGAAGGAGAAGGCACATGGCCAAGAAGAAGTTCGAAAGAAACAAGCCGCACGTGAACATCGGGACGATCGGTCACATCGACCACGGCAAGACCACGCTCACCGCTGCCATCACCAAGGTGCTTGCGGAGAAGGGTCTGGCCGACTTCACGCCGTTCGATCAGATCGACAAGGCGCCCGAGGAGAAGGAGCGCGGCATCACCATCGCCATCGCGCACGTGGAGTACGAGACGGAGCAGCGGCATTACGCCCACGTCGACTGCCCCGGACACGCCGACTACATCAAGAACATGATCACCGGCGCGGCGCAGATGGACGGGGCGATCCTGGTCGTGTCCGCGGCGGACGGCCCGATGCCGCAGACCCGCGAGCACGTGCTGCTGGCTCGCCAGGTGAACGTGCCCTACATCGTGGTCGCCCTGAACAAGGTCGACATGGTGGATGACCCCGAACTTCTGGACCTGGTCGAGCTGGAGGTTCGTGAGCTCCTGTCGTCGTATGAGTTCCCCGGCGAGGACGTCCCGGTCGTCCGCGTCTCCGCGCTCAAGGCGCTCGAGGGCGACGAGGAGGCCAAGAACCAGGTCATGGAGCTCATGGCTGCCGTCGACAACTCCATCCCGGAGCCAACCCGCGACGTCGACAAGCCGTTCCTGATGCCGATCGAGGACGTGTTCTCGATCACCGGCCGCGGCACCGTGGTGACCGGCCGGGTGGAACGAGGGCAGCTCAAGAAAATGGAGGAAATCGAGATCGTCGGCATCAAGAACACCAGGAAGACGGTGGCGACCGACCTCGAGATGTTCCGGAAGCTCCTCGACGAGGTACAGGCTGGTGACAACGTCGGCATCTTGCTTCGTGGAGTCGACAAGGACGAGGTTGAGCGCGGCCAGGTCCTGGCCAAGCCGGGCACGATCACGCCGCATACCGAGTTCGAATCCCAGGTGTACGTCCTGTCCAAGGACGAAGGTGGGCGGCACACCCCGTTCTTCGGGAACTACCGTCCGCAGTTCTACTTCCGGACGACGGACGTCACGGGGACCATCAATCTCCCCGAGGGGACCGAGATGGTGATGCCGGGCGACAACACCACCATGAAGGTCGAGCTGATCAGCCCGATCGCCATGGAAGAGGGGCTCCGGTTCGCCATCCGCGAGGGTGGCCGCACGGTCGGCGCCGGAAGGGTCACCAAAGTACTGAAGTGAGTAGCGAGGGCAACGAGCTTCGGGGAACGCTTCCCTCGCACATGCCGAGGGCCGGTCTATCCGCACGCCATCGCCGACGTGCGCTCAGTCCAGATCTTCCCCTCCGCTCGTTGCCGCCGCCTTGGGTTCACCCCCTGGGCGGCTCCCTTCGGGCCACGTCTACTCCCAGGACCGTGGCGTGATGGCCACGCGGCCGCGCATTCGGATCAAGTTGCGGGCGTATGACCACGAGATCCTGGACGCCGCGGCCAAGGACATCGCCGACCACGTGACCCGCACCGGCGCAAAGGTGGTCGGTCCGGTTCCGCTGCCGACCGAGCGGCACATCTACACGGTCATTCGCTCCCCGCACAAGGACAAGGACAGCCGGGAGCACTTCCAGATGCTCACGCACAAGCGGCTCATCGACATCATGGATGCGACGTCAAAGACGGTTCAGGAGCTCCAGCGCCTCAACCTCTCCGCCGGCGTCGACATCGAGATCAAGCTCTGAAGGGGTCGACGTGGCTGCGGCGAAGGGGATCTTGGGGACCAAGCTCGGGATGACCCAGATCTTTACCGAGGACTCTCGAGCCGTGCCCGTCACGGTCATCCAGGCCGGCCCCTGCACCGTCACGCAGGTGAAGACCAAGGAGAAGGACGGCTACGAGGCCGTTCAGCTGGCGTATGCCGAAGCCGGACGTGGGAAGGTCAACAAGCCGGTGAGCGGCCACTTCCGCGCCGCCGGGGCGAAGCCGGCCCGCTATCTGGTCGAGCTTCGAACCGACGGGGAGTCCGAGTTCCGGCCGGGCCAGGAGATCAAGGCCGACATTTTCCAGCCCGGGGATCGAGCCGATGTGGTCGGTGTCTCCAAGGGGAAGGGGTTCGCCGGAACCATGAAGCGCCACGGCTTCGCAGGACTGGGTGGATCACATGGAACTGAGCGAAAGCATCGGTCTCCGGGATCCGTTGGCGCTGCCGCCACGCCGTCCAGGGTTTTCAAGGGAACACGCATGGCGGGCCAGATGGGGAACGAGCGGGTCACGGTGCTCAACCTCCAGGTGGTGGAGGCGGACCCTGAGCGAAACCTGCTCTTGCTCAAAGGTGCGGTGCCCGGGCCGACCGGCGGCCTGGTCATGATCCGCTCGAGCGTGAAGACCGGCGAAACGGGGAGGCGGCACTGATGGCGACCGTGGAAGTCCGAACCGCCGCAGGCAAGGTGGTCGAGAAGAAGCGCGAGCTTCCGGCTCCGCTCTTCGAGGCCCCCGTCAACACCGCCCTCATGCATCAGGTGGTCCTGGCAGGTCTCGCCGCGCAGCGAGCCGGAACCCACGCAACCAAGACCCGCGGGGACGTCCGTGGCGGCGGCACCAAGCCATGGCGGCAAAAGGGAACCGGGAGGGCGCGGCAGGGCTCGATTCGCGCGCCGCACTGGACCGGCGGCGGGATCGTTCATGGTCCTCAGCCACGAGACCACTCCGTCAAGGTCAACAAGAAGATGAAGCGGGCGGCCCTGCGGTCGGCGCTCACCGACGCCGCTCAAAGCGGAAAGTTGGCGGTGATCAGCGGACTGACGTTTGACGGTCCGAGGACCAAGGATGCGGTCGGCTTGCTCGAAACCCTGGATCTGGAGGGCGCCGTGCTCCTGGTGATTCCCGCCCCCGATGAGGCGGTAGAGAAATCGTTCCGCAATCTTCCGCAGGTGAAGGTCGAATACCCAGGCAACCTCTCCACATACGACGTCCTCTACGCGGACCGCGTGGTGTTCACCACCGAAGCGCTGGACGCGCTCGCCGGCGGGGCGGGGCGAACACAGAAGGGCGAGGACGAGTCCGACGGGGATGAGCCGCCGCAAGGCGACGACAACCCGGAGATGCCCGAGGAGGCAGGGGTATGAAGAGCCCGCGCGACATCATCGTTCGTCCGATCGTCTCCGAGAAGTCGTACGCGGGGCTGGAGGGCCAGACCTACACCTTCCTGGTCGCGCCGACGGCTAACAAGACCGAGATCAAGGAAGCCATCCAGCAGATCTGGAACGTGCGCGTCGAGGACGTTCGCACCATGAACCGCAAGGGGAAGGTGAAGCGAACCCGACTTGGCACCGGCAGGCGGCCGGACCAGAAGCGCGCCGTGGTCAGACTCGCTGCCGGCGACACCATCGAGATCTTCGAGACGAGGGGACCGTAGGCGATGCCGCGCAAGATCAAACCAACCACGCCGGGCCAACGCGGGTCGAGCGTCTCGGACTTCAAGGAAATCACACGCGCCGACCCGGAAAAGCGGCTGACCAAGCCGGTCAAGAAGCGCGCCGGCCGGAACGCGTACGGCCGGATCACGGCCCGCCACCAGGGCGGAGGGAACAAGCGCCAATACCGCGTGATCGACTTTCGGCGGAACAAGGACGGTGTGCCGGCGAAAGTCGCGCACATCGAGTACGACCCGAATCGGAGCGCGCGGATCGCGCTTCTCCATTACGCCGACGGCGAAAAGCGCTACATCCTGGCCCCGCAGGGGATCGAGGTCGGTCAAACCATTACGTCCGGGACCGGCGCCGACATTCGTCCGGGAAACGCGTTGCCGCTGGCCAGCGTGCCCGTCGGAACGATCGTCCACGCCGTCGAGCTCAAGCCGGGAGCCGGCGCCAAGCTGGCGAGGTCCGCAGGCACCGGGATCCAACTCCTGGCCAAAGAAGGTGGGTTCGCCACGCTTCGGATGCCATCCGGTGAGATCCGATTGGTGAAGGCCCAGTGCCGCGCCACCGTCGGGGAGGTCGGGAACCCCGAACACGAGCTTGTATCCTTGGGCAAGGCCGGACGCAGCCGGTGGCTGAACAAACGCCCGTCGGTTCGCGGAGTGGCGATGAACCCGGTCGATCACCCCCTCGGTGGCGGTGAGGGTAAGGCCAGCGGTGGCCGTCACCCAACCAGCCCGTGGGGAAAGAAGGAAGGCCGCACCCGCAAGCCGAAGCCATCCGACAAGCTGATCGTTCGGCGTCGCGGAAAGAGAAGGAGCAAGTAACTATGCCTCGTTCGATCAAAAAAGGACCCTTCGTCGATGACCACCTGATGACCAGGGTGGTCGAGATGAACCGCAGGGGGGACAAGCGCGTGATCAAGACCTGGTCGCGCCGGTCCACGGTCGTTCCGGAGATGGTCGGCCACACCATCGCCGTTCACGACGGGAGGAAGCACGTCCCGGTGTTCATCACCGAGTCGATGGTGGGACACAAGCTCGGCGAATTCGCGGCGACTCGAACCTTCCGCGTACACGGGCACCACACTGAACGAAGCACGTCGCTCAAGTAGGACGGGCAGGAAGAAGGACACGAATGGAAGCGAAGGCAACCGCCAAATACCTCCGAGTGGCGCCGCGAAAGATGCGGCGGTCGGTCGACCTCATCCGGGGCCGCCACGTCGACGACGCCCGCAGGATCCTTCGGCTTTCGCCTCTCGGACCGAACCGGACGCTAAGCAAGGTCCTCGAATCCGCGGTGTCCAACGCCGAACAGAAGCAGGCCATCCCGGAGAACCTCGTGGTGGCCAGGGCATGGGTGGACGAGGGGCCGACGCTGCGGCGGTATCGGCCCCGAGCATTCGGCCGCGCCACCGGAATCAGAAGGAGGACCAGCCACGTCACCGTGGTGGTCGAGACCAGAGGAGAGACAGAGGTGAGCGGTGGGCCACAAGGTTAATCCGTACGGGCTTCGGCTCGGCGTCATCTATCCGTGGAAGTCGAAGTGGTACGCGCGCAAGGACTACGCGCAGGCGCTCCACGAGGACGTGAAGATTCGCAAGTACATCACCAGCAAGCTGACGAGAGCCGGCATCTCGAGCGTGGACATCGAGCGAAAGGGCGACCAGGTGCAGGTGTTCATCCGGACCGCCCGCCCCGGGATCGTGATCGGGCGAAAGGGCGCCGAGGTCGACCGGATACGTAAGGACATCGAGAAGATGACCGGCAAGCGGGTCGACGTGAAGGTCGAGGACATGAACCAGTCGGCCAGCGAGCTCCGGCCGGAGACCGACGCCGCGCTGCTCGCGCAAAGCACGGCCGAGCAACTCGTGGGCAGGGTTTCGTTCCGCCGCGCCATGCGCCGGGCGGTCCAAACCGCCATGAAGGCCGGCGCGCTCGGCGTTCGCGTGCAGTGTGGCGGGCGTCTGGGCGGCGCAGAGATGTCGCGGCGCGAGTGGTATCGCGAGGGACGAGTTCCGCTCCACACGCTGCGGGCCAAGATCGACTACGGAACGGCTGAAGCCAAGACCACGTTTGGCGTGATCGGCGTGAAGGTCTGGGTCTATCACGGCGATGAGATCCCGGCGGAGGAAAGGCCCACCGAGCTCGCGAGGGCACGAGCTCTGGCCGGTCTTCCGGCCACCGGAACCGGCGCGGCGTCCACCGGTGCACTCATCACCGACGTCCGGGAGATGGACGAGCCGATTGCAGCTCCCGTGGCTCAGCCCGAGGTAGTCGAGGGCGCGGAAGTGAGCGCGGACGCAGAGCCTGCCGCGGCGGCCGAGTCTCCACCGCCCGCCGAGGAGGATGGGAAGAAGGCGCCGCGGGCGAAGAGAGAATCCGCCAAGCCGGCTGCGAAAGGCGCCGCCAAGCCAGCGGGCCGAGGTAGAACGAAGTCGGCCCCGGAGGGGCCTGCCAAGTCCGCCGAGGG
>DATABA010000049.1:0-7472 GCA_036259835.1 Actinomycetota bacterium
TTCGCCGAAGACGACGCGGTGCGGGCGTACGAGACCACGTTCGACTTCGCGAGGAGCCAGGGCGCGATCGCGTTGTTCGGCGAAAAGTACGGCGAGCTCGTTCGCGTGGTCGAAGTGGGGGACTACTCGGTCGAGCTCTGCGGAGGCACCCACGTGCACCACACCGGCGAGGTCGCGCTGATGCGGTTGGTGTCGGAGGGCAGCATCGGGTCCGGGTTTCGAAGGGTCGAAGCGCTGGTGGGTCCCGACGCGCTGAAGCAGATCAATGTGGAACGACGGCTGCTCGACGAAGTGGTGGAGGCGGTGGGAGGCGGCGACCTGCAAACCACGCCCGAGCGCGTCCGGCAGGCGATCGCGCGGATCAAGCAGCTGGAAAGCGAGCTGGGGAAGATCCGCAAAGCCGAACAGGGTGAAGAGGTCGAACGCCTGCTCAGCACGGCGAGGGACGTCGATGGCGTGAAGCTGGTCCTGAAATCGTTCGACGGTCGCGAGGCGGGGGAGCTCCGTGAGCTCGCCTTAAAGCTGAGGAGCCGCCTGGTGCAGGAGCCCGCCGCGGTGGTTCTCGCTGGTTCAGGATCAGGACGGGCGCTGCTCGTCGCGGCGCTCACGCAGGAGTTGCTGGCGAGAGGACTGACGGCCGGAACCCTGTTGGAGCCGGCGGCGAAGGCGGTTGGAGGAAACGCCGGCGGGAAGCCGGATCTCGCGATGGGCGGAGGTGGGAGGACCGACCGACTCGAGGAGGCGCTCGCGGCGATCCCCGCTCGTTTGCAGCAGTTGCTCGACAGTGCCTGACGACCGTCCGCCGGAAGCACCGAAGGGTCCCGTGCTTGGCCTCGATCTCGGCCAGTCACGTATTGGTGTAGCGATCTCAGACCCCGGCCGGCGCATGGCCGTGGCGCTCGGGACGATCAGGACCGGCGCGCCGGAAGACGTGAAGGCCATCGCCGCGCTTGTCAAGGAGCATGGGGTCTCGCAGATCGTCGTCGGGCACCCGCTTTCCCTCTCCGGCGAGTCCGGTGAAGCTGCGGAGCATGCAGAGCGATTTGCTGAAGCGCTTCGTGGCTTCCTCGGCACGAGCGTCGTTCTTCACGACGAGCGGCTCTCGACGGTCGAAGCCGCACGCGGTCTCTCGGATGCAGGTGTCGACCGGCGCCGCCGGCGCGATGTCATCGACCAAGCTGCTGCGGTGGTCATCCTGCAGTCGTACCTAGACGGCTTATATTCGCTTCCTGATTAGCTCCTAAAGCGCGGCGGCTACTAACGCGACTCGCTCGCCGGTTCGGCCAAGCTGGGCAATGACCCGGAACAGCTCGCGCGAACACATGTTCGAGTTACCGACCGGTGGGAAAGATTTCTCCGACCATCTACAGCAATGACGAAACTGCTCTTTGGATATCCTGACGCAATGCTGGACATCGCGCCGCAGCGTTCCCTGCGTACTCGAAGGCGACGACGCCTACGCGGGCTGGCAATCCTCCTTTTCTTGATCCTGCTCTTCGGCGGTGGGGGAGCGGCGGTATTCGGCTACTACACCTGGGCAACGGGAGCGTCTGGCCCACAGAAGCGCGTCAGGGTCACCATTCCCATGGGCAGTACCGGAGCGGAGGTTGGCGAGCTCCTCGAGGAGAAGGGAGTCATCCGTTCAGCGTTGGCGTTTCGCCTGCTCCTGCGGTTCCGTGGAGTGAGCAGCGACTTCGAGGCGGGTCGGTACACCAACCTCACCACCAACATGGCGATATCGGACGTCCTCAACCGGCTGGAGGACGGACCGAAGGTCGAGTCGATCTCCGTGACATTCCCCGAGGGCTACACCCTAGAACAAACGGCGGTTCGAGCTGCTCGGGACCTCGACATATCTCGCAAGAAGTTCCTGGAGCTAGCGACCAGCGGCAAATTCACAGCGCCGCCCTATCTCCCCAGGGGGACGAAGACCGTTGAGGGATTCCTCTATCCGAACACCTACGACTTCGTGAAGGACGTCGGGCCGAAGGCTGTCATCGAGCGCCTGCTCGCTTCGTTCCGGGAAGCGGCCGCCGGGCTCCCGTGGGAACGCGCGGAACAGCTGGGTGTAACGCCATACGACGTGGTCACCATCGGCTCGTTGATCGAGCAGGAGGCGCGGTTTGCTCCAGACCGCCGCAAGATCGCCAGAGTGATCTACAACCGGCTGGAGAGGGATATGCCGCTCCAGATCGACGCCACCATCCAGTACGCGCTCGGGGACTTCAGCCCGATCCTTCTCAAGGACCGCGAGATCGAAAGCCCGTATAACACCTATCTCCACCAAGGCCTCCCACCGACCCCAATTGGAAACCCAGGTAGGTCCTCACTGTCTGCGGCTCTCTCTCCGGCTCCGGGAAATTGGCTCTATTACGTGCTGATCGACTGCGACACTGGCCGCCACTACTTCACGGACTCCCTCACCGACTTCAACCGAAAGGTCAGCTCCGCCCCCGACTGCTGATCCGCAGGCGCCTCCCAGACGGGTGCCGGTAAAGACACGGGTTCTCCGGGCCGAAATCTCCCAAGAACCCATATGACACTCAAAGCACTCAACTGGTCAGCCTTTACGGGGGACTCCGGAAGGGCCTTTCGGTGGAGGGCGCCTGTCACAACGACGTGTCCGGCCGACGTACGGGGTTGACATGACGGAAACGTCTACCAGGCCCGAAACGGCGCCCCCTTCTTCTCGGCGGCCCAAGCCAAGGAGGACGACGGGCCGGCTGGGCGAAATCCTCACGGCCAAGGGGCTCATCACCGAGGACGACCTCGAGCGGGCTCTGCTCGAACAGCGGCAGAGCATGACCGATCAGCCGCTCGGTCGGATCCTGACCGATCTCGGACTGATCAAGGAGTCGGACCTCCTCGCCGCGCTGGCCGAACAGGTCGGGTTCCGGTTTGTCGACCTGACCGAATTTCCGATCGACCCGACGGCGGCGTCGCTCATCCCCGAGCAGATGGCTCGCCGGCATCACGCGCTTCCCATCGGGTTCGAGGGTCCAAAGCTGCTCGTGGCGATGGCGGATCCCTCGAATGTCATCGCCGCCGACGACATCCGCGCCAACACCGGGCGCCTCGTTCAACCGTTGGTGGCCACCGCCGCTGACATCGAAGCAGCGATCAGGCGGTTCGGCCGTGTGGAGCAGTCGGTAGAAGACGTTGCCACCGAAGCGGCGTCCGCCGTCGAGGACGACCTCGACGCCGACCTCGCCAGCGCGGCCGTCGAGGAAGGCCCCATCGTCCGCATGGTCAACCTTCTGATCAGCCAGGCCATCAACGACCGAGCCTCCGACATCCACATCGAGCCGACGGATCGCGAGGTCAGGATTCGGTACCGCGTCGACGGCGTGCTCCACGAGGTCATGAGGTCACCGAAGAACATTCAGGCCGGTCTGATCAGCCGTCTGAAGGTCATGGCCGACATCAACATCGCTGAACGCCGGCTCCCCCAGGATGGCCGGGTCGGACTCACGGTCGGTGGCAAGAGCATCGACCTCCGGATGGCGACGCTCCCGACCGTGTACGGCGAGAAGGTCGTCATTCGGATCCTGGACAAGAGCTCCGTTCTTCTGAAGTTGGGCGAGCTGGGGCTTCAAGAGAGCGCGTTTACGCGATACCAGGACGCCTACACGAAGCCCTATGGAGCGATTCTCGTTACCGGACCGACGGGTTCGGGGAAGTCGACGACCCTGTACGCCACGCTGAACCAGCTCAACAAGATCGATCGCAACATCATTACGGTTGAGGACCCCGTCGAGTACCGCCTCCCCGGCGTGAACCAGATGCAGGTCAACCCTCGGGCCGGCCTCAACTTCGCTTCGGCTCTGCGGTCGATCCTCCGCGCCGACCCCGACATCATCCTGGTTGGTGAGATCCGTGACCGGGACACCGCGGTCATCGCCATCGAGGCCGCTCTTACCGGACACCTCGTCCTCTCCACTCTCCACACGAACGACGCTCCTTCGTCTCTGCCACGTCTGATCGAGATGGGTGTGGAGTCCTACCTGGTTGCGAGCGCCATTGACTGCATCGTCGCCCAGCGGCTGTGCCGAAAGCTATGCAGCCGATGCCGGCAGGCGTACGCACCGGACCCGGTGGAGCTGGAGCAAGCGGGATTCCCCGAGGAAATGTGGGACCAGATCGACACCCTGTTCCGGCCCGTTGGGTGCTCGGCCTGCGCGAAGACGGGCTTCAGGGGACGGCTGGGCCTCTACGAGGTCATGCTGGTCACGGAGGAGATCGAACGCATGACGGTCGAGCGTGCGTCCTCGGACGAGATCCGGCGGTCCGCCAAGCGCGACGGCATGGTGACCCTCCGGGATGACGGTCTCCACAAGGTCCAGAACGGCGTCACTTCGATCGAAGAAGTCCTACGGGTGGTGTCCTGACATGCCGATGGATTTTGAAGATCTCCTGGCTCGAGGAAAGGGAGCGCGATGAAGGCCGACTTGCTGAGTAGAGAGGGCGCCGCCCCATCGGTGTCCGTACAGGAGTTGCTGTCCCACGTCCTGGAGAAGGAGGCGAGCGACCTTCATCTCACGGCAGGGGCGGCTCCGACCATTCGCGTTCACGGCGACCTCAAACCGGTCGAGGGCTACGACGTGCAGGAACCGGAAGAGCTTCGCCGCATGATCTACGCCATCCTGACCCAGGCCCAGCGGGAGCGCCTCGAGCAGGACCTGGAGCTGGACCTCTCGTACTCCCTCCCCGGGAAGGCCCGGTTCCGCGTCAACGTGTACTTCCAGCGCGACGCGATCGGGGCGGCCTTCCGCCTGATCCCCTTTTCCATCCGCAGGCTCGACGAGCTCGGACTTCCCAAGCAGGTCGGTGACTTTGCCCGGTTGCCCCGAGGCATGGTTCTCGTGACGGGCCCTACGGGTTCGGGGAAATCGACGACGCTTGCGGCCCTGTTGGACATCGTGAACAGCGAACGCGAGGTTCACATCATGACGGTGGAGGACCCGATCGAGTACCTCCACCAGCACAAGAAAGCCATCGTCAACCAGCGAGAGGTCGGCACCGATACTCGCTCGTTCGCCCAGGCGCTGAAGCACGTTCTTCGGCAGGACCCCGACGTCATCCTGGTCGGTGAGATGCGGGACCTTGAAACCATCCAGACCGCCCTCACCGCGGCGGAAACCGGTCACCTCGTGTTCGCCACCCTGCACACGCAGGACGCGCCACAGACGATCGACCGGATGATCGATGCGTTCCCACCGCATCAACAGCAGCAGGTCCGGGCCCAGCTGAGCACCACGCTTCAGGGCGTCGTGACGCAGCAGCTGCTCCAGACCGCCGATGGCAGGAGCCGCGCGGTCGCGGCCGAGGTCCTCGTTGCGACGTCGGCCGTGAGGAACATGATCCGCGAGGCGAAGGTCCACCAGATCTACGGGGCGATGCAGGCGGGTGGCCGGTACGGAATGCAGACCATGGATTCCGCGCTCGCGCACCTGGTTGCCCTCGGAAGGATTTCCATGGAGATGGCGAAGGAACGCTGCCACGACGAGCAGGAGCTGAAGAGGCTCACCACCGGGGTGGCGAGCGGGATGACGATGGGCGCACGAAGTGCCTGAGGTTTACGACTACACCGGCCGCGACCCGTCGGGTCAGCGGGTGACCGGAACGCTGGTCGGCGACAGCCCCGCGCTCGTCTCCGCTCGCCTCCGCGAGATGGGTTACGTCCCGCTCAAGGTGAGCGCGCAAAACCGCGGGATGAAGCGGGAGATCAACATTCGAAACCGCGTTCCCCTGAAGGAACTCGCCATCTTTTCCCGCGAGCTGGCCACCATGGTGAGTTCCGGTGTTCCGATCCTCAAATCGCTGGCCATCCTGGAGCGCCAGACGGAGTCGCGTCTCCTTGGCGCGACGATCGCCGACATCCGAGTCGAGATCGAACGGGGCGCGTCCCTCTCGGCCGCGCTCTCCAAGCACCCCAAGGTGTTTGGAAACCTCTACGTCTCGATGGTGAAGGCCGGAGAGACGGGCGGTGTCCTCGAGAACGTCCTGGACCGAATCGCCCAGAACCTGGAGCGCGAGCTCTCGCTTCGTCAGCGGATTCGGTCCGCGATGACCTACCCGGTCGTGGTCCTCGGGTTCGTCACGCTGATCCTGCTGGCGATGCTGCTGTTCGTCGTTCCGCAGTTCAAGTCGATCTACGAAGAGCTCGGCGGGCAACTGCCGCTGCCCACCCGAATCCTTCTTGCGGTCAGCAACGCCTTCAAGAGCAAGTTCCTCATCATCGCCGCCCTGGTGGCCTTGATCGTGTTCCTGGTCCGCCGCTACAAGAAAACCGAACAGGGAAGGGAGCTGTGGGATCGCCTGAAGCTCAGGATTCCGGTCTTCGGGCCCCTGGTCGCGAAGACCGCGTTGGCCCGGTTCGCGCGGGTGCTCAGCGTGCTCAACAAGTCGGGCGTTCCGATCCTCCAGAGCCTGGACGTGGTGGCCGAGACGGTCAACAACTCGTTGATGTCGAAGGCCGTTCTCGACGTTCAGCAGTCGGTCAAGGAAGGCGAGAGCCTGGCCAAGCCGCTGGCCCGGCACGAGATCTTCCCTCCGATGGTGGTCCAGATGTTGGCCGTCGGAGAAGAGACGGGAGCGCTCGACACGATGCTCGAAAAGGTCGCGATGTTCTACGACGATGAAGTGACGGCCACGGTGGATTCGCTCACCGCGGTCATCGAGCCGCTGATGATCTTCGTCGTCGGCGGCGCGGTCGGGCTGAGCGTCATCGCTCTCTACATGCCGATGTTCAACATCATCAAGCTCATCAAGTAACCGACCGCATCCGTAGCGAGCGTCTTCTCATAGTCACCTGAGTTGTTGCGTCGAATGGCTTAACCCTACTCAGATCCGAATTGGAGCGTTCGCCGCTCAAGCAACTGCACGCAAAAGCCGAGTCAAACACTACGCGATGAAAACGTCGCGAACCATCTAAGGGAAGGAGGTGACACACAACATGATGCAGAAAATCGCTCGAAAGATGCACGGGGAGGAAGAGGGATTCACCCTCATCGAGTTGATGGTGGTCGTTCTGATCATCGGCATTCTCATCGCCATCGCTCTGCCTACCTTCCTGGGCGCTCGGAGGCGGGCTCAGGACCGTCAGGCGCAGTCCTCGCTGCGGAACGCCCTGTCCGCTGCCAAAGTCATCAAGACCGATAACGACAGCTACGCAGGGGCTAACGCCGCGGGTCTTACCTTAACTGAGCCGGCGCTGCAGTTCGCCGACTCTCCAGCGACGTCGAACGGCCCCGGCGTCGTGAGCGTCCAGGCGGCATCCGGCTCATGGGAAGCAGCTGCGAGGTCGAACTCGAACAAGTGCTTCTACATCTACGACGCCGGCACAACTCCGATCAAATATGGGGTTGAGGAAGTCGCTGCAGGGACCAACTGCGATGGAGGTGCGGCCGACACCAAGGCTGCAGCTAACGCCTGGTAGTCCAAGCAGCACGGAAGCAAGAAGGGGCGGTCCA
>DATABA010000050.1:0-15029 GCA_036259835.1 Actinomycetota bacterium
TCGCCCAAGAGCACCGCGCGCAGGGTGACCGTGCTCTTCCCGAAGTGAGCGAAACCGATATCGTCCGCCACTTCACGCGGCTTTCGCAGATGAACTACGGCGTCGATACGGGGTTCTATCCGCTCGGCTCATGCAGCATGAAGTACAACCCCAAGGTGGCGGAAGCGGTTGCTGCGCTGCCCGGGTTCCAGCGGCTCCATCCGCACCAGCCGGAGGACACGGTGCAGGGCGCGCTCGAGCTGCTGTGGCGCCTGGAACGGGCGCTGTGCGAAATCACCGGGATGGCCCGCGTCACGTTCCAGCCGCCGGCCGGCGCCTCCGGTGAGCACACGGGCCTTTTGATCATGCGGGGGTTCCACACGAAGAACGGGAATCCGCGATCGAAGGTCATCATTCCGGACTCGGCTCACGGCACGAATCCCGCCAGCGTGACCCTTTCCGGGTACCGGGCCGTGCAGGTTCCTTCGGATGCCCGGGGCCTCGTCGACCTCAGCGCTCTGGAGAAGATGGCGGACGAGGATGTCGCGGGCCTGATGCTGACGAACCCCAACACGCTGGGGCTATTCGAAGAGGAGATCGAGGCGATGGCCCGGGCCATGCACCGTGTGGGCGGCCTCCTTTATTACGACGGCGCCAACCTGAACGCCATTATCGGACGGGTCCGTCCGGGTGACATGGGATTCGACATCGTGCACATGAACACACACAAGACCTTTGCCACGCCGCATGGCGGGGGAGGACCCGGTGCCGGTCCAGTGGCGGTGACCGGGCGCCTGGCACCGTTCCTTCCTCGGCCGGTCCTCGGGTTCGACGAAGACAGCGGGCGGTACTTTTGGGACCACGACCGTCCTGACTCCATCGGCCGCGTCCATGGCTTCCACGGCAACTTCGGCGTGCTCGTTCGGGCCTATGCGTACGTGTTCGCGCACGGCCGCGACGGCCTCCGGGAGGTGGGGGAGCGGGCGGTCCTCAACGCGAACTACCTGGCGTATTTGGTGAAGGACGCCTACCCGCAGGCATTCTCGGGGCGGCCGATGCACGAGTTCGTGGCGACGGCGAAGCGTTTGCGCCGACACGGGATCCGCGCGATGGATATCGCGAAGCGGCTCATCGACCTCGGGTTCCACCCGTCGACCGTCTACTTCCCCCTGATCGTGGAGGAGGCGATGATGGTGGAGCCGACAGAGACTGAGTCGAAGGAGACCCTCGACGCCTTCGCCGACGCAATGCTGCAGGCCGCTCGAGAGGCCGCGACGGACCCCCAGCTGCTTCACGAAGCTCCGGTCACCGCGCCGGTTCGCCGGCTCGACGAGGCGAAGGCGGCTCGGGACCTGAAGCTCCGCTGGTAAAGGCCTGACCCGCAGAGGCTTGGCATGGAGTTCAAAGACGTCGTTCGGCGACGGAAGATGGTTCGCACCTTCCAGGATCGTCCAGTGGACCGTGCAGTCGTCGATCGAATTCTGGCCAACGCGCGGCGAGCGCCCTCGGCCGGGTACACCCAGGGCTACGCGTTCCTGGTTCTCGAGGGCCCGAGGGAGACGAAGCGCTTCTGGGACGTCATGTCGGAAGGGGACCGCGACTGGCCGCACGAGGGTCTTCGACGAGCACCGGTCATCATCGCGGTCTTCGGAAGCAAGAAGGCCTACCTGGACCGGTACGCCGAGCCAGACAAGGGTTGGATCGATCGCGACGAGTCGCGGTGGGGAGCACCGTACTGGCACATCGATGCCGCGTTCGCCGCGATGCTGATGCTGCTCTCGGCGGTCGACGAAGGGCTAGGTGCGCTGTTCTTCGGCCTATACCCGCCGACGACCCCGGCGTTCAAGCAAGAGTTCGGCGTCCCGGAGGAATGGGACCCCATCGGGGCAATCGCGTTGGGTCACGCGGCACCCGATCCCATCCAGTCCTCTGCCGACACCCGGCCGAAGAAGCCGCTCGACGAGGTCCTTCACCGCGGCGGGTGGGGAGGCTCGTCAAGCAGGGCTTGACGAATCCGGATTCGTCAACTTATGATTGACGCATGCCTACCAGACGGAAGGGACCGATCGAGCTTGGGGAACTCATCCGGGGGGTAGAGGAGCGAACAGGCCCATCCGCGCCGCTCCAAAGAATTTCGGTAGCGGTGGAGTACGGCGAGATCCTCAAAAGCCTAGGGGACGAGCTCATCGGCCATTTCGTGGAAGAGGCCCGTGCCGCCGGGTGTTCGTGGTCCCAGATCGGGACGCATCTGGGGGTAACGAAGCAAGCCGCCCAGCAGCGGCACAGATTGGCCGGTTTCTTCGGTCGGCGACAGGGGAGACAGGAGGCCCGTTGGTTTGGGCGGCTCACCAATGAGGCCCGGCAGGGCGTCGTGGATGCCCAGGAGGAGGCTCGTCGCCTGAAACACAACTACCTCGGCACGGAGCACCTCCTGCTGGCGTTGTTGAGGGATCGGCGAGGCACAGCGGCTCAGGCCCTTCGCCACGCCGGCATTTCGCTTCAGGACGTTCGGAACGACGTGAAGCGAATCATCGGCATGGGATCGGAGGCCCCGCCCGGGCGGATCCCGTTCACCCCGCGCGCGAAGAAAGTCTTCGAGCTTGCGCTTCGCGCTACCCAGACTCACGGCGAGTCACACATTCGCAGCCACCACATCTTGATCGGCCTCATCGAGGAGGGGGAGGGTGTCGCCGCCCACATCCTCAGGGATCGTGGAGTGACCCGCGAGGCGATCGAGGCAGCCCTGGCCGAATAACGATCGTGTCAGTGGCGGCCGCTACGATCCGGCCGTGCGAATCCTGGTCAGCGAGGCCGTCGAGGCCGACGTGGAGGAGTTGCGGCGTCTAATTGAGGAGGCATTCGCGGGCATTGACGCCTCCGGCGTGGAGCTACGGGTGGAACGCGCTCGGAACCCCCGCGAGTCGTTTACCGGAAGGGCGTATCCGGAGCCGCCGCGGCGCCCCAAGCTCTCGCCGGGGACGCTGTTCTTCGTCCGCCTCCGCCTTCCGGGAGCCCTGAGGAACCGTGGCTATCCCCGTGCCTACCGCTACACGGGGTTGGTCACCGCTCCGTGGATCACCGTCCGGGACTGGCGAGAGCGCCTCGTCGCCCTGGCGGCCCACGAGGCTTTCCACGTCCACCAGTTCCGAGAGGGGCTCAGGAGGTCGGAAGTGGCTGCAGAACGGTGGGCCCTCAAGAAGCTCCTTGAGTGGTCGAGCGTTCGGGCAGAGGCTCTACGGCCGGCGGCATGGCGGGGGATCGAGAGAACGAACGGACAGCTGATGTTGTTCGCGTCGTGAAGTCACCGGGAAAAGCGGTCGCCACCGCTCTGCGTGTCAGGTTTACGTAACGTCCCTTATAGGGATTTGGAGAAGGGCGATGGGGAGCCGCCGGAGCGGGCCACGGGTCGCTTGGCGAAGCGATCCCTCAGGCCCCACGTTCCGACGCGCCAGAGAGCCTCGGCGACGATGCGTCGGGAGAGCTTGGAGCGACCGTGTTCGCGTTCGCGAAACCGGATTGGAACCTCACCGACGCTGAAGCCTGAGCGCCACGCGCGGTAGGCGAGTTCGATCTGGAATGCGTACCCCTCCGAGGTGATGCCGTCGGTGAGGAAGGACTCCAGCACATGGCGGCGGTAGGCGCGAAAGCCGCTGGTGCTGTCGGCGATGGGGAACCGGAGCATTCCGCGGGCATAAGCGTTCCCGCCTTTGGACAGGGCGACGCGGGTTCGGCTCCAGTTCGTAACTTCGCCGCCCGGGACGTACCGGCTCCCGATGACCACGTCGTAGGACGCGAGCGCCTCGAGGATTCGTGGCAGGTCTTCCGGGCGATGGGAGAGGTCGGCGTCCATCTCCACCACCACGTCGTATCCCTCCTCCACGCCGATCCGAAACCCGGTCAGGTAGGCGCTGGCAAGACCCTGCTTCCCGGGTCGGCGCAACAGTCGTACTCGAGGCTCGTTGTCCGCCACCCGGGCAACGTCATCGCCGGTTCCGTCCGGGGATCCGTCGTCTATTACCAAGACATGGATGTTCTCCCCGACGGCGAGCACGCCATCCAGGACGCGGCGAATCGTGTCCTTCTCGTTGTAGGTCGGAAGGACCACCAAGACCCGCGGCTCCCCTCCTCCAGCGATGGGAGCCGGAATGGGGCCCGCCTCGGTTGATTCGTCCTCGGCGCCCGGCGGGGTGGCCCTTCGCGGTCGCATCCTTCGCCTCGCTCCCAGACCCACGCCAACCAACGCAGCGACGGCAGAGGCCAGCGGCAGCCAGTCTCCGAACCGCACGTACACCGTCCGAACCGTCGAGGTTGGAACTTCGCGCCGGAGGATCGTTCGGGTGAAGAGCGGTGTGCGCGCGACCACATGGCCCTCCGGGTTGACAAACGCGCTGTGCCCGGAGATCGCCGCGTGGACGATCCACCGCCCGGTCTCGACGGCACGGAGCTGGCTCATCATGACGTGCTCCCGCGAGGCCACCGTGCGGAGGAACGACGAGTCGTTGGTGCTCACGACCATCAGATTCGCGCCGCGGGCGACGAATCGGCGGAACAGGTCCGGGTAGGCGTTCTCGAAACAGATCGGCGCCCCCAGGCGAACCCCCGCAACATCGAAGAGACGCAGGGTGTCACCCGGCGTCAATTCGCGGGCGGTTCGACGGAACCGGTTCGTCCAACCAAGAACCGCCCGAAACGGGATGTACTCCCCAAATGGCACGAGGTGGGTCTTGGTGTACCGCCCCACGATGGAGCCGTTCTCGGCATAGAGCAGCGTCTGGTTGAAGAACTTGTTTCCGGGCCCTTCCGTAATCGCCCCGACCAGGGCTTGGGCGTCGACTGACCGAATGGCCGATGCGACACGCCTCCCCAACGCCTTATTGCGAGCCGGGTCCTCGTCCAGCGCGTTCTCCGGCCAGACGGCGAGGTCCGGCGGGTTACCTCGAAGCTCTCGGTGGAGCGTGATGTGGTTCTCTCCCACTGAGCGGCTTTGGAGGAAGCGGTCGTGCGCCAACTCGAGCGGGACATTTCCCTGAACGATGGCCGTGTCGACGGCCGGTCCGGTCGCCGCCGGCAGCGAGATCAACGAGGGCGCCAGGACCAGCGCGGCGGCTGTGCCGGCCATCGTGGCGGCCCGGACGCGGGTCCGACCCACGCTCCTCACCGCGCCGAAGACCAGCGCGTTGACGGCGGACACCACGAACGTCACCCCCCACACGCCCGCCACAGACGCGAGCGGGAGCAGAAAGGGATTGTCGTGCTGCGTGTAGCCGAGTCCGCCCCACGTAAAGCCCCCGATCGGCCAGGCGCCGCGCATCCAGTCCACGGCCGTCCACAGAGCTGCGGCAAGGAGCGCCGACGGAACCAGACGTCGTTCGTTCCAGAGCACCGGCAGCAGCCACGCGAACAGCGCGGCGAAGGCGGTCTCCCTGAGAACGACCGGCAACCAGGCGATGACGCCGAACGGCAAGAGCCAGTACAGGAGGATCCCGTAGTAGATCAGGCCGAACGTCAGGCCGAACAGGGCGGCTCGGCGTGGAGAGGCCAGCCGGGCCGCCCAGAGAAGCGGCACCATCGCGAAGAACGCGACGAAGCCGAGATCAGGTGGCGGGTTCGCCAGGGAGAGGAGGCCGCCGGACGCGGCGGCGGCGGCCACACCGGCGCCGAGCGAGCTCGGTGCGGAACCTAGGCGCAGTCTCGGCAGTACATCCTCTTCTTGTCTGCCAGCTGGCTCCGAAGCTTGACGAGGTGGCACTTCCTGCAAGTGAACTCTTTGGCCGGGTCCGGCGGGACGACCTTCACGGCCAGAGTCTCGACCGGCTCTTCCCGCCCGATGGCAAGCATAGTGTCGTCCTCTTCTTCTTCCTCGGGAGCGGGGCGCTCCTCAGGCTTCTTGGTGAGGATCTCCTCGAGGCTCGCGTCTCCGGGCTCCCCCTCCTCGAGGTCGACGGGGCCGGCCTCGGCCTCTTCTTCCTCTTCGGGTTCCGGGACGTAGTCCTCTTCCTCTTCCAACTTGTCCCCCACTTTTGGTGTCACTCAGGCTCCTTCTTGTCTCGTCGCCCGCAGCAGCCGCTGGATTCTACGCCTGCGAGCCGCGGACGATACCCTCTTGCGCCCAACGAGAAACCACCGGGCGCACGGGTTTGTTCCGGAGGTCACGGAAAATCGACAAAAGAGAAGGACCCAAGAGACCTTCTGGGACCGCAGGCGCAGGGCCTGCGTTTTCCTCGGGCCTCTTGGGTCCCGTGCCCGCCACCCTTTCGGGCGGCAAGCCACGTAAATGTAGGCCTGTCACCGCCCGGTGTCAACGGCGGGCCAACATACCCGGCCCAATTGGAGCGACAGTTCCGGCCCCAGATCCTTTGTGCTGTCGGAGGCGCGACTTATCATGCGCCGATGCCTCTGCTCCGGGCGGACCCGTGGGACCCCGAGTTCGGGATGGGTTTTCAAGCGGCGACTGAGGAACCATCGGCCTCCGGCGCGGATCCCTTCGTCGAAACGAACGACTGGTCCACTCCCCTCTCCCCCGCCGGGGCCGCCGAGACGACGCCGATGTGGTTCGTGGACGGCGTCCGGAGGGTCGATCTACGGCTGGTGGCGGACGAGGGAGATCGAAGAGTCCCGGGGCTGTTCGGGTCGTACGCAGTCGGAGCAGTCCGTGCTGAGGGACGTGCGACATTTGCAGACCACCGGGTCTGCCGGGCGGTCGTCCTGGGCGGCGGCATCGTCCCCGAGCGGGTCGAGGTCGCGGCGGGCGGCGGCGCCCTGGAGTTCGAGCCGGCCACAGAGCCGGGCATCGACCCGGAGGCCCCGTTGCTCCGCCTTCAGCACCTGATGCGTGAGGCGGAGAACGCCCTGGCGGCCCGGCTCGCTCTAGACGGCGCGCCGCTGGTCGTTGTCGACGGACCGCTCCGCCTGGGAGAGGATTCGCCCGGTCCCGTCGTCGGCGTCATCAAGCGGTTCATCAGGCGGTATCTCGAGCCGGCGTACGAGGCGCTGCTGCGCCGCCTCGAGCAAGGCCAGAGGACTCCGGTGTTCGGCCTTCAGGACCAAAATGGCGCAACGCGGGGTTACTCGTGGTACGCGCGGCTTCGCGGAGTTTCTTCGCCGTGGCACGACCATGCCGGCATCGTGCGCTGTGAGGCGCGTGCGGACTTGGGATTGAAGACCGTAATCGGCTTGGCGGATCGGTTGACCGCGGGGCTGCCCCGATATGCCGGCCGGGCCGCCGACCCGCGAGCTCCGCAGAATCTCGCCCCGATCGGAGCACTCGAATCATGGCTTCGCCATCGCATGGGCGACCGCGCCAAGGTCCGGCGAGCGCTGCTGGCGTTCCTGTCCGCACGAGGGGGTTGAGCAACCGTGGCACGGACCGTGGAGGCGTTCGACACGCAGAGCGAAGTTAGCGAGCCGGTGGGGATGGTCCTTGGAACCGAGGATGCAACGCCTCTGACGTTCTGGGTGGCCGTTTCTCCGGACGCGTACCTCCAGCTCGACGACCCGGTCATCGTGGACACCGACGTACCTGGGCGCGGCCCACTCCGAATCGCCGGGATCGTCCAGGACGTCCGGGCGCGGCACGAGGGTGCATCCTTCGACACGGACGTGTTCCTGGTCGACCGCGGCGTCCTTCCGGTCGATACCGCCGTCGCCGCACATGTGGTCGCCACGCGGTTCGAACCCGAAGTCTACGTACCGCCACTTCCGGGCCTGGCGGCCTACCGCGCTCGAGGGAAGGACCGCGACGAAGCCTTCTACTTCGACCAGGTCGAGCGAAGGGTTCCGGCGGGGCTTTCCCGAGACGGCGAACCGATCTATCTCGATCTGGACTTCCTGGACGGCTCCCGCGGGGCTCACGTCAACATCTCCGGCATCTCCGGGGTGGCAACCAAGACGACGTACGCGCTCTTCCTCCTCTATTCGCTCTTCCACTCCCCCGTTCTGGGCGGCTATCGGACCAACACCAAGGCGATCGTGTTCAACGTGAAGGGCGAGGACCTCATGTGGCTGGACAAGTCGAACGCCAGGCTGGCCGAAGCCGATCGGATCGAGTACGAACGGCTCGGCCTTCCTGCGGGTCCGTTCGAGTCGGTGGGAATCTGGGCGCCGCCACGGCCGGGGAGCCCCGGCGGTGGTGTCCCACACATCGAGAGCCGGGCGGAAGGGGTGACGTCGTACTACTGGACCGTCCGGGAGTTCGTTCGCGAGAAGTACCTGCGGTTCATGTTTGCCGAAGCGGAGGACGAACGTTCGCAGATCGCGGATCTGGTTGCCCGCGTCGAGTCCTACCTGGACCGCGAGTGTGAGGACGATCCGGAGAACGACGCGTCGGTCGTGTTCGGCGGTTACCCGATCATCGACTTCACACGGTTGTGTGAGGTCATCCGGGAGAACGTGGAAGATGAGCACTCACCATGGCGGGGGCGACTGTCGGACGCCACGGTCGCCGCGTTCGTCCGTCGGCTGGAAGCCGGCCGGTTTCGGATGGGCCATCTCATTGTGGGGCGGGAAGCCGAGGATCCTCGCGGGCACCGCATCGACTGGGAATCGAACCAGGTGACGGTGGTCGACATTCACAACCTGCACGACCGGGCCAAGCGCTTCGTCACCGGAGTGGTCATCAAGCGCCTGTTCGAGCACAAGGAGCGAATGGGCCGGCGCGAGCCACTGGCCTTCCTCGTACTCGATGAACTGAATCGCTACGCGTCGCGCGAGGGATGGAGCCCGATCAAGGAGGTCCTGCTTGACGTCGCCGAACGCGGCCGCTCGCTCGGTATGATCCTCGTGGGCGCCGAACAGACGGCGAGCGAGGTCGAACGCCGCGTCATCGCGAACTCGGCATTTCGTGTGGTCGGGCGGCTGGACACGGCGGAGGCGCAACGGAGCGAGTACGGCTTCCTCCCTGCCGTGACCCGGTCGCGCGCTTCGATCCTCAAACCGGGCTCAATGATTCTCCAGCAGCCCCACATCCCGATTCCGATTCAGATCCGCTTTCCGTTCCCGTCATGGGCCACGCGAGCGGAGGAAGCCCCGACCGGCAAGGGGAAGAAGGCGACCTTCAAACCGTTCGAGGGTGAATAACCGCAGATTCTCCGGCCCGCGGGTGATCGGCTACCAGCGGCCGTAATGGGCCACGTCATCGAACGCGCGACGGTTCGGTGAGCGAATCGGTCTGAGCGGGCGATCCGCCGGATAGCCCAGCGAGATGAGGACGGCGCACCGACGGTCGTTCGGGTAGCCAAGGATTTCTCGAGCGAGATCCTCGTCTCGGACAGCGCTGTGGCAGCTGCCGATCCCGCGGTCCGCGGCCGCGATCATCATCGCCATCGACGCCTGGCCGAGGTCGTATTCGATGACGGCTTCCATGCGAGCGTCGTCCGTCCGAGGAGCGATCACGGCGATGGTTGCCGCCGACCCGGCGACGTGCCAGCCACCCCTCCATACCTTTGCCAGATCCCGGAGCTGATCCCGGTCCGTAATCGCCACGAAGTCCCACGGCTGCGTGTTCCTCGACGACGGCGACCGGCGTCCAGCTTCGAGGATTAGATCCAGGTCGTCTTTCGCAATGGGCCGGTCGGCGAACTCCCGGACGTTTCTTCGCGCGCGGATCGCATCCCAGGTCTCCATCGGCGTCAGGAGCCCGTGGCTAATCGCTCGTTCCCGGGCCGGGTCAGCGGATCCTGGGCCAGCTCGGCCCGGGGGCCGATTCGAGGAAGAAGCCAATACACGGCGAGCGCCGCATAGATCCCGATACTCACCTTCGGCTCGATGAAAGCCATCACGACGGCGGCTCCGTACACGACCGGACCGGCCAGGTAGTTTCGATGTGACCTTGCGATGGCTTCGGGGCTGATTCCCGGAACGAGCAGCCGCTGATCCTTCGCTGCATACCGCCAGACGAGGTTGAACATGATGGAGACGGCCGTCATCACGCCGCCATAGATCGCCGCAGCGACGGTCGCTCCCTCACTGTCTCTGGCGTAGTCGGCGAGAAGCGCCGTCGGCCACGGCAGGATGCAGATCGTCATGAGGAACAGCACGTTGAGAATAAGGAACGTGTGGTTGGTTCGAGCGATCAACCTGAACATGTGATGGTGGTTGACCCAGATGATCCCGATGGTGAGGAAGCTGACGACAAAGGCGACGTAGCTTGGCCACTGACGCGCAATGGCGCTTCCTAGCGAGCGACCTTCCACGTGCGGCACCCCCACCTCGAGGATCAGCAACGTGATGGCGATCGCCATGACTCCGTCGGCGAACGTTTCCAGCCGCGCCGTGTCGTTAACGTCGCCACTCTGAGCGTGTCGGACCGAAGGCGGTTCCACTTGCCTAAGTGTGTTCTTTCCCCCCATCCGGTGGCAATGGTCGCCACGGTGGCGGAATGACATTCTTGTAATTCGATGGCACGAGCGGGTATGTTGGAGTGCGCGATGCGGCTTTTGCACACGTCTGATTGGCACGTCGGGAAGACCATTCGAGGCCGGTCCCGACTCGATGAGTTCGCCGCCGCACTGGAGGAAGTGGCCGGGATCGCCATCGACGGGCGCGTCGACGCCGTCCTCATCGCCGGCGACATCTACGAGCACCGCTCCCCCGCCCCGGAGGCGGATGGTCTGGTGTTCGAGACGTTCGTCCGCCTCTACCACGCCGGTATTCCTGTGGTCGCCATTCCCGGGAATCACGACTCGGCGGTGCGGATGGAGGCGCTGGCGAAGCTCCTCCAGGCAATCGGTGTTGTGGTGGTGCCGCGGGTGGTGCCACCGGAGGCCGGCGGCCTGGTGGAAATGCCTTCTCGAGATGGAACCGAGCGAGCGCTGATCGCCTGTGTTCCGTTTGTGCCGGAACGACGCTTTGGAGACGCCGCATCCCTGTTCGCGGCCACGGACGAGTGGTACCAGGGCTATGCCGAAGGAATGGGGAATCTGTTCGGGGCCATGGCGGATGGATTTCGCGAAGACGCCGTCAACGTCCTGATGGCGCACGTATTCACCGACGGAGCGATTCCAGGCGGCGGTGAGCATCAGGTGACGATTGGGATCGAATACGCGGTGTCCCCGGCGCGTCTGCCGGCCACCGCGTCCTATGTGGCCCTCGGTCACGTCCACCGTCCACAGGCGATCCGCGGAGCGCCGTCGCCCACTCGGTATGCCGGATCGCTCCTCCAGCTCGATTTCGGCGAACGGGACCAGATCAAGTCGGTTGCTCTCGTGGAGGCGTCCGTCGGCCGTCCGGCGAAGGTGCGGGAGGTGCCTCTGTCGGCTGGCCGGCGCCTGCTGGATGTCGAGGGGACGCTGGATGAGGTTGTGCAGCGTGGCGAGTCTCTGCCGGACGCCTACCTTCGCGTGTTCGTCCAGACGGACGGGCCGGTTCCCGGTCTCAACGAACGGGTTCGGGATGCGCTTCCCCATGCTGTCGACGTCCAGCTCAGGTATGACCGCACCGGCGTAACGACCGATGGTCCCCCGCTCTCCTCGCTCCAGCCGCGGGAGCAGTTCCTCTCGTATTACCGCCGTGAGCATGGTGTCGAAGCGGTGCCCCAGGATCTCCTGGCGGCGTTCGACGAGGTCCTCGAAGACGTCCACGCCGAGAGCTGAGGCCGCGGAGCATTCCCGTAGTCTCCGATCACCGTGAGCAAGGAAGTCCTTTCCACGCGGGCGCTGAACCGAGCGCTGCTTGCCCGGCAGCTCTTATTGGAGCGGTTCCGTGGCTCGGTGACGGCGTCGCTCGAGCGCGTTGCGGGCCTCCAGACGCAGTACGCGCCGTCGGCATACGTGGCGTTGTGGTCGCGGCTCGAGGGTTTTCGTCGGGACGCGTTGACGAAGGCGCTGTATCAACGCCGCGCGGTGCAAGCGACGCTCATGCGAAGCACGATCCACATCGTCTCCGCCCGAGACTTTCCTCTGTTCGCCGCGGCGATCCGACGACGGAGGCAGGAGTGGTGGACCACGGTCCAGCGCCGGCAACTCGAGGGCGTCGACATGGACGACGTTGCCCGCCGGGCCCGGAAGTTCCTGGCGAATGGACCGAAACACAGGCGAGATCTGGAGGCGTTCATTCGCGCCGAAGGCTTTCCCCGAATCGCCGCTGCCAGCGTCGGCATGTGGCTGGACCTCGTCCGGGTCCCGCCGTCCGGAACCTGGGAACAGCGTCGAGCCGACCTGTACGGGCTCGCCGATGAGTGGATCCGAGGCTCGAACGCCACCGAAGCGGAATCTCAGGAGCACCTGATCAAGCGATACCTGGGCGGTTTCGGCCCTGCCTCGCTCAGCGACATCGCCAGCTGGGCGGGTCTGTCCACAACCATCGTCCGCGCCGTGGCCGACCGGCTGCGGCTTCGCCGCTTTCGAGACGAACACGGCGGCGAGCTCCTCGACCTTCAGAGAGCGCCGCTCCCCGACCCGGAAACGCCCGCACCGGTTCGGTTTCTTCCGACGTGGGACGCCACGCTGCTCGTTCATGCCAGGCGGACGCAGATCCTGCCTGAGCGCTATCGAAATCTCGTCTTCAACACGAGGACGCCGCACTCCATTTCCACATTCCTGGTGGACGGCGCCGTCGCGGGGACCTGGCGCTATGACGAGGGCCGGGTTCGGCTCGAACCGTTCGATCCGATTCCTCGCTGGGGACGACGGGACCTGGACACTGAGGCGTCGCGCCTGGCAGCCTTCCACTCAGACTGACATGGATACGCGGGACATCGGCATTCGGAACCACACCTACCGGTTGTTCGTCGAGCAGGGCCACCCTCCTGAACCGGCAGATGTTGCCGCCGCCGCGGGATTGACGGCCGCGGAGGTCGAGAAGAGCTGGCGGCGCCTTCACGAAGCGCACGCTCTGGTGCTCCATCCGGACCGATCGGAGATTGTGTGGGCAAACCCGTTCTCTGCAGTTCCGACCCGCCACCGCGTGCATGCCGCCGGCCGATGGTGGTACGCCCCGTGCTCCTGGGACTCGTTCGCCATCTGCGCCGCCTTGCATTCCGACGGCACCATCGAAACCTCCTGCCCCGATTGCGGTGATGAGATCTCGGTCACGGTTCGCGATGAACGCCCGGACGACGAGAGCCTCCTGTTCCACTGCCTGGTCCCGGCCGCCCACTGGTGGGACGACATCGGCTTCGCCTGAAGCGCCATGAACCTCTTCCGGTCGGAAGAACACATCGACAGGTGGCTCAAGGGGCGAACTCCCGGCGCCACCATCAGCGTTACGAAGCTCAGCGAACTGGCGCACGCGTGGTATGGAGATCGCCTCGCCCGCGACTGGACGCCGCACACCCGAGAACAGAACCAGGCCATCCTTGATCGGCTCGGGCTTACCGGCCCGTTCTGGCGCCTTTCCTGAATCGACCCTTTACCCGCGACGACTCGCATGGCAGACTGAGGAGGTGAATTACACACATGTGATTTTTGTCGCTCTGGGCTCTTACCGTCTCGTCATGGGACGCTAGGGGCGCTCGTTGTGAGACCCCTCAAAATCGACCTGAAGGGCTTTACCGCGTTCCGGGAGGCCCAGGAGCTCGACTTCAGCGCGCTGGACGTCTTCGCCATCTCTGGCCCGACGGGATCGGGGAAGTCTTCGCTTCTGGATGCCATGACCTATGCCCTCTACGGCCGAGTGGAGCGCGTCGGCGACCGGGTTAGCCAGCTGATCAGCCAGGGACAGCCCCGGATGGCCGTGACGCTGGAGTTTGCGGTGGGGCAGGACCGGTACCGCGTCACTCGATCCACTCCGGCCAAGGGCACGACGAAGATCTTGCTGGAGCGCCAGACCACCGACGGATGGAAGCAGGCCGGTGATGGGGCGGACCGAGTGAAGGACGCCGAAAAAACGATCTCGCGTCTGATCGGACTGACCTACGACGGGTTCACCCGGTCGGTCGTTCTTCCTCAGGGGAAGTTCGCCGAATTTCTCGTCGGCGACCCAAAGAAACGCCGTGACATCCTGACCGAGCTCCTCGGCCTATCGCTCTTTCGCCGAATGGCCGAACGAGCCGGCGCGTTGTCGAAGGAGTCCGCAGTTCGAGCGCAGGCCATGAACGACATGCTCGTCGGCGAGTTCGGCGGCGTTACCGCGGAGGCTCTGAAGGATGCCAGGCGCGCGGCCAAAGAGACGGAGAAACACGAAAAGCTGCTGGGACAGGCCGCGGAGGAAGTGCTCCAGATCCTGGAGCGGTGGCACCAGACGGAACAGTCCATCGATGAAGTCGGGATGTGTCTGGCGGAAGCGATGCGCGCGCGACAAGCCGCGGACACGATTGCCGACGAGCTTCCCCTTGTGGCCGGCCGACTGGAAGTTGCTATTGAGGCAGTCACGGAGCGAGCAGCAGCGGTCAAGGCGGCCAGGAAAACGGCAAAGGAAGCGGAGGACGCCCTGGAGGACGCAATACAGAAGCTCGGATCCAGCGTCGACCTCACGAAGGCCCAGGGTCACGCCCACGCGCTCGGCTCGACCCGCGACGCCCTTGTGACGAGAGAGTCCCAGCTGACGGCAGCCAAAGAAGCTGCGACCGGCCACCGTGAAGCGCTTCTTGCGGCCGAACGCACACTGAAGGAACGCTCTGAGGAGTTCACCGGGCTGGAAATGGGGGTCGCGGCGGCGGAAGACGCAGTGGAGCAGGCTCGCCACAACGACCTGGTGGCGGCCGTCACAGCAGGGTTGAAGGCGGGCGATCCTTGTCCCGTGTGCGCCACGCCGCTTCGGGCAACTCCCAAACGAACCGCGAGTCTTCGATCCGCCACCAGTGCGCTCGAGCGCGTAAAGGTTGCTGCTCGAAAGGCCGCAACAGCGCTTCGCGAGGCCGAACGCCGCCGCGATGAGGCCGACCGAGAGCTCCAGGCGAACCTCGCCGAGCAACAGCGACTCCGCGAGGAGGTCCAGGAGATGAAGTCGAAGGTGAAGGTCGCACAACGGGGCCTCGCCGCAGTTTTGGGTGAGCCACTTCCCGACGATCCGGTCTCGGCTATCGACGCCCGTCTTGCCCAACTTCGAGATCTGGAGGTTCGCGAACGGCAGGCAACGGAGCAGGTCGGCCACGCGACGGAAGCGCTGCTCCGGGC
>DATABA010000051.1:0-3396 GCA_036259835.1 Actinomycetota bacterium
CTCGTCGGCATTTCCTCATGGACGGAGCCCACCCTCATCAAAGAGGGAGGGTTCTATCCGAAGAACGCCAAGACGGCCGAAGACCGGTTGAAGTTCTACGCCTCGCAGTTTCCGATTGTGGAAGTCGATTCGACCTACTACTACCCGCCGAGCGAGCGGAACTCGGTGCTCTGGATCGAGCGCACGCCGAAGAACTTCACCTTCAACATCAAGGCGTATTCGCTGCTGACCCACCATCCGACCAAGATCGATTCCCTCTACCAGGAGATCAGGGAGGCGCTTCCCAAGGAGCTCACCGAAAAGCGGAACGTCTACATGGAGAAGATTCCGTCCGAGGTCGCCGATGAGGTATGGGAGCGGTTCAGGTCTGCGCTGATGCCCCTTCATTCGGCGGGAAAGCTCGGTGCCGTTCTCCTGCAGTTTCCGCAGTGGTTCATCATCGGACGCGCTTCGAAGGACTACATCGTCGAGTGCAAGGAGCGGCTACCCGACTATCGCGTAGCGGTCGAGTTCCGTCACAAGTCGTGGATGACCGAGCGCAACAGGGAGGAGACGCTCTCGTTCCTCGAGGAGCACGACCTTCCCTACGTTGCTGTCGACATGCCGCAGGGATTCGATTCGAGCCTCCCTCCCATCGCCGTGGCCACATCGAAGGAGCTGGCGATGGTCCGGTTCCACGGCCGAAAGGCCGAAACATGGGAGAAGAAGACGAAGACCGCGGCCGAGCGATTCGACTACGAGTACTCCGAAAAGGAGCTCGCGCAGTGGGCGCCGAAGATCGAGGAGCTCGCGCCACAAGCGAAGGAAACCCACGTCATCATGAACAACTGCTATCGAAACTACGCGGTGAAGAATGCGCGCCAGCTCATCGACTTCCTCGACGAGAAAGCCCAAGCGTCGTCGGCGAAGTAGGCGGCGCACCGTTGTTGGACTACGCTAGCGCGACACGGGTAATTGCTCTTACCGGGAGGAAGGGGTGAAGAGCGAATGGACAACATGAGAGACCGTGCCAGGGAAGCTGGATACGTCGGTCTGGGCGCCGCCGACGCCGCAGCGGAAGCGGTACGAGAGCGGACCGAAGACGCTGTTGAAGCGGTTCGGGAGCGGGCCGAGGAAGCCACCCAGGTGGCCGAGCAGGTCGCTGCGCGGGCGAGAGAAGCGGTCGAGTCTGCCGCAACGCGGGGAGAGCGCGTCGCGAAGCGCGCGACTTCTCGGGCCAGAGGCGCCGTCAAGAGTGTGTCGCGCGCTCGGACCCGGGCGAGAGGCGGCGCCAAGAAGGCAACGGGCCGGGCCAGATCCACGGCCAAGTCGGCGCGATCCGGTGCCCGCTCGACCGCCAGGACGGCAAGGGCCGGTGCCCGCTCGACCGCGAAGAGCGCTCGGCGCGGCGCGAAGTCGACGGCGCGGGCCGCATCCCGTGGCGCCAAGTCCACCGCTCGAAAGGCACGCAGCTCCGCACGAGGAACGGCCAAGAAGGCAACCGGACGCGGAAGGTCCACGGCGAGGCGAACAACCGCGAGGCGACCAGCGGCGCGAAAGAGCACTGCGCGGAAGACCACGACGCGGAAGAGCACCGGCCGGAAGACAGCGGCGAGAAAGAGCACGGCGCGAAAGAGCACCGGGCGGAAAACGGCCGCGAGAAAAAGCACGGGCCGGAAGACGTCCGCGAGGAAGAGCACCGGAACGCGCCGCTCGTCCGCTCGGAAGTCATCGGGTCGCTCTCGAGGAGCCTCCAGGTCTCGTTCGTCTAGGCGATGAGCAACGGCGGACTGCCCGCCGCCGTCAAGAAGACGGCGGAAGACGCACGCCGGCTGGCCACTCTTCAGGCCGAGCTGATTCGGGAGAAGATCCAGGCGCAGGCTCGCAAGAAGGCAATCTTTGCCGCGGTCGCCGCGGTTGGAGCCTTCTTTGCGGTGATTGGCCTGCTGTTCCTGTTGGCTGCGGCTGCAGCCGGTTTGGCGATCGTCCTGCCGTGGTGGTTGGCCCTGCTCATCGTTGGTCTCGTTCTGGTTCTTGGCGGCGCGACGGCGATCGGCGTGTCGGTCTCGGGATTCAAGGGGAAACCCGGAGAATAGAGACCTCCACAGCCGAATCAGAGAGGAGCCTCCGTGGGTAACCGAGCCGACGAACTGAAGAGCGAGATCGACCAGACCAAGCGCGAGCTCGAAGAGGATTTGGCCAAGCTGAAGACCGAAGCCCAGGGCCTACAGCGAAAGGTCCTTGTGGGGGTCGGAGTGGCGGTTGCCGTGTTGATCGGCGTCCGTGTCGTTCGAGGCCTGCTGGGCCGATCCGGCGACGACTGACGCTGGCCCCGGTCCCTCGTCTGCACGATAGGACCGCAACTCGGGATACAGCCGCGCCAGGACGGCCACTCCGAGGAGGCACACCAGTCCCCCGGATACGACGGAGAAGGTGGGGGACACGAGTGACGCAACGGCGCCGGCTTCGATGTCCCCCAGGCGTGGTCCTCCCGTAACAACGGTGATGTGGACGGCGGAAATCCGCCCGCGAAGCGAATCCGGAACGGCGAGCTGAAGGATGGTTCCTCGGTAGACGGCGCTGATTACATCCGCCGCCCCCGCGACCGCCAGGAAGAACAGCCCGAGCCAGAAGAGACTTCCCGAAAGTCCGAACGCGGTGATTGCCGCGCCCCACCCGGCGACCGCCCAGATCACGGCCCGGCCCTGGCTTCGAACCCGCCCGACCCATCCGGCAGTGAGCGCACCGGCCAACGCGCCAGCGGCGGGCGCCGCGTACAGCAGGCCGAGCCCTTCGGGGCCCACTTCGAACACTCCCACCGCCAGGGCGGGAAAGACCGCTCTCGGCATCCCGAAGATCATCGCGTCGAGGTCGATGAGGAACGTCGCGATGAGGACTCGCCGGCTCCGGAGGTAGGCGAATCCCTCCTTGACGGCCTTCCATCCCGTGGCTGGTTCGTCCGTCGTCTCGCGGGCTGGGGGCATGGCCCGAAGCAGGAAGGCCGTGGCGATCGATGCCGAATAGGTGAGGACGTCGATGCCATACGCCCAGCCGAGGCCGAACCGAGCGAGGATCACCCCCCCAATGGCCGGGCCAATGACCATCGCGCCGTTGTAGAGGACCTGGTTCAGGGCCAAAGCCGCGGGCAGGTCGGTTCGGGAGACCAGCGACGGCACGGCGGCCGACCGCGTCGGCATGTTGATTCCGAAGAGGCCGGCCTGGAGCCCCGCGACCGCATACAGGTACCAGAGGGGCGGATTCCCCAGCAGCGCTCCGACCAGAAGGAGAGCGCTCGTGACGGCGAGGCCAATCTCGCTGAAGAGGATGACCAGGCGGCGATCCACACGGTCGGCTATGGGACTGCCGAGGATGGAGAAGACGATAAGAGGGATCAGCTCGACCAGGCCGATCATCCCG
>DATABA010000052.1:0-4123 GCA_036259835.1 Actinomycetota bacterium
TGGAGTCACCTCCAAGTCCTTCCCCGGCGTGTCGCTTCCCTCATCCCACGCTCCATACACCCCGATCTGATGGGCGGCGCCCGGTCGGACCACCTCCCACGCGTCGCCGTCCTCCCAGACGAACGTGTTCTGGAGCTGAGCGAAGGCCAACTGGTCGGGGTTTCGCCCGCTGCTCCTGGCAGCTTCCTCGGCGACCTGGAGATCGTGCCGCATCCGGTCGACGTTCCCGCCGCGCGTGCGGATGTAGCCATCAGCGATTCGGCCGGCCCGCCGAATCGCCGACTCCGCCGTTCCCCCTAGCCAGATCGGGATCTCGTCCTTCCGTGTGGAGGGAGGCGTAACCCGCACCTGGTCGAACGAGAACACCCGACCTTGGTAGCTGAACCGCTCGCCCGTCCACGCCAGCCGAAGGATCTCGATGGTTTCCACGGTTCGCCGGACACGCTCGTTCATGGGCACGTCGAACATCCGGAACTCTTCCTCCCGCCACGCAAGCCCCAGCCCCAGGATCAACCGGCCGCCGGAGATGAGATCGACCGTCGCGGCGTCCTCGGCCAGGCGGAGCGGGTGGTGAAACGGCGTGAGCAGCACCCCGGTCCCCAGCTTGATGTGGTCGGTGGCGGCGGCGAACGCGGCGAGGGTTGGTAGCAGGGACGGCATGTAGCCGTCCGAGGACCCGTGGTGCTCGCTTACCCAGGCTGAGTCGAAGCCCAGGGTCTCGGCCAGCCGAACCAAATCGACGATCTCGCGATATTCCTGCTCGAAGCTTCGCGATGTGTCCGCCGGCAGCTGGGCGGTGAACAGGCCGAGGCCGACTTGGACGCCCATGGCGGGGAAACCTTACCTTTATGTGACGGTGGGTTCCCCGATTCGACCGATGTGGAGGCGATCAACGTGGCGATGACCGCAGAGAAGGTGCAGGAATGGAACGAGCTGGCAGCCCAGCTCAGCGTGGACAGCATCCGAGCCTCGACCGCGGCGGGCTCCGGCCATCCCACCTCTTCCATGTCGGCGGCCCATCTGCTCGCGGTCCTCTTCGCCGACCACCTGCGCTACGACGTCGACGATCCGAAGAACCCCGCGAACGACCGGTTCGTCCTCTCGAAGGGACACGCATCTCCGCTCATCTATTCGGTGCTGAAAGCCATCGGTGCGATCGGTGATGAAGAGCTGCTCTCCTTCCGAAAGTTCGGAAGCCCGCTGCAGGGCCACCCTGCACCGATCCCGGAACTCCCGTGGATCGACGTGGCGACCGGCTCGCTCGGGCAAGGGCTCCCGATCGGTTTGGGGATCGCCATGGCGATGCTGCTCGACGGCCTTCCCGGCCGGGTGTGGGTCCTTCTCGGGGACTCGGAGTCCGCGGAGGGGTCCGTGTGGGAGGCGATGGCGAACGCGTCGCACCGCGAAGTCCGCAACCTGGTCGCCATTCTGGACATGAACCGGCTCGGGCAGCGCGGACCGACGATGTTGGAGTGGGACTCCGATGCGTATGCGGCGCGGGCTCGCGCGTTCGGATGGCATGCCCTTATCGTGGACGGCCATGACGTCGAGGCCATCGACCGCGCGTACCGGGAGGCCACCGACGGCGGTGGACCGACGCTGATCGTCGCCAGGACGATCAAGGGCTACGGCGTGTCGTCTCTCGCGGACGTCGAGGGCTGGCACGGCAAGTCCGTCTCCGAGGAGGAGGCCGAGGAGGCCATTAAGGAGCTCGGCGGCATCCGCTCCATCACCATCACGCCTCAGAAGCCGGAGCCGATCGGCGAACCGGAGCGCTCAACGCGCGGCTCGTACGAACGCCCCGCCTTCGAGGACGCAGAAGCGACCAGGAAGGCCTTCGGCAAGGCGCTGGCGGCGCTGGCGCCGGTCCGTCCAGACCTGGTCGTCTTGGACGGCGAGGTTTCGAACTCCACGAATACCGAGGACTTCGAAAAGGAGGCGCCCGAGCGATTCTTCGAGATGTACATCGCCGAGCAATGCATGCTCGGCTCGGCCGTCGGGCTCCAGGTCATGGGGAAGAGGCCCGTCGCGGCGACGTTCGGCGCCTTCCTTACTCGCGCGTATGACTTCGTTCGGATGGCGGCGATCAGCCGCGCGAACATGGTTCTGTGCGGTTCGCACGCGGGGGTCTCGATCGGCGAAGACGGCCCGTCCCAGATGGCGCTGGAGGACCTGGCGATGATGCGAGCGGTCAACGGGTCCACCGTTCTGTATCCAGCCGATGCGGCGGCAACCGTGCGCCTGGTTGAAGCGATCCTCGATCTCGATGGGATCTCGTACATCAGGACCACAAGGGAGAAGACGCCGAAGCTGTACGGACCTGATGAGGAGTTTCCGGTGGGAGGGAGCAAGACCCTCCGGTCCTCCGAGGAGGATCGCGCCACGGTGATCGGCGCCGGCGTCACGGTCTTCGAGGCGCTGAAGGCGGCTGACGAACTTAACGGCGAAGGGATCTCCGTTCGAGTGATCGATGCCTACGCCGTCAAGCCGATTGACGGGCAAGCGCTTATCGCGGCCCTGCAAGAAACGGGGCTCTTGGTCGTGGTCGAGGATCACTGGGTGGACGGAGGAATCGGCGACGCGGTGCTTCAGGCGCTCGCCGAGGACGGAACCGAACTATCGGGCAGGGTGCTCAAGCTCGGAGTGCGCGAGATGCCGGGCTCGGGGTCGCCGGAAGAGCTTCGCGACTGGGCGGGCATCTCGGCTGCGAAGATCGCCGACGCCATTCGGTCGCGGCTGGACTAGCCCTCCGCCAGACGGAGCCAACAGCGCAGTCGGAGCTCCGGCGACCCCCCTGCGGGCCGGCCGGAGCGCCGACCTTCATGACCCGAGAAGTCGCGCTCCTTCGCCGCCTACTCACGGTCTGACCATCGCCGCTCTCCGGCGACCCAGGTCTCCAGGACGCGTGTCTGGGGATCGAACGGGTCTCCGGAGAGGACGGCGAAGTCGGCTTGCTTTCCGACTTCGAGGGTCCCCTTGACGTCCTCGACGCCACACGCCTGCGCGCCGGCGATCGTGGCCGCACGGAGCGCTTCTTGCGGTGTGATGGCGAGGTCCGGACGAATCGGTGTGCCGTCGGCTGCCCTTCGATCGACCGCAGCTCGCATGTTTTCGAGGGCCGCCGCCGGTGCGGTCGGCGCATCGCTGGAGATCGAAACCACGCACCCGGCGTCCACCGCATGACGAAGCGGGACCGGGTCGAAGATAACGTCCACGGCCGTGACCCGAAGCGCCGAATAGTGGACGGCGTGGCCCGGCTGCATGGAGAGATACAGCCCCAACCGAGCCGCGCGGTCGAGGTCGCTTCGTTCGGCGAACATTGCGTGCTCCACGCGGCAGCCGGCAACGTCGATCCCGGTTTCGCGGCGAGCCTGTTCGTACGACTCGACCGCGACACGAAACCCGTCGTTCCCGATCGCGTGAACCGCGGTTCGAAATCCCCGCTTCAGCGCGGCCGAGATGATTTCGGTTAGCCGGCCCGGTGGATAGTGCAGCATCCCGCTCAGTACAGCGCCCCGACTGAGCCGCGTCCGCGTCGACGCCAGGATCCTCACACCCGTCGCATCTCGGCCCGCGAATGCTCGACGCATCGCTGTCAACGTCTGGCGAGGGAGGCGGGAGAGCGGGATTCGTACCGCACATCGCTCGGCGCCGTCGGCAAAGAGCTTGAGCGGACCGACGCCAGCCATAGCAGTACCTTCTCCTGTCTTCGGTCCGTCCAGCGCATCCCACGGTGTCGCGAACGAGCCGCGTTCGCTGGCCGGAAAGTGTGTGAAGCCCAGAGGGAGTTGCGCGGTGAGGAGCCATTCAAGGTCACGTGGCGGGGCGATCGCCTCGCCCACGTGCGTCACGCCCTGGGCGAGGTGATGGCGGCAAACCTCCTCGGCTCGGGTTTGAAGGCCCGCCGTTGACTCTTCCTCCGCTCTCAGGGCGGCGCGCTCCAGCACGCTGAAGGCACGCTCCCACACCGTGCCGGTCGGCTCGCCTCGCCGGTCGCGCTCGAGCTCGCCGCCCCACCGGCGCGGCGTCGACCGACCAAGCCCGACGGCCGCAAGGGCCGCCGAGTTCGCCGTTCCTTGGTGAAACGACGACTCGATCAACAGCACCGGTCGATCGGGCGAAA
>DATABA010000053.1:0-33699 GCA_036259835.1 Actinomycetota bacterium
CGAAACAGCCGGATCGCCCCGAGCCAGCCCGTCGGTGAAGCAATCGATGAGCAGGAAGTTGTTCGGATCCCACTCCGCGGCGAATCGGTCGAGGATCGCTTGCGGCGAGACGTGAAGGCTCACGTACACAAGCGGAGTACCGCGTGACGCGCGGAGAAAAGCGGCCATGAACGGTGTCTGGTCCGGGCCGTCGATCTCCCAGACGACGTTGTCGCCGTAGCGCAGGCCGTCAATCAACCCGTCGAGTGACTGGATCCCTGTGCTCGGCGCTTTCACAAGTTCACTGTGCCACGCCGACGCACGCGTGGCCGTGCGCCCGCGGCCATTGCTCGGCGAAAGGTCTATCGCCAGGTCTTTAGCGTACTTCATGACATCATGATATCGTGAAGCCCACGGAATACAAGTCGCATCTGGGTCCACGAATAGTGGGTCCCGATGCGTTGAGCCCCACCCCTCGGGTGAGGTCATTAGAGGAGGTGTGGAGGGTGGTACGGAGTGTAGGGAGGCGTTTGCCCTCCGCTGTTCGCAAGAAGCTGGAGCAGCGGCTCGACGAACTCGAGCAAGAGAGCATTCCGGTCCTGGAGGTGGAGCTCTCCACTACCCCGGGTCTAGATGCGGCGGCGCTTCTTACCGCAGCGAGACGGGAGCGCGAGCGAATCCTCGACGCTTTCCAGGAGGCCGAAGACGCCCCTGCGGAGTGGAACCCGCGGTACATCGAGGTCGGGGATACGGTCACGATCAACGAAATCGGCACGCGCACCGTAGAGCGGTACACCATCGTGCCCATCGAGGCGCGGTCCGCGCTCGATGAAGGTTGGATCTCGTGGGCCTCCCCCCTCGGGTCGAGTCTCCTCGGGCGAGCCCCGGGTGACGTCGTGGACGTACGCACTCCGGGCGGTCTGCATCGCTACCGGATTCTCAACTTTGAGGAAGCATGACTGATCGACCGATCTTGGCCATGAAGCTCAACGGCCTCCCGCGGCCGAGTCGACGTAAGGAGGGCACACGCGTGTGTGAAGTGCAGGGGTGCAGCACGGTTCTTTCCAGCTACAACAGTCGTCGACGGTGTTGGCTTCATCAACCCCTGCGATATCCAGTTTCCCCGATGGTCAAGCGAGCGTCGTAGGCAGTGGCCTCTGCGGTGGTCGCGAGCGACGGGAAGACCGCCCTCCAAGAAAGGAGTTCACGTTCGGACGTATCAGCCGGAGTGTTCGACAGCTTGTGCTGTCGAACCGTTGAAAGGTGATGGGGATGGCTAACCAGCGAATGCAGATGTACACAAGGTCGGGCACGAGCGAGATCGAAGAACCTTTCGAGAAACCCGTCATCCTTCCGAGTTCAGATTCCAAGGATCCGTCGAGTCACGCCTGGGCCGATGCTCGCTTCGCGACCGACATCATGGCCGAACATGCTCTGTTCTTTGCGCTGCTGATGCCACCGGAGCTGGCCGAGAAAGAACGAGCCGAGGCGCTGGAGTTTGCAGAGAAGTTCGGCGATCTGCACAGAAGAATCGCCGCCATGGGGACTCCGCCGGAGAAAGGCGACCTCAACAGATTCACCCGCGACATCGTTGATGACATCAAGCCCTTCATCGCGTGGAAGGCCACCATGGGGGACGCCCAGCGGAACGGGACGCTCCGAAGCCTTGTTTGGCCGCTGTTCTTCGATCACACACGGCACGAGGCCGAACGATGGACGCGCCGACTGGAGCAGTTGAGCGGTGGGGAATCCGAGTTCGACAAGAAGGAAGTAGCGGCGTTCTGGAACAACATCATGGAGGAGCATGCCCGTTTCGTCGCCCAGCTCCTGGACCCCGACGAGTTCGAGCTCATTCAGAAAGCGACGGACGCCAGCGCGGCCTTCCGGAAGCTCGGGTCAGGAGGAGCGTCGGGCGCAGTGTCGGCCCTCGCTGCGAAGCCGGCGACCGTAACCAAGGCGCTGGTGGAATTCCCGGAGTCGAGCGCCGTCCTCAGCGCCGCCGAGTCGATTCTCGACTTCAAGACCAAGACGGCCAGGGACATCGAAGCAGCTCGGATCAAGAGCATCATCGACCCTCGGTTGGTCGATCACGTCCGCCGGGAGGCGCTCAAGTTCGTCGACGAGTTCAAGCGGGCCGTCTGAAGTCCAACCACTGAGATAAAGGAGTTTCGTAATGAAGTTGTTCCTGGACACCGCGAGCGTGGAGGAGATTCGAGCGATCAACGAGTGGGGCATTCTTTCCGGGTTGACGTCCAACCCCACACTGATCGCGAAGGAGCACTCGGACGCTCAGGCGCACATGAAGGCGCTCTGCGCCGAGGTGGACGGCCCGGTCTCTCTCGAGACCACGCGCGAGAGCGCGCAGGAGATCTACGCCGAGGGGATGAAACTGGCATCGATCGCTCCGAACGTTGTGGTCAAGGTGGCCGCGACGAGAGAGGGATTCAAGGCGGGAAAGCGCCTGGCATCGGTGGATATCCCGGTGAACGTGACGCTCGTCTTCTCGTCAGCCCAAGCCATTCTGTCGGCCGAGATCGGCGCTACCTACGTCTCTCCCTTCTTGGGACGCCTTGACGACATCGCCACGAACGGGCTCCAAGTCCTAGCCGAGATCATCGAGATCTACCGGGTCCAGGAGTACAACACGCAGGTGCTCGCCGCGTCGCTCCGGCACCCCGTCCATGTGGTGGAGGCAGCACGCCTGGGAGCCGACGTCGCAACCATGCCTTTCGACGTCATGATGAAGCTGGTGGATCACCCACTGACCGACTTGGGCCTGAAGCGCTTCCTCAACGACTGGAACGCCCTTGGAGAAGAGCTCCGTCGTGGTTCGCAATTGGCGAAGGCAAGGTAGCGGGCGAATGGCGCTCCTCGACACCCCGGCGGCGTCTCTCGATTCCTATCTCGGCATGGGTGGGGGTGAGGGCCTCCGCTGGGCCGCTTCCATGAGCCCGGAGCAGGTCATCGACGAGATCGAGGCCAGCGGTCTTCGAGGACGGGGTGGTGGGGGGTTTCCCACGGGGACGAAGTGGCGGGCGATTCGGCGATACGGCACGGGCGCTCGCTTCGTGGTGTGCAATGCGGCCGAAGGAGAACCCGCCACGTTCAAGGACCGCTTGCTCCTGCGAATGAACCCCTACCGGGTCCTGGAGGGTATCTCCATCGCCGCGTATGCCGTGGGAGCGGAACGGGCATTCATCGGTCTCAAGGAGACCTTTGGTGACGAGATCGCCGCCGTAGCTCGTGCGAATGAAGAGATGGAGGACGCTGCGCTTCTGACGGTCCCCGTCGAGGTGGTGGTGGGACCGGACCATTATCTCCTCGGAGAGGAGACCGGGCTGCTGGAGGTGATCGAGGACCGCCCGCCACTGCCACGCATGGCTCGCCCCTTCGTGTTCGGGCTGTTTGCACGACCTCCCAACGAGAATCCGACTCTGGTCAACAACGTCGAGACGCTCGCCAACGTCCCGTCGATCCTTGCTCGCGGTCGGGGATGGCTGCAGGAGAGCGGGACGGAAGAGTCGCCAGGGACGATGCTCTTTACCGTCGCTGGCGATGTGCGGCTCGAGGGCGTCTTTGAGTACCCCCTGGGGACGCCGCTCCGGCAGGTGATCGAGGACGGGGCGGGCGGGATGACGGAGGGCCGATCGCCGAAGGCCGTGTTCCCCGGCTCGTCCAACACGGTCTTGGTGGCTGAGCAGCTCGACACACCGCTGGACTTCGAGTCGATGGCGGCCGTCGGGTCTGGGCTCGGCGCCGGCGGGTTCGCGGTCTATGACGACTCCACCTGCATCGTCGAAGTGGCCCGGCTGTTTTGTCGTTTCCTCCACATCGAGTCCTGCGCGCAGTGCCCTCCGTGCAAGCTGAACTCGGCGGACATCCTCGAGTTCCTCGAACGGCTGGACGCTGGCGACGATCCGGGAGACTTCGACGTGGCCCTGCAAAGGGCGCGAACCGTGACTGACGGGCAGAAGTGCGCGCTGCCGACGGGAACCAGCCTCCTCATGCAAAGCCTTCTCCTGACGTTCGAAGACGAGTTCCGGGGGCACAAGGGAAAGCGGTGCCCGAGCCGCAGGGGGCTGCGTCTTCCGAAACTGATCGACCTCGATAGGGAGTCGGGGCGATTCCTCTACGACGAGGTGTACGAGTCCAAACAGCCAGATTGGACTTTCGGGAGTCCCGCCTAGGGAGTCCTTCCCCAGTCAACCCGCATCCCTCTCGGTATTTAGCATACTTCACGAATTTCTAGTATCATTAAGTCCCGCCCCTACCTAGAAAGGGAGAAACATGGGAGCGCAGGTGCACGGCCTGGACTCACATAGAGCCAGTAATGGGCGCCTTACGCCGACAGATGCGGACGCTTCCAACCCCGACCGTAACGATGAGACACATCTACGCGTGCTTGTCGCGACTGACGGCTCGGCCGAGTCACTGGCGGCGCTCACGTTCGCCGCTCGGTTGATCCCCGTCGATGCAGAGCTGCGGCTGCTGGTGATCGTTTCGTACAGCACCGCAGTATGGCCCGTAGTGGATGAGGCGACTAGGGAGCGCCTTCGCAGTGCTGTCGAGGCCGCCGCGCGACCGGCGCGGGAGATTCTCGAGAGAGCTGGGCTTTCGGCGTCGATTGGCTACCGGTTCGGCAATGCGGCCGAGGAGATTCTCGCTGAAGTAGAGGAGTGGGATCCCGGCCTACTGGTAATCGGCCACCGTAGGCGTCGCGGACTTGGGCGACTGATCGATGCGAGCGTTTCGTCGCGAGTCCTGCGGCGTGCCCAAGTCCCCATGCTCATAGCGGGCCAGACCGTTAAGTCGACCATCAGGTCGCGTTCGGTTGCCTGAAAGGAGGACGCGGGGGGAGCAAGAGGACAGCAGGTTGTTCTGGCGGCGGCGATCAGCTGACGTCCCGATGGAAAGGAACGGTGGTGGGTATGAACCAAGAAGAGTATTCACTCCGCACGGCGCTCCGACGCCTGTGGACGGACCACGTGGTTTGGACCCGGTCCTACGTGGTGGCTGCGGTTGCCGACGCACCCGACACGTCGACCGCCGCGGAGCGGCTGCTGCAGAACCAGGAGGACATCGGCGCCGCCGTGGTCCCGTTCTACGGCCAGGAGGCCGGGGATGCCCTCACCGGCCTGTTGAAGCAGCACATCATGATCGCCGTCGACCTGATCGCTGCGGCCAAGGCCGGCAACACCCACAGGTTCCAGGAGCAGGACGCGTTGTGGACGAAGAACGCGGAGGACATCGCGCAACTTCTGAGCGGGGCGAATCCCAACTGGGTGAAGTCGGACGTCGTCGACATCCTCGGCATTCACCTGAAGCTCACCAAGGACGAGGCGGTGGCGCGGATGGAGGGCAAGTGGGAGGCCGACGTCGAGGCTTTTGACCAGATCCTGACCGAGATCCTCACGCTCTCCGACATTCTTTCGGACGGCATCGTCAAGCAGTTCCACGACCGGTTCGGGGCATAGCCATGGCAGCGACTGCCACAGGGCTGGAGATCGGCGCACCCGCGCCGGTCTCCCCCCAGATGCTGGGAGTGGACGGACGTTCGCATACCCTCGAGGAGTACGCCGACGCGGAGGTCCTCGTGGTCGTCTTCATCGGCAACGGGTGTCCGACCGTCCGAGCGTACGACGAGCGGCTGAAGGACCTGGATATCAGGTACGGCGCCGCTGGGATGCAGCTCATCGCCGTGAACGCCAACAACGCCCATCTCTCGCCCTTCGACACGCACGCGGCGATGGTGGAGCGCGCTCGGGTTGCCGGGCTGCCGTTCCCCTACCTCAAGAACGAGGACGGCTCGCTTGCTCGTGCGATGGGGGCGGTCTCCACACCGCACGCGTTCGCGTTCGATGCGGACCGTCGCCTGCGATACCAGGGCCGCATCGACGACGCGCGGATCGCCGAGTCGGTGACGACCCGTGACCTCGAGGAAGCGGTGAAGGCGCTACTGGCGGGACGCCGCCCACCGGTGGAGACGACAGAGCCGTTCGGCTGCTCGATCGTTTGGTGAACCGACCTAGTTGGGGAGGTCGTCATGGCAGACTGGAGAAGGACGTCAGCGTCCCACGTTCTCTGGCGGGGCGGTCACCGCAGGATTCCATAAGTGGAGCTCGACTTGGCGTCTGGCTCGCGATAACAGGGTGGGCGGCGCTGGCGGGGATGTGGGCGACCGGACCCGTCGGTCTTTTCGGTCACGATCGGGAATCCATGCCGGCGATCCCCGGGATCGGTCTGTTTCTCGTGGGCTGGACTGTGATGATCGCCGCCATGATGCTCCCCTCGAGTTTGACGACGCTCAAACTCATCGATCGAACACCCATAGCGGAGCGCAATCGACCTTCGAGATTCATGGTGGGCTACTTCGTCGCGTGGGGCGTTTTCGGGCTTGCCGCGTTCGTCGGCGACGTGGTCCTGCATATGTCGGTTGCCGTCACGCCTTGGCTTGCGGAGCGGCCATCCCTCATCGTTGGAGGTGTGGCGATGCTCGGCGGGGTGACTGAGCTTGCTGGCAGGCCCTCGCCACCGCGGTATCCCTTAGTACGGCCGGACAGCGGATCGATCGCAATCGGGAGTGCGCACGCTTTCGACCGGATCCGGCGCTGGCCTCTGATGCTTTTCGCCATGGCGGTGGGTATGAGCAGTCCCGTGTGGATGATCGCACTCACGCTATTGATGACGCTGGAACTCGGCCCCCAAGCTGAAATCGTCTTGCGCCTAGCCGGGCTGGCCCTGTTCGCGCTGGGTGCCGCGGTAGTGATTGAACCGTCCTGGCTCCCGGTCTTCTTCGTGGCTCACTAGCGGGATGGAAGAAACATGATTCCTGTAACTGAGATCGCGGCGTTCATCGGCGTGACCCTCGCCGCAGCGGCGTACCTCCCACAGATTCTGCACCTCGTGCGTGAGCACTGCGCGGCAGGGATCAGCAGATCCGCCTTCGGGGCGTGGTTGTTGGCCGCACTGCTGATCACGTCGCATGCCGTCGCGGCAGGGGAAGCGGTATTCATTGCACTTGGCATTGTTCAGATCACCGCCACCGCAATCGTTCTCTTCTACGCGAAGAGGTACGCGTCCTCTTTCTGCGCAGGCCATGCACCCGGACCTCCGCACCTGACACGGTCCGCCGGTGATCGATACACACGCGTCGGGGCTTCGAGATCGATCCCGGCTCGATCCCGGCTTTGATGCGTTGGTCGCAGGTTCGAATCCTGCCCGCCCGAACCTCTCTTAGGTCCTCCTCGGGACCGAGATAGGCCCCTGGAACGCTGTCCACCACCGCAGACCGGATCCCCGTTTACATGTCCCAAGCGACGGGAAGGTCTCACGTGATTGCCCGCCCGAGAAGGAGGACGGACCATGTCGGGTCTTGCATGGGGCCTGATTGCGGTGGGCATCATCATCGCTCTGCTCGCCGCTTTCGCACTCACGCGTCGCCAAAAGAGCACGCGTCTGCGTCAGGGGTTCGGGCCGGAATACGACCGAGCCGTTGCACAGGAAGGACGGCGCTCGGGAGAGGCGCAGCTCCGCGAACGACTCGAGCGACGGGAGCGCTACCAGATCCGTGAGCTGCCTTCGGACGCGCGTGCCAGGTACGTGGACTCGTGGCGGCATGTTCAAGAGCGCTTCGTGGACCGTCCGGCCGAGGCGATCGCCGACGCGGATCAGCTGGTTCAGCAGGTGATGCGTGAACGGGGATACCCGACGGAGGACTTCGACCAGCAGGCCGCGGACATCTCCGTCGACCATCCTCAGGTCGTGGCCCATTATCGAGCGGCGCACCGCACGGCAGAGGCCAGCCGCCGAGGCGAAGCCGAGACAGAGGATCTCCGCCAGGGCATGCTCCACTACCGGAACCTTTTCGAGACCCTGTTGGGGAGGGAAGCCGCAACCACCCCATAACACGCGTCTCAGTTGACGGCTCTACCGCAAAGGGGCGGGCAATAAGGAGCAGGAGGGATACGAACCCGTAAGGATCCATCAGAAGTCTTCGCAATCATGGAATCAACGTCAGCTCCGAGCCGTGCCCTCCCACCCCGGAAAGCGCCGCTTAGAGTCGCCGAGCAACCACCCGGCTGAAGCCGAGATTCCGCCCGGCATCTTCTCGCACCATTCGGATCTCGCCTTCGTCGGTTTCGACGCCAAGATCTCGACATGCTTCGAGCCAGAGGAGCCATTCCCTCCAACCATCCGGCAGGAGACCGGCGCCTTCGACTTCGACGCTGCCCGATCGCTCCCAGTGTTGGCGCCACCACTGCGGGCTGTGAAAGCTCCAACAGGCCGGGTCCCAATACGGCCGCAAGTGGACGGGAAGCTCGTCCATCTCGGCAACCAGCCCGGGGACGACAATTCCTATCGATCCGCCCATACGAAGCAGGCGAACGCACGATGACAGATACAGATCGTCCGTCCCGAAGTAGTGATATGCGTCTACGCTCACGATTGCGTCGAAGGACTCGTCGCCGAACCGTAGATCGTGCGCCTCCAGCCGAAGTGGCAAGACCAGATCATCAACGCCCGCCTCACGGATGCGGCGCTGGTTCTCACTGGGGCTCACCCACAGGTCTACAGCAACGACTGAGACGGCGAACTCCTTTGCAAGAAAGATCGAGGTGAGGGCCGTTCCAGCTCCTAGATCAAGTACCCGAGTTCCCGCTTCCAGCGGGACAGCCTCGACGAGCGCTTCCATGAGCCATAGCGGGTTCGGACCCATCTGGTTTTCCATGACCCAATGCGGGTCGTAGCGGAGCGAGCGGGGGTAATGATCGAGGCGAAGCCTGGCAACAGGATCCTGTGTCGACATGGTCGTCCTCCGGAATTGAGAGTGTTCGATCGCGCTAGGCGTCGAGCGCGGTCCGACTTCAGTACTGTCGGTGAATGATCTGGCGGCGTCTCTGCTAACGACCGCGGAGAATGCCAGCTACGACTTCTCTACATTCCGGAGGAAGGTCACGCGAGAACTAAAGCACCTCTCCGAGACCTCGGCAACGGACCGGCGATCTGGCCTCATTTGATTGGGTTTAGCCACGTGATCTCCGTGAACTTGTCGAAATCGCTGTCGGCTGAACAGACCGGCCTCGCTCGCGAGCCATTCCTCCCCGTGCGCCCATGCGTCGGTCGGAGACCGGGGGCGTTCCGACGCTCGAGCGCCTCGGCGACGTTCGCGTCGCGTCATGCTCGTAAACTCTCGCCGCCTCGCGGACCCGCGACTTGGCTGGGAGGTTGCTGACATGACCAGTAAGTTCACCGAGCTTGCGATCGACTGTGCCGATCCTCACGGTCTCGCCCGGTTCTGGTGCTCGGTGCTCGACTACGAGGTGCAAGACGAAGACGACGGACTTGTCACAATTGGCTCCCCGCTGGTGCCTGAAGGCAAGAACCGCGTTGGCCCAGTCCCACCGACGTTGACATTCGCCCGCGTGCCCGAGGGCAAGACCGTCAAGAACAGGCTCCACCTCGACCTCAACCCAACCGACAGGGAGCAAGACGAAGAGGTCCGTCGCCTGCTCGACCTCGGTGCTCGACACACCGACGTCGGTCAAGGGGATGTGAGCTGGGTCGTACTTGCCGACCCAGAGGGGAACGAGTTCTGCGTCCTTGCGGAGCGCCGCCCCTGATCGGAGGCTGCACACCGCGCCAGAACTCGGCCAACTTCTTGACTCATGCCTCCCGCCGCTGGGAGACAGATAGAGGAGATGGGCATGAAGCCTCGAATCACCGTAATCACCCTGGGGGTAGACGACCTGGAACGTGCCCTCAGCTTCTATCGCGACGGACTCGGGCTGCCGACTGAAGGGATAGTCGGAGAGGAGTTTGAACACGGCGCTGTTGCCTTCTTCGACCTGCAGCCGGGCCTGAAGCTTGCGATTTGGCCCAGGGACGACATCGCGCATGACGCGGGGCTGGCTCGGACGCCGCCCAGTCCCACAGAGTTCACCATCGGGCACAACGTAGGGAGCCGTGAGGAAGTGGACGCGGTGATGTCGGAGGCGGCGAGCGCGGGAGCCACGATTGTCAAGGCACCGCATGACACGTTCTGGGGCGGGTACGCGGGGTACTTCCAAGACCACGACGATCACCTCTGGGAGGTCGTGTGGAACCCGCACCTCGTGCCGGTGGACGAAGCGCGGAGCGCTCGATCGGCGGTTCGAAGGGATTAGAACAATCGATACGGGGAATGAGGAATTCATCCGCCGGGGGGCGAACAGCTACGGAACGCCATGGGATGGATCAAGGACGCCGCTGGACTGACGGTCGTTGGGGTACTGGCGGTAAGGGCCAAACGGGCGTGGGACTCCAGGCGTAAGCAGAGGAGCGGGCCTGAGCAGCCGGTTTCCGCACTGCGCGACGGCGACCGCTCTGAGGGTCAGGAGTCCGAGGCCCGCCAGGAGATACCCACCCAACGCGCCGGCGAGCCCGGACCCGATTCCCCTTTGGCGCTCGCCCCACAAGACTGGAAAGCCACGGCGAAACGAACGCTCAAGGAGATCAAGGACGATCGGGTCACCTTTGCCGCCGCGGCCATGGCGTATTACTTCTTCCTCGCCATCTTCCCGGCCCTCATCGCTGTCGTCGGAATCTTGGGTGTCGCAAACGTCGACGCGGGGGGGTTGATACGCACGCTCAGGGACAGTCTGCCCGGCGGCGCCGGCGCCGCTCTCACCAGCGCCGTGGCCAACGCCGACAGATCCTCCGAAGCGGCCTCCTTGGCCGCGGCGATCGGAGGTATCGCCGTCGCCCTCTGGAGTGCATCCTCAGGACTGGCGGCACTTCAGACCGGGCTCAACGTCGCCTACGACGTTCGGCAGGACCGCAAGTTCATCAAGAAGCGTGCAATTGCGCTGGTGCTGCTTGTCGCGATGTTGCTCTTGGGCGGCGTCCCTTCGCCGTTCTTTACCTTCGGAGACTCCCTGCTCTTCACGATCCTCGGCTGGGTCCTCACCGTTCTGGCGGTGATGGTTCTGTTCTCGATCTTCTATTACCTCGGTCCGAACCGTGAGTCGCCGACGTGGCACTGGGTGAGTGCCGGGGGCGTCTTCGGAGCGCTCCTTTGGATCGTCGCGTCGCTGATCTTCGGCCTCTACATCTCGAACTTCAACAACTACGGCAAGACGTATGGACCGCTCGCCGGCGTCATTGTTCTCGTTCTGTGGTTGTACTTGAGCTCCATCGCGATTCTGATTGGTGGCGAGCTGAACGCGGAGCTCGAGCGTCAGGCATCGGACCGTACCGACTAACGAGCTGCGTTCTCGTCGGCTGCGTCGCAGTTGCTAGAAAGCCATCTGGCTGCCCTGGCCGGACGCGAAATACGGGTACAGAACCCCGAACGTCAGACCGTAGAGCAGGTGCCCGATGAAAAAGGCGAGGAAGTCTCGTCGACCGAATTTCGTCACCAGCCACCCCGGCGCACCAGATACCCCTTGCGAAATGTCGGGATGAAGCAACGGCAAGGCCGCGCCGATGAAGAGTCCCCCAATGACCCAATGAATGACGCCGCCGAGGAGCCCCCAAGCCCAAAGGTCGTTCCTTACGTCGAACACGTATCTCACTGCGGCCGCGTAGACCAGACCGATCGCTGCGCTGATGAGCAGGTGGAATACCGTGCCGGCGAGACCAGCAGCCGGGTTCCGAAGCCGCATCATTCGCCCCCACATGAGGTGAAGGTCCAGTCTGACCTCGAGTCCTGCAACGCGCGGTACCACGGTCGCCATCTCCATCATGACGCCGCCGAAGACGCCGGCGGCCGCAGCGGGCCAGAAGTCGAATTCCAACGTGCGCGCCGGTCTAGGAGAGTGCCGTTGCGTCCGGGCCGGTCCGCCGCTCGGTCGCTTCCTCCTTGTTCCGGGTGAGGAGGTCCTTCACCTTTCCCGCGGCCTGCTGGACGACCGCCCCCGAGATCATGCTCTCGTCGAGATCCTCGGTTCCGCCTTCGGGCACATCGAACAGGAGGCGCTCACAATACGGTGCGCTCCGGCCTGTCGCGTACGCGATGGTGTTCTGCGCCGTCGCCTCCCGTGCCTCTTCGACGGTGCGCTTCCCGGTCACCAGCTCGTGCACCATGTTCATCCCGAGCATGTTGGCGGCTTCGGCATCGCACCGCGCGGCCACCTCGCCCTTCGTTCGATCGACGACGATGCTGCCGTCGAATCGCGCGATGTCGGGAATCTTCTCCGGCGGCACGCGGTAGTCGATGACCTGCGTCAAGAAGTCGGTGTGCGGCGCAGGGAAATGGTGCTCCACCGCGTCTGCTGTGAGCTCGGTCTTCTTCCACGGACCATTTCGGTACCAGAAGAGCTTCGTCGGAGTGGCCTCGTTGGGCGGACCGTATTTTTCCAGCATCTGCCGAGCCACCTTCTTTTGGGGATCCTTCCACCGCTCCACGATCTTTTCGGCCTCGGCGAGCGGGACGCGTTCATGGGTGCCGAGATCGGTTTCGTGCTCACCTTTCGTCATCCGGGCAATGCCGTCCGCGGCAGCACCCAGGTAGGTGGCCATCCGCTCACCCGTTCCAAGCTCTTCCGGCTGAGTCGGCTCTTCGGTCGCACTCATTGCTTCTCACCTCTTTCTTCGGTCGTCTTCCAGCGGATCGTTCAGGCCGACTGTGGCCGAGCTCCTTCGCTTGCAGGACGCCCCGACAATGAATTCGGCGAATTAAGGTGCGCACCTTCGTCAACGCCGACGGCATGCCGGTCGACCAGCTCGCCTCCGAGCCATCCGGTCACGGCGCCGAGCGCGAGCCCGGCAAAGGACAGGATCAACGCCACAGCCCCTGGGTCCTCCGGCGCATCCCGCCGCAGTAGCCACGAGATCGCGAAGAGGACCAGCAGGATGACATTGCCAAGGCCGTGGGTGAGTCCGACGCTCTTCGCCCGCGTCCCGTTCGGTATGGCGAACCAGTCGATCCAGCCGAACGGCGCTGCGAGAAGCCCGCCGACGATGCCGGCGGCGATCATCCACCACGCGACGTTGGCGATCTCTCCTTCACCGGTGATGAGGAAGATGACGTCGAAGACGACCGCGGTCACCAGCAGCCCGAGCGGGAAGGGGATCAGCGTCTCATGTGCTGCGTGCCCCAAGATCTTCGCCTTGCTTTCCATGCGGGCCTCCTTGCTGAGCTCGTATTCGAGGCTACCCAGTGAAGATTTCCGCATTGGGCGGTGCGTATGCATCGCGGATCACGAGCGAGATGGCTGGCCGTACGATGTCCTCCGCACATGACGATCCAGAAGAATTCGGACCGAATGAGAGCGGTGATCTACGAGCGGTACGGGCCTCCCGAAGTCCTTCGACTCGAGGACGTCGAGCGCCCAGTCCACAAAGACCACGAAGTTCTCATCAAGGTCCACGCCTCCACGGTCAACCGGACGGACACCGGCCTGCGCAGCGCCGAATACTTCATCAGTCGCTTCTTTACCGGTCTGGTTCGCCCCAGGCGGAGGATCCCGGGAACGGAGTTCGCCGGCGAAGTCGAGGCGGTCGGCCCATCCGTGTCGGAGTTTCGAGTCGGGGACCATGTCTTTGGCGTCAGCGCCAGCACCGCCGGTGCGCACGCGGAGTACCTAGTCCTTCCGGAGAGTGCCCCGATGGCCCACAAACCGGGCGGCATCACGTTCGAGGAGGCGGCCGCGATGCCGGATGGAGTGATCCTGGCTCTCTCGTACCTCAAGCGAGTTGACCTTCAAACGAAGGGGAAGCTCCTGATCTACGGCGCGTCGGGATCCATCGGCACGGCGGCCGTACAGCTGGCGAAGCACTTCGGCGCGGACGTGACCGCGGTGTGCAACACGAAGAACGTCGAGTTGGTGGCGTCCCTCGGTGGGGACCGGGTCCTCGACTACACAAAGGAGGACTTCACGAACGATGGCGAAGCGTACGACTTCATCTTCGATGCCGTCGGCAAGCTCTCATTCAAGCGGTGCAAGGAGTCGCTCAATCCTGGAGGGATATACGGCTCAACCGATCTCGGACCGTATTCGCAGAATCCGTTCCTGGCCCTGTGGACGGCCCGTATAGGGGACAAGAAGGTGCTGTTCCCGATACCCCGTTACAGGAAGGAAGACGTTCTGTTTCTCAAAGAGCTCATCGAGGCGGGGAAGTACCGGGCCGTGATCGACAGGCGTTACCCGATGGAGGACGTTGTGGAGGCGAATCGGTACGTCGAGACCGGACAGAAGACTGGGAACGTCGTGCTGATCATCAGTCCGTCTTAACCAAGAGACAACCCTTTCTTTGCGTGGAAGGTCGTAGTTTCGCGGCGTGAAGTTCGCGTACAGGCTCGTGCTTGGAGCTGCAGTGCTTATTGGGGCGTGCTCCGGTCAGGCCGACACGAACTCGAATGCGCCGGCGTCGCGGTCCACGCCGACGCCCAGCCAGGCAGAAGCGAATAGCCCAGCCCCCTCAGAACCACAGTCGCGCCGGGTCGACCCGAGGCGCGGCGGGTTGGAGGTTGGGTTCGGAGAGTTCGCAGTGACGCTTGAGGCGAAGACCATCCGCCCGGGTGAAGTCACCTTCGTCATCCGAAACGGTGGACGGGTGACTCACGGGTTCGAACTGGAATCCGAGAACGAAGATGAATCCGGCGGAGACGACTCGAGCGGTCCCGGCAGCGGGTCGGACGACCGCTTCAAGATCGAGTCGGAAGCGTTCGGCCCGGGCGAGACAGTCCGCATGAGCGCCAACCTGGTGCCCGGCACGTACAAGATCTATTGCTACGTGGCCGATCACGAGGAGCGCGGCATGCGGACTTTGTTGAGGGTTCGCGAGAACGCCCCGCTGGTCCGAGCGGCAGCCGCGTCGGCCAATGCAGTCGAAATCAAGGGTTTTGCCTTCGTTCCGGCAACCATTGAAGTCACGCGGGGGACGACCGTGCGATGGACCAACTCGGACCCCACTGAGCACACCGTGACCTCCCGAGAGCAATCGTTTGGTTCGGATCCGCTTGCAAGCGGACAGACCTTCACGACGCGGTTCAACGAGGCGGGGACGTTCCGATACTTCTGCGCCATCCATCCGGCGATGGAGGGGACCGTCCGGGTCGGATGAGGGTGCGGCGCTGCTAGGTTGGCGCCATGAAGCCACGGTTCTTTCGGTCGTCCAACGAGATGCGCTTGTGGCTGGAGAAAAACCATGGCACCAGCTCGGAGCTATGGGTTGGCTTCTACAAGAAGGGCTCCGGGAAGACCGGCCTCACCTACTCGGAGGCAGTCGACGAGGCCTTGTGCTTCGGCTGGATCGACGGACTCACCCGGTCCATCGACGAATCGAGGTGGATGATCCGGTTTTCGCCGCGGAAGGCGAAGAGCAACTGGAGCGCGGTGAACATCAAGCGATTCGCGGAGCTCCGATCACAGGGTCGCGTGGCGCCATCCGGCCTCGAAGCGTTCGAACGCCGGAGCCGACAGGAACGGAAGTACTCGTACGAATCCCCGCCCAAGCAACTCGACCCCGGGTACGAACGGCGGTTCAAGGCAGACCAACGGGCCTGGGCGTTCTGGGAGGCCGCCCCACCGTCGTACCGCAAGGCCGCCATGTACTGGGTGATGAGCGCGGTGAAGGAAGAGACGCGGAATCGCCGCCTCGGCGTTCTCATTGAGCATTCGAGGAACCGCGAACGGGTGCCTCCGCTGACCTCTCCGACGAAGCAGACGAAACAGCATTCAGCGTGACTGAAGCTCCGCGATCCACTCCCGAAGCCTCGGCAAGTGCTCAGCGTAGTGGTCTGCTCCCGCTTTTCGAATCCAGAAGGCTGCCTCGGGTGTGAGCTCAGGGAGCTGGCTCCAGGCCTGGAGCATCCGGGCCCTTGCCGTTATGGCTTGGGATCGGATCGTGTCGAACGGCACGTCCTTCAGGTTTTGGAGGAACCTGTGGTTCATCGCGTCGACGTCGATAGCCTCCGGTCGGTATGTCCCCTCGCGGATCTGTTGCAGAACCGCCCCCGCCACTGCGAGCCAGCTCCCGATGTGGGCCAACGCGTCTTTCCCCGACCACCCCTCTCGGAAGTAGCCGGGCCGCTCGGCCTCCTCCGGCGTAAGCGAGTCGACAAGCGCGTGCAGCTCCGCCCATCTGGCGTCTTCGGCGGCAAGGAGCTCGCGATCGGTTGAACTCAGGACGTCGACCCCATCCAGGCGTCGATCCTGTGCTCCACTTCACGCAGCCGTAGCACGACGGCACGAAGCATGGAGACGGCGACTTGTGGGTGATCCAGCAAATACCGCTGGAATCCGTCGGCTTCGATCTGCAAGGCCCGAACCGGTTCCACGGTCCGGACCGTCGCCATGCGCTTATCCGACGTGAGCAGGGCCATCTCGCCAAAGAAGTCGCCGGCTTTCAGCCGGTGGAATCGCCCACCGACATCGACCTGGGCCTCGCCCTCCAAGACGACGTACATACCGTCCGCGGCGTCACCCGCCTCAAAGATCGGCTCGCCGGCTCGGAATGAGACCTCGCGCCCGATCTGGAGAATCGCCTCGAGGGCGTCATCCTCGATCTGGGCGAACAAGACGCCGTGACGCAGCGCTCCTTTTGCAACGTCGCTCATGTTCCCTCTCCTATTCCCTCATCCCGTTCGCTTGAGTCGGCTCCGGAGCCCGGGTTCGCCACGATTCGGCGAAGTTCCTGGGCTCGGTCGCGAAGGTCCTTGAAATAGTCGGTTCCGGTGATTTCAGCGACCTTCTCGGTTTGCCGGCGCTCGTCGATCTCGATTCGGAGTTCGCGCACTTCCTGCCTGAGGCGCTCCTCGCGAGCCCGCACCTCGAGCGCCATGCGCTGGAACGTCCGGGCGAGCTGACCCAACGCGTCGTCTCGGGCAGCCACGCCCTGCAGGTCGGCCGGATCAAACGTGTTCGCCTCGACCGCGCCCGCCGCGGAGATCACGTGGCCGACCTGTTCCAGGTATTCGAGCTCCAAGTCTCGAAGTCGCTTCCCTGCAAGCGATGACTTGAGGCGAGCTTGGAGGATGGCCCGGTCGAACGGCTTTTGCAGGTAGTCGGCAGCGCCCATCTCGATGCATCGGACCACGCTCGACAGGTCGTCGATGCCCGAGATCATGATCACGGGGATGTGCCGGAGCGCCTCGTCGGCCTTGATTCGCTCGAGCGTCTGATATCCGTCCAGCCTCGGCATCACGATATCCAGCAGCACGACATCGAACACCGAAGCCGAGCGCAGTTTTTCGAGCGCCTCGACGCCGCTGGGAGCGGTCTCGACGTCGTGGCCCTGAGACTCCAGATGGTTCTTGAGGATCTTGAGGGCGAGGGGATCGTCCTCGACCGCCAGGATTCTGCCGGTGTCGGGCGTCATGTCCCGGCTCCATCCACGGCTACCTGGACCCGCATTGGATCATCGGGGACCGCAATCACGACCGTCCCATCTTCTTCCTCAGTGGCCACCTCCGTCGCCCCTGCATTTGACTCCAGGCGGACGGTCGCAGGAATTCCCTCGGATTCTCGCTCGCCGGTGATCCGATGCACCCACACCTTCAGCTGTCGCACCTCGGTCGAGGGGAGATCGAACGTCACCGAGCGCAGCTTCTCGAACCGCTGGATCCGTTGGCCGGACCCACGTACGTCGCGTTCGCCTCCATCGTCCTCGATGCGCATCGAGACGTCGCCCGGAGAACCCGCGATGGTGACCGAGACGACGCCCGCGCCCGAGGGTTCGCCCCGAATCTCGATCACGGACCGCGGCCGAAACGCACCGCGTCGTGCGGCAATCATCGAGACGCCCGCCATCAGGAGTACGGCCGCAGCTGCGAGGAGCCGCTCGGCGGGCTTCTGCCAGATGACGAATCCCTGGACCAGGACGCCGACAAAAAAGACTGCGGCCACGAACGCGATGACAGTTCGGTTTCCCAGAAGGCGGAGGGCGCTGTCCGGAACGTAGTCGCCGCGCCGCCGGCTGGCCGCGAGAAGCAGCATGGGAAAGATTCCGCCGAGGAGCGGGAGGGTGATCGTGCCGATCAAGCTGAGCGGCTCAGCGAACGAAGCACGGTTCGTCGCGATGAGCCACTCCAGGACGAGGAATGTCAGGAACGCGGGAAGCACACCAAGCCAGAAGCGGCCCGACGGGTTCGCCGCGAGCCGGGCGAGGCCGGATGAGACATTGACTGAGCGGGGCAGCCATTCCTGGATCTGGTTGAAGAGTCCGAGAGACATGTAAATGGATCCCAGCCCGATCGCCAGAGCGACGTAGACCGCTCCCAGGACATCGATCGAGGGACCGACCCGGTCGGCCAACGGCGTAATCACCGTACCTTCGAAATTCACAAGGGCTCGCCGCTCCACCGCGCCGCTCACGGCCACGATGCACAGGGCATACACACCCATCACCGTGGCGGTTGCGGCAACGCTTCCTCGCATCAATCCTCGGCCGCTCGGTTCTCTCTCGAGCACGACCTTGGCGACATTGCCGGCCGACGTGTGTCCGAAAAAGGCGACGAGAACCACTCCGAAGGCGAGGCTCAGTACCGCGACCCCGGACCCAGGCGCGGGCCCGGACGTCAGCTTCGCGGCGTCGACCCGAGTCAACGCCAGGACGCAGATCGAAAGGATCAAGCCGATGTTCACGGCAGCAATCACGATTGCCGTCGCCACCGTCGCGCCGAGGTCGCGTCGGGTGAGGAAGAACAGATTGACCAGGAAGAGCGCAGCAACCCAAATGGCCGCGGTCACTCGCGTAGCTCCCTCCAATGCGGAGCCGAATGCCATCAGATAGGCGAGGAGGCTGACGACGTTCAGCGCGACCAGCGTCGTGGTGATGGTCGAACCGCCCGCGCGCCCAAGCAGGGAGGCGGCGAGCCGCCCGAAATACGCGCGTCCATAACGCATGCTGCCGTCGCGCGTGATCGCTTCGACCAGCCCCGCAATGGTCGCCATGTTCAGGAGGCCCAGCACCACCAAAATGACCAACCCGAGCATCGGCCCCGCCCCGGCCAACGCGATGGGGAGGACGAGGACGCCCGCCCCGATCATCTCGGTGAGCGTGAGGGCGTAGGCCATCCAGAAGGGCGGCAAGTTTTCGATTCGGGCGGCGAAGCTGGAGCGCGCCCACCGCAAACGCTCCGAGAAGGGCAGCGTCGACGCGTAGATCGAATCCAGCGGTCGCTTCTGTTGGGCTTCGAACGCCGCGGCTGTCGGCTGCTGGTCCAAGCCGAGCACCTCACGAGTGTTCGGAATGCGATCGCGGGGAAACGTGTATTTCTGGCCCAGGAGGGCGGCGACTGCAGCGCGGACGCCCCGGTCGGCCGGAACGAGCTCCGCCCATGCGCCGGCGTGCCGCTCCAGATCCTGGATGGTCGGTGTAAGTGGAAGTTGGCGGCCGCCGGCCATCGCTTCGAGAAACGCTTTCTCTCCTTCTTCCGCCGTTCGCTCCGTGAGGTACGTAGCCATGGCGCGCCTCGATCGGGCCACCCGGTGCGCGGCTCGCGCTTCGATGGCGAACAGGAGCGTGCTGGCGCGCCGAGCCGGAAGACCGCCGAGGAGCTCGCTTCGAGAGAAGAACCCAGACTGGTCAGAGGTCATGCGCTGGAGCGGCGGCCACCTCCGCGGCAATCCTTCTGTAAAGGTCAGACACGGGATGATCCGGATAGCGGAGAACGAAGACTCCTTCGCTGGCGAGGCGCATCAGATCATCCGAATGCGGAAGGACCGCCGCGACCGGGCAGCCATAGGTTTCTTCGACTCGCGCACTGACCGCCTCGGTGTCGTAATCGCCGGGTGTTTTGTTCACCACGATGGAGATCGCCGGGACCTCCAGTTCCTTCGCCACTCGGACCGTCACGCCCGTCCCTTCGTAGTCCTGCTTGTCCGGACGCATCACCACCAGAAGCTGTTGCGAGATCACGAGAGAGAGCAGCGTCTCCTCATTGAGTCCCGGGTGCGTGTCGATCATCAGGACGTCCAGCTGCAGGTCGTCGACCAGCTGGCGAAACCCGGTGGTCATGAGCTGTGCGTCGTAGCCTTCGCGCAAGACGCGGGTGATCTCACCGGGTTTCATGCTCGACGGAATCAGGAAAACTCGGCCTTCCAGTGCGGCGCCTTGAAGGTCAGTTACATCCTGGGCGACCTCGCGGATCGGACGCTGGTGCCAGAGGAAGTCGTTCAGGGACGCCGTGACCTCGTCGCCGGTCACCCCGAAGAGGTTGTGGATTCCCGGTGATTGGATGTCGGCGTCGATCACGGCGACCCGCCGTCCTTGCGTCGCCAGAACGGATGCCACGTTCGCGGTCGTGTTCGATTTTCCGGTTCCTCCCCGGAAGGAATGGACGGACACAATGGTGGACAAGGTTCCTCCTACGCCCGCGCGAGCGTGATTCTACGCGGGGGGACGTTCGCATTCGTGAACTGCCTTGTGGTTCTGCGGCCCCTTGGCTACCCTCGATTCGCCCGCGTTATCCATTGTTCGCCCGGGAGGGGCATTGCCGAAAGCAAGGACTGAGAAGGTCGATCAGCCTGCTGGGACGAACGCCGACCTGAAGGCGCTGCAGGAAGAGAGCGGCGAGAGCGCCAAGGTTCAAGACGCCCTCTATCGCATTGCCGAAACGGCCGCTTCCGCTCACGACATGCAGGAGTTCTACCGCGCCATCCATGCGATCGTCGGCGAGCTCATGTACGCGAACAATCTCTACATCGCGCTGTACGACGACGAGCGTAGCGCCATCAACTTTCCCTATTACGCCGACGAGGTAGATCAGGACATCCCGGATCCAAACGCCTGGGAGGAGTTCGGCATCGGGAACGCCCGCGGTATGACGGCCTACCTGCTCCGCAGGGGGGAAGCACAGCTCATCACGGCAGAAGATCAGAAAGAACTGGTCCGCTCAGGGCAAGTCGAGCTGGTCGGCGAGCTGAGCGAAGTTTGGCTGGGCGTCCCCCTCAAGACTGAAGGGAAGACCATCGGCGCCCTCGTCGTGCAGACGTACACACCGGAACACCGGTACACCCAGACTGACCTGGATCTGTTGGTCTTTGTCGGGAACCACGTCGCGGCGGCGTTGAGCCGTGCGCGGGCAATCGAGGAGATCCGGCAGCGGAACGCCGAGCTCGCCATCATCAACAGCGTCCAGGAAGGCCTCGCCGCCCAGCTCGATATCCAGACGATGTACGAGCTGGTCGGTACAAAGGTGGAAGAGGTCTTCGACGCGCAGGTCCTCGACATCAGCCTGTACGACCCGGACACACAGTTGCTGACGTTCCAGTACACCGTCGAGCGGGGCGTGCGGTTCCCGCCCATGACGCGTCCGGTGTTCGGATTCAGGAAGCACGTCATCGAGACGCAGTCGCCGCTCCTGATCGAGCGGGACGCTGAGCGCCGAGCCGAAGAGTTCGGCCAGCCCGTGGCGATTCAAGGTGAGCCTTCGAAGTCCTTGTTGTTCGTGCCGCTGATGCTTGCCGGTGAGGCCAGGGGTGTGATCTCCGTCCAGAACCTGGACCGGGAGTACGCCTTCACGTCGTCGGACGTAAGCCTGCTTACAACGCTAGCTTCGACGCTCAGCGTTGCGCTGGACAGGGCGCGTCTGGTACAGGAAGCGAAAGAGGCTCGCGCCGCGGCCGAACAGGCGAACGACGCGAAGAGCGCGTTCCTCGCCGCCACCAGCCACGAGATCCGGACCCCGATGAACGCGATCATCGGGATGAGCGGTCTTCTGCTCGGCACGGAGCTCGACGACGAACAGCGCGAGTACGCCAACGTGATCGCGGGGAGTGGTGAAGCGCTCCTCACGATCATCAATGACATCCTGGATTTCTCGAAGATCGAGGCAGGCCGAATGGAGCTGGAGGAGGCGCCATTCGGCTTGCGGGAGTGCATCGAGAGCGCGCTCGACCTGATCGGCCCGGTTGCCGCGAGCAAGAAGCTAGACCTGGCCTACGACATCGAGGAGGGAACGCCGGAAGCGATTATGGGCGATGTCGGGCGCTTCCGGCAGATCCTCCTGAACCTCCTCAACAACTCGGTCAAGTTCACCGATAGCGGTGAGGTGGTGCTCACGGCTGGCCCGGCCGAGACGGAGGATCCGGCAAAGGTCGGTCTTCACCTCCAGGTCCGCGATACGGGAATCGGGATCCCTCCTGATCGAATCGATCGCCTATTTCAGTCCTTCAGCCAGGTCGACGCGTCGACCAGCCGGAAATACGGTGGGACCGGCTTGGGACTCGCCATCAGCAAGCGGCTGGCGGAGCTCATGGGCGGAAGGATGTGGGTCGAGAGTGAAGGGATCCCGGGCAAGGGAGCGGCGTTCCATTTCACCATCGCGGCCGCCCCGGCAGATGTTCCGGTTGCCCGTGAGAGTAGCGACGGCGACGTGCTGCGGGCGAAGCGACTTCTGGTGGTCGATGACAACGCGACCAATCGGAGGATCGTGGCCCGGCACGCATCGGCGTGGGGTATGGAGGTGACCGAAGCCGATTCAGGTGCGGCGGCGCTTGAAGCCATCACCGACGGTTTCGACGTCGCGGTCCTCGACCTGATGATGCCGGAGATGGATGGGTACGAGCTGGCAGCCCGGATCCGTACCAGGCCGCAGACCTCTGACCTTCCGCTGGTGCTCCTCACGTCGGTTGGTCGCAAGGATGTTCAAGGCAACCCCCGGGGAGACGTGGCTCGGTTCGAGGTTCACGTCGCGAAGCCGTTGAAGCCGCTTGCTCTGAGATCCGCGCTGACGCGGGCCCTCGGAGGAACCGAGATGGGAGAGGTGCGCTCCTCCGAGCCTGCGAAGCCACAAGCGGACTTGGGGACGCTTCACCCGCTTCGCATCTTGCTCACCGAAGACAACGCAATCAATCAAAAGGTCGCATTGAAGCTCTTGGGCAAGATGGGATATCGGGCGGATATTGCGGCGAATGGCCTCGAGGCGATCCAGGCGATCGAGCGCCAGACATACGACCTCGTCCTCATGGACGTCCAGATGCCCGAGATGGACGGACTGGAGGCGACGCGTCAGATCATCGCTCGGTGGGGCGATGCCCGGCCGCGAATCGTCGCCATGACGGCGGACGCGATGCAGGGAGACCGCGAGAAGTGCCTCGAAGCCGGCATGGACGGGTACGTGTCCAAACCAATCCGGCCGCCGGAGCTGACGGCCGCGCTCCAGGCGACACATCGCCGAGACGGCGGGGAGCCCGCCGCTGAGGAGGAGTTGCAGCTGGCCTCGGTAGCGGCGGTGAACCCTGAAGCGCTCAACCGGCTTGCCGAGTCGATGGGTGATGACGACCCCAGTTTCGTGGCCGAGTTGCTCGACGAGTTCGCCAGGGAGGCCCCCGTGATGATCGCTGGACTAGATCGTGCGGTGACCCAGGGACAGGCAGCCGAGGCTCATCGGATCGCTCACACACTCAAATCCAACGCGGCGACGTTCGGAGCAGGCTCTCTCAGCGACGTGGCTCGAACGCTGGAGGCACAGGCGAAAGAAGGGAATCTCGAAGGGGCCGAGGAGCTTGTCGGCCAGATCCAGGCAGAGTACGAGCGTGTGAGGTCGGAGCTCGGGCGAGTCAGGAACGAGATCGTCTCTTCTTGAGCCCGAAGTCCGCGAGTCGCCGTTCGCCACGCGCCCCCGGCTAGCGCGTCCTTTTCGGCCGGGCCGACCAACGGCGAGTGGAAGGAAGTTCAACGTCACCGTAGCCGTTGCAACGGGCCTCTCCGATCAGGAGCTCGAACAGGACGTAGTGCTCCGCGGGTTCGTAGCTGGCCCCTCGGGCGACGTCGTCTCGGATATCGGCATCGTCCACCGGACGGCCCTTGCCGGATACGAAGAACTCACCGCCGGACCCTTCCGTATCGGGAACCCCGTTGTGCAGTGCGTACCACCCACGCTCACGCAGATCCCGTCCCTTCGGCGAGGTTGGCTCCATGAACACGAAGAGGCCCTCGTTCGTGAGGATCGGTGTTACCGGGTGGACGCGCGGCGCGCCGTTTTGTCGGACGGTCGCTAGATACGCCGGCGGAAGATCGAGGCGGTCGGCACCGAAAGCAGCCAGCTCGGGCTCAGCGTCGGCGAACTGTCGCCAGGTGATCGCCGTGCTCAGCATTTGAGGGGGAAAGGAGGTCGCGAGGCCGTCAGCGGAGGAGAAGCGGCGGATTGTCCATCAGCACGTTCGCAGCGATGGCGATGACGTAGCCCAGGATCATCAGCATCCCGGTCGCGAAGTGCAGTTTTATGTTCGTCCCCATGAATGGCATGAGGGCGTAGGGCACGTCGTAGTGACGTTCCAGCGCCCGGGAAACCGGAAGGGCCAGGGGAACAGCCGCCATTGCAATCAATGTCGGAACAGGAAGGATGCCACTCAAAACTCCCGCCACGATGAGGGTGAAGGCCAGCGAGACCGAGGCCCTGTATCCGGTGATCACCGCTTGCTTGGACCAGCGCACGGGAAGGGTTCGCTTTCCGGCGGCAGCGTCGCCTGGGCGGTCCGGGATCTCGTTCACGTACAGCACCAGGGAGATAAGGATGCCGACGGGAAGCGACGCGTACACCGCTTCCCACGAAAACCGCTGAGCCTGAACGTAATAGGCCCCCAGCGCCATGATTGGGCCGAAACCCAGGAAGACCGCGATCTCTCCAAGGCCCCGGTGCACCAGGCGGAACGGGGGAGCGGTGTAGAACAGGCTGATCCCCGCGCCGATGATTCCGATGGTCAACAAAGGCCAGAACGCCCGGGTGATCGCGAGGTAGAGACCGATCCCGAGTCCGACGGCGTAGAAGCCCGCGGACAGCGCTTGCATCTGCCGCATCGACAGAAGCCCGTAATGAATCACCCGCGAACCGCCGCTGAACTGGGTTGGGGTGACGTTTGCCGCGTCTGCGCCGCTTTTCGTGTCGAAGATGTCGTTGGCGACGTTTAGCCCGAGGTGAACGCACATGGCCCCAATGAGAGTGAGGATCCCCAACCACCACGTCCACCGGCCGTCCAGGGCGGCAACGCTGATCCCCAGACCCGTCGGAATGACCGTCGCCGTAAGGAACGGCAGCCTGGTCGCGCGGAGGAATAGCCATCCGCGCGATAGCTTCGGTCTCACCGGTCGCCCCAGCTCTTGCGAAAGGCGCTCCATGTAGCGGTGCGCCTGGGGGACGCCTCGTTCCGAATACTCGAAGAACGACATCTCCTCCTCGTCCCAGTGCTGCACTCGCTCTGGCGTCAGTTCGAGCTTCCCGTCGGCTCTCCGGAGGCGGCCCCACAGAGACACGTAGCGGCGTTCGTCGTAACCCTGGCCCGGTTGCGGCCGAATGTGGCTGAACACCACGTTTACCTCGCGTTCCAGCGGGGGCGTGACGGCTTCTCCCGCGACCCAGTCGAGCACGACCACACGTCGATCCACCGCAACGCTGAAGCCAGTGGCGACGGACAGCGGGTACCCGCGCTCGTCGACGAACGCGATCACGGCATGTGTGTACCCACGGGCCCCCAGCGTCGAAAGGAGCTCCTGGTCTGGCCTCATCGCGTGGCGCCTTCGAGCTCGAAAACCTGAGGTGGGTGCGACGTATCGCCGTCCTCCCAGAGCAATGCCCGGCGCGGCTTGATCTCGATCACTCCGCGTTCGAAGAACAGCGGAAGGGCAACCCGCTTACCGAGAAAGAAATCGATGGCCGGTTCCTTCTTTCGCCACAGCGGAAGGATCCTCTCCCAGCCGGAGTGAAGGTCCGTGTCGTCGACGGTGGCGTCACCCTGGATGGTGGCACGCCGAAACCGCTCCACGGTGACCGCGTTCGGATCGGTGATCGAGAGCGAAACTCTTGGATTTGCCTTGATGTGCTCGAGCTTCTTCGAGAACAGGACGCTGGAAGTCAGATAGATGGTTTCTCCGTCGTACAGGGGGATCAGCGGATGCGTGACCGGCCGTCCCCGTTCGTCCAGGACGGTGAGCTCGCCGACCAGCGCGGTATTCAGCAATTCTTCGATTTCAGCGGGCAATGCCCCCATGACCTGCTCCTTCATCCTGCCGAACTGAAGATAGCTCACGGGCTCTGGTCGTGCCGATGCGATTGGTTGCTAGTCTGGATGGAACCCCCCAGACATCGGAGGTAATCGCATGCCTGCAAAAAACGTGAAGAAGCCCGAATTCCTGTTGTCGCTCGTTGGGCGGTACAGGACCAGGACGCAGAACAACGAGCCTCACGTCACGGTGAACGTGCTCACCGGCAGCGACAGCCATTTCGTCTACTCCGGCACGCTCACGATGACCGAGCGGGAATGGGACGAATTCTCCCAAGTGCTTAAACGAGGGCTCAAAGAGCGTTTGGAGATCAAGGAAGGCTTTGCGGACCCGTGGACCCCAATCTCCGAAGCGAAGGAGGCGCGTCGGGGCCGCGCTGCCTGACCCGCGGCTAGCGCCGTCGGTCCAGGGACCGCAGCTCCACTCTAGCCTCGCGTCCGAGAAATCGTCCCATTTCGGCGGCGGCGGCTTCCAACCTTCGGAGGATGTCCGAGGATGGTTCCTCATAGAGAAAGGCCTCGAGCGTCACGACATCTTTCTTCGCGGTTCGCTTCCAATGCCCGCCGACGCCGTTCTCGATGAGCAGCACGCCGCTCGGGAGGCTCCGGTCGCGCCACGCTGCCCGTGCGGTCGCTTCACGGGGGTCACCGAAGAACCGCGACTCCGTATAGCCAACCAGCGCCTCGTCGTACAGCTGGAGAAGGTGAAGGCGGTTGCTGCTCCGGGGCGTTCGGGTGTCCGTGCTGAGCAACCAAAACGTGGTCCCGTCGATGATCTCGCTCCGTACGGCAGATCCGAGCAAGTGCAGTCCATTCCTGACGTCGGCCATCGGCAGACTCGACCACCACCCGAGATCCTGAGCCGTGGCCGGTCCATGGCTCTGGAGATAACGCCGGACCAGTTCAACGAGTGCTTCGTCTCGATCGAATCGCGCGCTCTTCGGAACTCGGTCATCGAAAAGTGCGTAGGTGTGCTGCTTCCCGGAGAGACCGCCGCTGCAGATCAGGCCCTCCAGCTCACCGTGCAGGAGGATGAACGGGAGCCGCTGGCCGGCGGTATCGACCCCCGCGTCAACCAGGACGCGTCCAAGCTCTTCGCGAGTCAGCGTGCGGTTCCCGGCGAGTGCCGACGCGAACACCGTTTCACACCGGACCAGGGTCCGCTGGTCCAAGCCGAGTTCCAGAAACCTGGAGGCGACGTGGCGACGCACGCGAGGTGCCGTGAGCGCGAGCATCCAACGAATGTCCGGGGCCGCGACAAAGTGCCAAGTTGCTCTCAACACGTGTGTCCGGACGATCGAGCCTCCCTCCAGTGCTTGATCGACGTCCTGGTCGACGGCGCCACTGGCTCGTTGCCCGATGGACCACTTCGCCAGTCCGTACTCCTGCGCCTGCATGGCGCCGTGCCACGCGACGATCTCGTGGGGTGACTGAAACCGATCGCCGGTTAAACCGGTATTCCGCAGCCGGCGTCGAGCGACTTCCTGTGCCTTCATCGGGGAGGACGCGTCAGAGATGTGAGAGCACCCCGTCCAGCGGGCGGGGGACTCTGTCGATGTCCAGCGCTTCGACGAGCAGCGGCGCGTAGACGGCCTTTCGGCCGGCGCGCGTTCCCATGAAACGCCGCAACTGATCATTCAGCTGGCGTCCACGTTGTGCGGGCTGCTTCTGGAAGGTTCGAAACGACTGCATCTCACCGTGGGCCTCGACGATCCTCTCCACCGTGGAGGAACCGAGCGCCCGGATCAGCTCGTCTTCCAGGTCCTCCACGCAAACGTAGAACCCGATTCGCTCCATGTCCGCTCGGCTCAGGTTCCGTCCGGGACCGGTTCGTTCCAAACCTCGACGAAAATCGTCGACCTCGGCCACATCACAGAGCCCCGCGAGCGTGACGTCGAGGCCTTGAGGACCGAACACCGCGAGATGGCCATCGACGTTCTTGGAGCCGCCGACCGGGATGATCGCGATTCCCTCCGCTTCGAGATCCCGCCCCCGGCGCTTGGCCAGCGCTTCGAGCGCGAGCTGGTCACTGACGCCTTCAACCAGGGCGACCCCGCGTACGCCCAGGTACCGGTCTTTCCATGTGTCACTATCCGTCGGTCGCATTGTTGGGTCCGTTCCACGAGTCCCGCACGTGGTGGAGGAGCCATCGAGAACCCCAAGGTAATCGCTCCAGGTGGAAGCCACGGCGTCTCGTTCGGAGACGCAGCCCGCTTCTGGGTGAAGCTCGGCTTCATCAACTTCGGCGGTCCCACGGGCCAGATCGCGTTGATGCATGAAGAGCTGGTGGATCGACGTCGCTGGATAAGCAACGGCCGGTTCATGCACGCTCTGAACTACTGCATGCTGCTACCCGGACCCGAGGCCCAACAGCTCGCGACGTACATGGGGTGGCTTCTTCATCGGGTGAAGGGCGGCCTGGTCGCCGGAATCGCGTTCATCCTTCCGGCCTTCTTTCTCATCATGGCGCTTTCATGGACCTACGCGGTTCACGGCGACGTTCCGACCGTCGCCGGAGTTTTCGCGGGGCTCCAGGCTGCCGTTGTCGGAATCGTCGCGGCTGCAGCGATTCGAATTGGAAAGCAGGCGCTTCACAACGCGGTCATGCTCGGGATCGCGTTGGCCGCATTCGGGGCGATTTTCGTCGCTCACGCGCCGTTCCCATTGATCGTTCTTGGTGCCGCGGTGATCGGTCTGGCCGGACGGCGTTTCCGTTCGGACCTCTTCGAGCTCCACGACGTCGAAGGTGAAAACACAGTAAGCGCTCTCGGCGACGACGGCCCAACGACGGTAGACACTCGTCCGACATTTCGTCGGAGTCTCGCCGTGCTTCTGATCGGCCTGGTGGTATGGATCTTGCCGCTGATTCTTATTGTCGTGTTGTCGGGCGCGCCCGAGGTTCTTTCTCAAGAGGCAGTTTTCTTCTCTCAGGCAGCGCTGGTCACGTTCGGCGGCGCGTACGCCGTGCTGGCGTACATCAACCAGGCGGCCGTGCAGCAGTACGGGTGGCTGCTGCCCGGTCAAATGGTCACGGGCCTTGGACTGGCCGAGAGCACACCCGGCCCACTCATCATGGTCACGGAGTTCGTCGGATTCGTGGGCGCGTACCGAAATCCGGGCGGACTGGATCCCACCCTCGCCGGGGTCCTGGGTGCGGTAACGGCGACGTGGGCCACGTTCGCTCCCTGCTTCCTCTGGATCTTCCTGGGGGCGCCATACATCGAACGGTTGCGCGGGAACAAAGCCCTGACTGCGGCGCTGTCGGCGATCACGGCAGCAGTGGTGGGCGTCATTCTGAACCTGGCCGTATTGTTCGGCGTCCACGTCCTCTTCACACGGGTCACCGCGGTCGAGGTGCTCGGCGGGCCCCTGCCCGTGCCGGCGCTCTCATCGGTGAACGTGTTTGCTCTGGTCGTCGCGGCGGCGGCGTTCGTAACGCTGTGGAGGTTCCGGGTCAACATCCTCTGGATCGTCGGCGGGAGCGCTCTAGCCGGATTGATCAAAGTGCTTGCCCAATGAGGAACGCCGCCTGATTCATGCCAAGAGCTCATCGAGACGGCGCGCAATGGGCCAAGCACCGCGCGTGGTGTTGGATATCACGGTGTAGGTGAGATTCCGACCGCGGTCGTGGACAGAACGAAACGAGACCCCGGCGTCACCTCCCTCGAGCATGACCACGTCGTCACGCGACTCGTGGAGCCAAAATCCGAGGCCGTAGCGTCGTGATTCTGACGGTACCTGGCTGAGCGGGTTGACCATCCGGGAGACCCATCGCGGAGAGACGATTCGACCTTCGAAGAAGGCCGTCCAAAGAGCGTGGACATCCCCAGCGGTTGAGTAGATTCCACCGTCTCCGCTTCCGCGGACCGGCAGGTGAAAGACATTGGTTCGCAAGCCTTCAGTTTCGAGATAGCCGAAGGCGGCCGAACCGGGCAGTTCATCCGACCGAAGGAACTCCGTCGCAACCATGCCCGCCGGTTGGCACACCAGCTGGGTCACCAGCTCAGGGAAGGCGACCCCGCTCGCGCGCTCGGCGATCAGGGCGAGCACGACGTAGCCGCCGTTGCTGTACGAGAACCGTTCGCCAGGTCGAAACTTCGTCGGATGTCCGTCCAGTATTCGGAGGTACCGTTCGGTCGTTGTCAGCTCGTGCGGTGCTACGGTGAGCACGTAATCGCTGGGTGAGTAATCCTCTTCCTCGTCGAGGTAATCGCCGATCCCTGATCGATGGGCGAGCAGATGCTCGACCGTCACTCCGGCGTCGATCAGAGGCAGGTCCTCCCGGAGGAAAGATCGAGCGGGCGTCTTGAGTTCGAGCCGGCCCTCCTCGATGAGGCTGACCACTGCGAGGGCCGTGAGTCCCTTGGCTCCGCTGGCCAGGCCGAATTGGGTGTCAACCGTGTTCGGGATGCCATGAGCGCGATCGGAAAGGCCGTATGCCCGCACGAACTCGAGGACTCCGGCGCGATCGACCCTCACCACGCCCGAGAACCCCGTTTCGGCCGCGATTCGGTCGAGCGGCCACTCCAGCTGGTCCATGACGGGAGTCTATGAACGGCGGCGCCGGCTCCGGTAAAGAAACCGCCAAACGGTCCGACAATGATTACGTGCGGGCCTGGGCGCATCGAACCGAAACACCGAGTACCGTGTTGAAGATGCGTTTCTCGATGCGGAATCGCGAAATGGCCCGGATTGCCGGGGTCGTCCTGGTCGCCGCCACGTTGACGGCCCTGCCGTCCGGGACGGCTCAGGCCACCAGCCACCTCAAGGCGACCCCCATTGCAAGCGGCCTTGCATTTCCGGCGGGATTCACCTTCGCCCCGAACGGAACCATCTTCTACGGGGAGCGCTTGACCGGGCGAATTCGAATCTTCAATCCGGCCAACTCCTCGAACCGGGTCTTCTTCAGGATCTCGAATGTCGTCACCTCCGGAGAGCAAGGACTCCTTGGAGTCGCGCTCCATCCCAACTACCCGACGACGCCGTACGTGTACGCGAGCGTGGTCAGGTCCGTATCGGGGGTTCCGAGGAACCAGATCGTGCGGATCCGGAACTCCGGCGGTACCGGCTCCGGGATGACGGTGATCTACAACGGTGGCGGAAGGTCGAACACACATCACGTGGGAGGCCGCATTCTGTTCGGGCCGGACGGAATGCTCTACCTCGTGGTGGGAGACAAGGGAGTTCCATCCAACGCGCAGAATTTGGGAAAGCTCGCAGGGAAGGTGCTTCGGATGTTGCCGAGCGGCGGCGTCCCGTCGGACAACCCGTTTTCGAGTCGCGTGTACGCGTACGGGATTCGGAACTCGTTCGGGTTGGCCTTCGATCCGTCCACGGACGACCTGTGGGAGACGGAAAACGGGCCAGGTTGCAACGACGAAACGAACCCGATCATTCCAGGAGGAAACTACGCGTGGGGACCTTCGGCGACGTGCAGCACGCCCCCCAGTCCCCCCGCGAACACGAACCAGGACGGCCCCAACCGGATCATGCCGGCGACGTTCTACTCACCGTCGCCGCGGCTGCCCGCTCTGACCGGCATCGTCTTCTGCGACACCTGCGGGCTCGGGGCGGCGAGTGAGGGGCACGCGTTCATGGGAGCGTGGAACCACGGCAACATCAGAGAGCTCACGCTTGACTCCACGCGAACGGACGTCACATCGGATGTCGTGGCGTACGTCCATAATTCCGGAGTGCTCTCGCTGGAGCGAGCCCCGAACGGGGCCATCTACTTCAGCGACGCGGACCAGATCTTCAAGCTCGAGCTGGCCTAGAGGAGCACCGTGACGAGCCGACTCGATGAGTTGGCCGAGTCTACGCCGGCGACACGCGACCGCTACGTCGACTTTCTTCGAGGCGCCTCAATCGTGGCTGTCGTGTTCGGCCACTGGTTCATCTCGTTTCTGCGGAGACCAGGTCGGCAATGACCACCAGCCGCTTTTCGGCCGAGAAAAGCGGCGAGCAGGTCGTCAACGCGAGGCTGGGTCGGCGGGTCTGTCGAAGGACCGATACATCGGTCGGTTCGACCTCTCGGGACGAGCGAACCTCGTAACGGAACGTGCCGCGCTTCGTTTCGAGGACAATGGCGTCGCCGGGTCGGAGCTTGTCGAGAGACAGGAACGGCTGCTGGTAGGTCGTCCGGTGTCCGGCGATGCCGACGCGGCCCGACGGATCCCACGGCATGGCCGTCTCGCGGTAGTGACCCGGTCCCTTCTGAAGCTGTTCGGGTCCCGTCCCCTCCACCACCATCATGTCGACTTCCAGTCGCGGGATCCGAATGGCTCCGATCGGAGACCCCAGCGCAATGGATCGCCGGATGCCGTGGCGGTTCACGTCATCCGAGACGGCGAAGTCCTCGCGAAGCTGCGCCTGCGCTCGCGCCGTACCGATGCCGCTTCCCCACACCATCCATCCGAGGTGCCCGACGATCAGGACGCCACATACCAGGGTGGCCATTCCGAGCCTCGACGCCCGGGTCGGTGTCAGGCCCAGCGTCTGGGTGATCGGAGGGCTCGCGCTCCACGCGCGATCGAACCCACGGTCATCTGGGAGCCGGGCTTTCTTCAGTCTGGATGAGGAACGCCGCTTCGCTTCGGATCGGCGAAGGAGGAAGGGCAGAGCCATCAGACAAGCGCCGACCGCGAGCAGACCAACGGCGATCGCTCCCATTCGGTCGAAGCCGAATCCCGTGTAGGCGAGGCGCCGAGAGCTGGGGCGAGTCGGCGTCGAATCGTCGTCCGCATCAGTACCGTCGTCGGGCGGGCCCGGATCCTCCAGCGCTGCGACGTCGTTATCCTCGTTGTTCAGAACATCCGGGTCAGCGGTCGCCGATGACACCGACGCGGCGTTCTCGACGCTGGAGCTCAGGCCGCCATCGACTTGAACCACCAGGTTGAGCGTCATTGCGGCGTCGACGGCGAGGTCGCCGGCACGTTCGCAGGTGACCACGGTGCCGGCTGCCGAGCAGTCCCAACCGGTGCCCGACGCAGAGACGAACGTCAGCCCGGGGGGAAGCTCATCCGTAACAACGATGGGGCCTTCGGCCGGATCGGGGCCGGCGTTCAAGATCTCGATGACGTACGTCGCGGTGACGCCCGCCGTGAGGTTCCCCGTATGGGACTTCGCCAGCACCAGGTCAGCCTGTGGCTCGGCCGGCGCGGCCTGGACGTCGACGCTCTCTGTGTCCTCGTTGTTCGATGGGTCCGGATCATGCACCGAGGAGAGGACCTCGGCGGTGTTGTCGAATGTGCCGGCCGCTGCTGCCGACACCTCGAGCGAAATGGTGGCGCTGTTTCCGGCCGCGATTGTTCCGAGGGAGCAGACCACCACGTCGGCGAGCTCGGCGCAGCTTCCCTGGCTCGGCTCGGCCGAGATGAAGGACATACCGTTGGGGAGGACGTCGGCCACCTGGACCTCCGTGGCCGGCGACGGTCCCAAGTTCGAGACAGTGATGGTGTAGATGAACGGTGACCCGACCTGGACCGAACCGGCCGGCGCCGCCTTGGTCACCGACAGATCGGCTGACGGATCTACATCTGTGGCGTCCTGCGCGGTGTTGTTCCCGTCATCCGGGTCGGGGGTGGGGGAGTCGACCGAGGCGGTATTGGTGACTGAGGGCGCGGCGGCGGCCCCCACATCGACGGTGACGGAGAACGAAGCGCTGTCGCCCGCCACAAGGTCACCGGCGTGGGTGCAGGTGAGGTCCTGGCCGACGGCGGAACAGCTCCACCCGGTCCCGGAGAACGAGTCGTAGGTCAGACCGGCGGGCAGCGTGTCCGTCACCGTGATCGGTCCC
>DATABA010000054.1:0-7138 GCA_036259835.1 Actinomycetota bacterium
AATGAACCGATCCGTTTCCGGATGCTCCACGGCGCGCTTCTGAATCAGATCCGGCACTTCCTCTCCGGTGAGCACCAGGACGCAGAACAGCGCCGGCTTCCTCAGGAGCGTTGGCAGCCCGACTCGGCGAAGAATCCGAAACAACGGCTCGAGGGGATCGCGAGCCTTCGGTTCCAGCTGAGAGAGCAGTCGAATGAACAGTCGGGAGTGCCGGGTCTCCTCTCCCATCTCGTGGAGGATGTAGGTGATCTTCGGGTCGGTCAGGTCACGGTGGGCCATGATGAAAGAGGAAAATCCGGCCGCCAGCACGGCCTCGAATCGGACTCCGGCGTCGGTGATCGAAGCCGCTTCCTCCCGCGAAAGCACGGCCCGCTGCTCCGGAGTGAGATCGAGGTCCAGGCCGGCCACACTCAGCAGATCGTCGGGGACAACCTGGCCGGGGCCCACTTCGCCCGGAACGTCGACGTCTGGCTCGATCAAGTGCTTGAGCGACACGGTCGACAACCTCTCGATCCGCTCGCCAATCCCTGCAGTTGTCGGTTCCACCGTCCGTGCCACGGCCGCTCCTCTCAGAAGTCCTTCAATTCGAATTCCATTGCGCCACCCGGCGGACTGAGCGCCGCCTGCACAACTGCTGCCACGTCCGGGCCGAGCACCGTCGCGGTATCGGTTCCGGTCTGCAGCAGCGACATGAGCAGCGCGAGCACGATGGTGACGAGCCCGTTCGCAATCTGTTGCGCGTCGATGTCGGTGCGTACGCGGCCCGTGACCTGCTGCGAACGAATCCGCTCCGTCGTCTCCTTTCGGAGTTGTTCCAGGGCCGGGATGCCCAGGAGCCGAACGGTGAACTCCGGTTCCAGGCCGGACAGGACGCGGCGCGCCAACGGATGTCGCTGCACGGCGTCCAGAAGCGTGAACATCAGGGTCTGGCGCCACTGGTCGATGTCCAGGTCATCCGTCAGCGTCGAAAGGCCTTCCTCGATCACCGCGGCGGCGTCCTCGTCGACCGCGGCGATGAACAGTGCTTCCTTGTTCGGAAAATAGGCGTAGGCGGCGGTCCCGCTCAGGCGCGCATCGCGAGCGATCTCAGCCACGGACGTGCGCCGGTACCCGTCGCGGCCGAACCGGGCGATGGCCGCCTCGAGCACCGCCTGCCGGGTTCGTTCCCCCTTCGTCGCCATACTGTTCGGCGTCTCGGCCATGCCTGCAGGATAGGCTTTCTGAGGATTTGAGTCAATTCCTCAATTCGTCTAGAATCTACCGCATGTCAGAGGTCCCCCACACACGCGCCGCAGTGATCGGGGCTGGGTTCTCCGGCATCGGTGCCTCGATCGTCCTGACCAGGGCCGGCGTGGACCACGTCGTCCTGGAGCGGGCGGACGACATCGGCGGGACCTGGCGCGACAACCGCTACCCGGGCTGCCGCTGCGACGTCCCATCGCACCTCTACTCCTACTCGTTCGCCCTCAATCCGAATTGGAGCGAGACCTACTCGCCGCACGACGAGATCTGGGCGTACCTGCGGCGGACCGTGGACGAATTCGGAGTCGCCGAGCGGATCCTCTTCAAGCACGACGTCTTGGAGGCGGCGTGGGATGAGAGCACGCAACGGTGGCGTCTAACCACCTCCGGCGGTGAGCGAACTGCTGACGTGCTGGTCCTGGGAACCGGCCCGCTCGCGGAACCCTCGTTCCCTGACATCCCCGGAATGGAGATCTTCGAGGGAGCGGCGTTTCACTCCGCGAAGTGGCCGGACGACCACGACGTCACCGGTGAGCGAGTGGCAGTCATCGGTACCGGAGCGTCGGCGATCCAGATCGTCCCGGAGATCCAGCCGAAGGTCGAACGCCTCACGGTCTTCCAGCGGACTCCTCCGTGGGTCCTCCCCCACAGCAACCGACGAATCACGAACTTCGAGAGGTTCGTCTATCGAAACTTCCCGCCAGCCCAGCGGCTGGCCCGCGCCTTCGTGTACTGCTCCCGCGAGATTTTCGGGGGAATGCTGGTGAAGAACGGGCGGGCGCTCAGGATCGCCGAGAAGCTGGCGTATCGGTGGCTGGCCCGGCAGGTTCCCGACCCGGAGCTCCGGGCCAAGGTCACGCCCGATTACCGCCCGGGGTGCAAGCGGCTTCTTCCCTCAAACGATTGGTATCCGGCCATCCAGCAGCCGAACGTCGACCTGGTGACCGAAAAGATCATCGAGATCGGCCCCCGGCACATCGTGACGGCGGACGGGGTCGAGACTCCCGTCGACACGATCGTGTTCGCCACAGGCTTCCACGTCACGGATAACCCGATGCTCCACAGGGTCCGGGGCCGCGGCGGACGCTCGCTGGCGGAGCACTGGTCGGTGGGAGGCATGCGCGCGTACTACGGAACGACGGTTGACGGCATCCCGAACATGTTTTTCCTGGCCGGCCCAAACACGGGCATCGGCCACACGTCCCTGGTCTACATGATCGAGGCGCAGCTCGCCTATCTCAGCGGCGCAATCAAGGAAATGCGTCGTCGCGGCGCGGCGTCGGTCGAGGTTCGAAAGCCGGTTCTCGATTCATACTCGGAGGAGATCCAGCGCAAGGCGGCCCGGACAGTATGGAACACCGGTGGCTGCGCCAGCTGGTATCTCGACGCGGAAGACCGGAACACCACGATCTGGCCCGACTACACGTTCCGGTTCAAGCGCAGAACCAAGCGATTCGACTCCAAGTCGTACGTCTTCAAATCACGGAGGCCTGTAGTCTCGCCCGCGTGACCGAGGCACTCATAGATCTCTTTCGCCACAACCAGTGGGCGAACGAGCAGATCGTCGAGTATTGCCGCAAGCAGCCGGACGAGCTCCTCGACAAGAGCGTGGCGGGAACCTTTGGAACGCCGCGAGCCACACTGATGCACTTGCTGGCGACGGAGGAGTGGTACCTGTTTCGACTGACCGGCAAGAAATACGACGACCTGCTCGAAGAGGACGCCGTCTTTCCGGGGTTCGATGATCTCCGGCGCCGCGCGACGCGAAGCGGTGACACGATCACCAAGGCAGCTCACACGACCGCGTACGGTCCGACGTACCGCACGATGCCCGACGAGGAAGGCAAGGTCTATGAGGTCAATGTGCCCCTCGTCCTAGTCACGGTGATCAATCACGCCACGGAGCATCGAACCCATATCGTGACGACGTTGTCCGCGTTGGGCGCCGAACCCGTCGAGCTCGACGGGTGGAGGTGGGGACTCGCGACCGGCGCGATGACCGAGGTCAGCTAGCTCGGTACTTCAAGGACCGCGAGGATGTTTCCCGCCGGGTCCGCGAACCAGGCGATCGGCGGTCCGTCCTCCGCAGTCTTGGGCCGCCAGACGCCCTTCTCGTCCTGATCGAACCCTTCGTAGCGCTCCAGGCTGACGCCTTTCTTCGTTAGCTCGTCGACGGCAGCATCGATGTCGTCTACAGGAAAGTTGAGGATGGTGAACGTGGCCGGCTGGTGGTTGGGCTTCGTGTAGATGTAGACGCTCGTGTCTCCCGCGAGGCGCAGATTCAGGCCACCCATCTCCTCGGAAACGTCAAGCCCGAGGGTCTCTCCGTAGAAGGTCTTGGCTGCGACCACGTCATCCACCGAGAAACTGCTAAACGCCTTGCTGTCAGCGAACATCGCTTCCTCCTTTGTTATCGATCGGTCATCGCGTCTTGACCGTATCGCAAAGAGATATCCGCGAGCGACGAGGAGATTGACTGCCAGCGCTCAACAGCGGCCGCTTCTAGGATTCAATTGGAGCAGACATGCGAGACCTTCCGACAGGAACCGTCACCTTCTTGTTTACCGACATCGAGGGTTCCACTCGGCTGCTTGGCCGGCTCGGAGCGACGTACCGGGACATTCAGGAACAGCACAACGCCATCCTCCGGAAGGCCATCGAGGAGGGGGACGGCCGGGAAATCGGCACCGAGGGCGACTCGTTTTTTGCAGTGTTCCCCGCGGCGGGGGGAGCGCTTCTGGCCGCGGCTCAAGCACAACGAGGGTTGGCCGCCGCGACATGGCCGGGGCAAGCAGACGTCCGAGTCCGAATGGGTATACACACCGGCGAAGGGATCCTCGGCGGCGACAACTACCTGGGTCTGGACGTGAACCGCGCCGCGCGGATCTCGGCCGCTGCATACGGTGGGCAGGTTCTGCTCTCCGGGTCCACTCGCGCTCTCGGTGAGCGCAGCCTTCCGCCGGGAACGCGACTCATGGACCTAGGCCAGCACCGCCTGAAGGACCTCCGCGAACCGGAGCGCCTATATCAGATGGTGATCGAGGGGCTGGACCAAGATTTCCCACCACCGCGGACCCAGGAGGGCCGGCCGAACAACCTCCCGGTACAACTCACCCGATTCATTGGCAGGGCAGAGGAGATCGCTCAGATTCGTGAGCTGGTCGCGGCGAATCGTCTCGTCACCCTCACCGGCCCGGGCGGAACCGGGAAGACCCGGCTCAGTCTGGAGGTGGCAGCTACGGCGCTGTCGGCCATGCCCGACGGGGTGTTCTTCATCGACCTCTCCTCTGTGATGGAGCCTCGGATGGTCGCCAGCATGATCGCGACGACCCTTAACGTCCGCGAAAACCCCGGGCGGCCAGTGGTCGAAACGCTGGCAGACCACCTCCGCGACAAGGAACTGCTCTTGGTGCTGGACAACTTCGAGCAAGTCGTGGAGGCCGGACCGGACGCGCTCGAACCCCTGCTCCGGGCCGCCCCCAAGCTGAAGGCGCTCGTTACGAGCCGAGTTCCATTGCACCTGTACGGCGAACACGAGTTCAAGGTGCCGCCACTCATCCTTCCAGACCCGGATCACCTTCCGGACCCCCGTGCCGTGATGGAGTTCGACTCCGTCGCACTGTTCGCCGAACGCGCAGCCGCGCGAAGGCCGCAGTTCCGTGTCGGCGCTGATAACGCGCGGACGGTCGCGGAGATCACCGCTCGTCTCGACGGATTGCCTCTTGCCATCGAGCTGGCTGCCAGCCGGATGAACCTCCTGTCGCCGGAAAGTTTGCTTGCACGGCTGCAACAGCGGCTCCCGCTGCTCCGGGCGGAGGATCGGAACGTCCCCGAGCGGCAGCGCACGCTGCGTCGGACCATTGAATGGAGCTACGAACTGCTGGACGAAGCCGAAAGGCGAATGTTCTCGCGCCTGTCCGTGTTCGCCGGTGGCGCCGATCTGGAAGCGATCGAGGCGGTCGTGAATCCCGACGGTGAGCTGGGGATAGACATTCTCGATGGACTCGCGTCCCTGGTAGACAAGAACCTCGTGCGGAGCGTCGATACGCCCGATGGCGAGCCGAGATTCGCCATGCTCGAGACGATCCGAGAGTACGGGCTCGAGCAGCTCTCGAAGTCGGGAGACGAACGGCTTGTCCGTCGGCGCCACGCGGAGCACTGGATTCACGTCGGTGAACGAACCTCTGAGACTTTGTTCGGCGCGGATCGGCCGGCAGTCAGTCGCCGGCTGGAGCAGGACCACGAGAACTTCCGCTCCGCGCTGACCTGGGTCCTCGAGTCGGATGAGCCGGAGCTTGGGTTACGGCTGGGTGCGGCGCTTCGCGACTTCTGGCGAGAAGGGGGTCATTACACAGAGGGGATCCGGTGGTTCCAATCTCTGCTCGCCGCGCCGGGCGCTGCCGGAAAGACGCTCCTCCGGGCGCGAGCTCTCACGGGGGCGGCGGATATTTCGAGCTGGATCGGGGAGATTGCCGCGTACCTGCGCTTTGCGGAAGAAGCGGTGTCCATCTATCGCGAACTTGCCGACCCTGCCGGGATCCCAGCGGACGCCCTGGAGGAGCTCGGTGCGGCACAGATGTTTAACGGCCAGCTCAGTGAGGCGCGGGTGAGCCTCTCGGAAGCGCGGCAGTTGAATATCGCCCTTGGGAACCGGCAGAAGGCCGGTGAATGCACCCTCGCCCTCAGCATCCTCACCCTCATTGAAGGGCGTCCTGAGGAGGCACGCGCCCCGATGGAAGAGGCTTTGGCCACGTTCGAGGACCTTGGCAGCGCCTGGTTCACCGCGTTCGCTGAGCGCAACGTGGGGCACCTGGACCGACTGGAGGGCAGCCTCGACGCTGCGGAGAACCGCTACCGGAAAAGCCTCTCAGGGCTCCGAGAGGTCGAAAGCGCCCTTGGCGTGGGGTGGGTCGTTTACGGCTTCGCCGATCTGGCCCTGGCCCGCGGCCAGTACGAGCGTGCAGTTCGCCTGGCGGGAGCTTCCAGAGCCATTCGGGACCGGGAGGGCGAGGTGTGGTCCTTCGATTACGTCTTCGTGGGCGACGTGCGAGAGCGTGCGCGTGCGTTCTTGGACGAGGCGACGGCCGAGAATCTGTACCGGGAAGGTCTGGAGATGCAGTTCGAAGAAGCGGTCGCCTACGCCCTCCAACCAGAACCATCCTGATCCGCGAACGCGCCTGTGCCCAACGAGCTCGAATTCGAGGACACGTTCGACGGCGATGAGCTCGACACGAGTAAGTGGCTTCCCTACTACCTTCCGCACTGGAGCAGCCGGGACCGGTCTCGAGCGCGGTACGAGATCAGCGGCGGCCTATTACGTCTCCTGATCGAAGAAGATCAGCTTCCGTGGTGCCCAGAGTTCGACGACGGCATTCGCGTCTCGTCTTTGCAGACCGGCGAGTTCGCCGGTCCATTGGGAAGCGAGGTCGGCCAGCATCGATTCAACCCCACGGCGGTCGTGCGAGAAGAACAGGAAAAAGTCGGGCTCTACACGCCGCAGTACGGACGAATCGAAGTTCGATGCAAGGCCACCGACGACCCGCGGTCGATGGTCGCGCTTTGGATGATCGGGTACGGCGACACGCCCGAGCGAACCTCCGAGATCTGCGTCTGCGAGATCTTCGGCCGCGAGGGCGCACCGGATCACGCGCTGGTAGGAGTGGGAGTCCACCCCTTCGGCGATCCACGAATCAGGGATGACTTCTCAAAAGTGAGAGTTCCAATCGATGCCCGTGATTTCCATGTGTACAGAGCCGATTGGACGCCGGACCAGGTCGAGTTCTTCGTCGACGACAATCTGGTGAAGACGGTCGATCAGTCCGCCGACTACCCGATGCAGCTCATGCTCGACATCTACGAGTTTCCGTCTGAACACGGGGACGAACCCCGTGGCGAC
>DATABA010000055.1:0-4389 GCA_036259835.1 Actinomycetota bacterium
GAAGGCCCAAGAAACCTGCTGCCGTACCATCGGACCCACCATGGCGGACTTCCGACGCTCCCGACCGCTCGGCGCAGCTCATCTGCGAAGACGGCTCGCGGTTGACGCCGCGAGCGAGGTCGCGCGGCGATTTGGGATACCGTCGGACAGCCCGACGATTTTGAGGGACTCGAACAACACCATTGTTCACCTCCTCCCTTCTGGTGTTGTGGCCAAAGTAGGGACCAGCCACTTCCGAGACACGAAGCTGGAGTCACTCGAACGAGAGGTAGCGGTTGCGAAGTACCTGGCTGAAAGAGGAGCACCTGTTGTCCCGCCTTTGCGAGATGTCCCTCCGGGACCTCACAGATGGCGTGGCGTAACCCTTACTCTCTGGCCTTACGTCGAGTCGCGACCGCACTCGAGTCCGCACGCCCGAGAGGTCGCGGCGAGTCTGCGGGCTATCCACGAGGCGTTCGTCGGCTTCCCGCATCCCCTCCCTTCTTTCACGAATGAACTCGAGGATGTGAGGATGCTCCTCGATTCGCACCGCTCACCCGCGCTGTCGCCAGGTGATCGTCGCTATCTCCTTCAGGTTGTTGACGACGTTGAGGAAGCTGTCCAAAGCATCGATGCCGTGAATGGGCCGTTGCACGGATGCCCCCACGAGGGAAACTGGCTCTCGACGTCGGAGGGGCCGGTGGTCGTCGATTTCGAAACGGCTTGCACGGGCCCGGTGGAATGGGATCTGGCTGCTCTGGATGACGCCACCATTACCCTTTTTCCTGAGGCCGACCTTGAATTGATAACGCTGCTGAAGCGAATGAGAAGCGCCTGCGTGGCTGCCAAATGTTGGGTAGAGCCGGACAGAGCACCTGAGGTCTTGGAGGCCGCGCAGGTTCACTTGCAAATTCTTCGTGGCGAGCCGCTTGAGCTTTTCGGATAACGAATTCAGGAGGTGTTGTGATGCGAGAAGGTGAGGTTCCAGAGCCGGATGCACAGGAACAGGGTGATCCCGACCGCGTCCGACAGGACGAGGAACAAAACGAGATACCGCAAGAGGTCCCTGAAGGCGACGCGTTAGAACAGGAACAATGACTCGAACGGAGCGGGTCGCCGAGAGCCGCCGCCGAAACGCCGAACTCCAGGACGCCGTTCGTCCGACGGCTCGCCGAATGGCCGCGTTGGCCTCTGCCCTGCTGTTCCTGACGGCATGCGGCCGGCCTGAGGCTGGGCAGGTCATCGTCCGGCGAACCACTCCACCGATCATCGCTTCGGCTTCGCCGGCTCCTCTGAGCGAACAAATGCAAGTCAATCTCGCTGGCGGTATCTACGTCGCCGACCGGTTCGAGCCTCCCTTCACGTTCCGCGTGGGGCAGGGATGGCTTGCGTACATTCATCGGCCGGCGTTCGTCTTTCTGTCCTTCGGTGAGGCGGATCTCCGCCGGCCCAAGGCTCTCTCCTTCCAGACGCTTCATCGAGTCGTGGAGCCGGAGGCCGCGAACCTCTTCACGGGCAAGCTGCTTCGGCCGCCTCAGGATCTGGTCGGGTGGATCCAAGACCACCCATTCATCGAGGCGGGCGCGGCGACGGTGACGACGGTCGGAGGAACTGAAGCGATCCAGGTGGACGCCGTGGTGAAGACGACGCCGAAGCGCTACGGCGGGCCGGGGGTCGAGGACGGCGGCTGCCCCGCGCCGTGCGTGGTCCTATGGACCACCGAGGCGGAGGGTGCATCCTTTGTCTTCTTCGTGAAGGGCGAGCGGGTGCGGTTCATCGTGCTCCGGGTCGGAGAGCAGGACGTCGTGATCACGGTCGAGGCGATGGCCGGAGAGTTCGACCAGGTGGTGGCGGAATCGGAGCGCGTGCTTGGAACGCTGAGCTTCGAGACCTAGGTACCGGTCTCTCCCTCGACGGTTGCGAGCGCCTTCTCCAGGACGTCGAGGCCTTCCGTGAGGAGCTCGTCGTCGATGGTCAGAGGGGGTAGCAACCGAACGACGTTGTCATAGGTTCCGGCCTTGAGCACAACGACGCCCTGCCGGTAGCACTCCTCGATCACACGCGAAGACGCCTGTTTTGCAGGCCCTTTCGTTGTCCTGTCTTCAACGAGCTCGATGGCGACCATGGCGCCCCGGCCGCGCACGTCACCGATGATTTCGAATCGTTCCTGCATTTCTTGGAGTCGGCCGAGCATGATTCCGCCGATTTGTTCCGCCTTCGCGAGCAGTCCTTCGCGTTCGATGGTGTCGATCACGGCCAGGGCCGCCACGCACGCGAGGGGATTTCCGCCGAACGTTCCGCCCAGCCCCCCCACGTGAACGCTGTCCATGATGTCGGCGCGTCCGGTCACGGCGCCGAGCGGCAGCCCGCCTCCCAACGCCTTGGCCGTGGTGATGAGATCCGGGATGACACCCTCATGTTCGATGCCGAACCACCGGCCGGTTCGCCCCATACCGGTTTGCACTTCGTCCGCGACGAACAGGATGCCCTTGTCACGGCAGTACTCGGCGAGGCGTGGGTAGAACTCGGCCGACGGCACCACGAACCCACCCTCACCGGCGACCGGCTCTGCCACGATGCAGGCGACGTTCTCAGGACCGATTTGCTTCTCCAGGATGTCGATGGCGTAGCTCGCACAGCGATCGGCGCACTCGGCTTCCGTGGTCCCTCCCGTGGGACATCGGTAGGGATATGCCAGCGGAAGCCGGTAGACCTCGGGCGCGAAGGGCCCCAGGCGGTGCTTGTACGGCATGACCTTCGCGGTCATGGTCATGGCCAGCAAGGTTCGCCCGTGGAACGCGTGGTCCAGGACAGCCACCGCCGGACGCCCTGTGAAGTATCGGGCGATCTTCACTGCGTTCTCCACTGCCTCCGCGCCGGAGTTCGTGAACATCGTCCGGCGCTCCACGTCGCCCGGCGCGAGCGCGTTGAGCCGTTCTGCGAGCTCCACGTACGGCTCGTGCATCGTGACGTGGAAGCACGTGTGGGTGAACCGATCGAGCTGTCGTCGAACCGCCTCCACCACCGCCTCGGCCGTGTTCCCTGCGTTGAGGACGGCCAGGCCCGCTCCCAGGTCGATGAGGCTGTTGCCGTCGACGTCGCGGATGACCGCTCCTGAGGCCGCCTCGGCGAAGATCGGCGTCGTGTAGAAAACTGCGGGGGGGACGGCCTTTCCGCGCCGCTCCAACAGCTCCCGGGACCTTGGCCCCGGGATTTCGGTCACCAGCCGGCGTTCCTGCGGAATCTCCATTGGGCCCTCGGATTCTACGATCCCTCCGCCGTCCGGCATGGCGGCGCCCGGTCGCGAACGGTTAGCCTCTTCACCGTCGGGGTCCTTTAGAGCGGGAGGTTCATGTGGCTACTGCAGTGAAGCGCCCGGAGATGTTCATCGGCGGCGAGTTCGTATCGAGCGCGGGCGAGGAGACCGTTCCCGTGGTCAACCCGGCCACGGGCGAGGTCATCGCCGAGGTCCCGAACGGCACGGAGCAGGACGTGGACCGAGCCGTCCGCGCCGCGCAACAAGCGTTCGACGACGTCTGGTTCGACACGACGCCGGGCGAGCGCGCTCAGATGATGCTGAAGCTCGCGGATGCGATCGAGGCGAACGCCGAAGAGATCGGCCGAATCGAGTCGGAGAACGTGGGCAAACCATTCAAGTCCGTAATGACCGACGAGATGCCGGTCATGGTGGACCACCTCCGATTCTTCGCCGGCGCGGCCCGCGTCATGGGCGGCCTGTCGGTCGGCGAGTACTTCAAGGCCGACGACACGCTCTACACCAGCATGCTGCGCCGTGAGCCGATCGGCGTGGTCGGCCTGATCGCGCCGTGGAACTACCCGCTCTGGATGGCCATCTGGAAGCTGGGGCCGGCGCTGGCCGCCGGCAACAGCATCGTGATCAAGCCGTCCGAGTGGACGCCGCTCTCGCTGCTTCGAACCGCGGAGCTGGCGGCCGAAATCTTCCCGCCCGGCGTCTTCAACGTGGTGACGGGCAACGGTGTTCCGACCGGCGCGGCGATGGTCAAACATCCAGGGGTCGGGATGGTGTCGATCACGGGCGAGGTCACCACCGGCAAGGAGGTGGCCCGAGCGGCCGCCGAAACGCTCAAGAAGGTGCACCTCGAACTGGGGGGAAAGGCACCGGTGGTGGTGTTCGACGACGCCAACCTGGAGTCGTCGGTCGAGTGGATCAAGGTCGCCGGCTACTTCAACTCGGGACAGGACTGCACGGCCGCGACGCGCGTGCTGGCCGGTCCGAACATCTACGACAACCTCCTCTCGGAGCTGGTCCCCGCGGTCGAATCCATGCAGGTCGGTGACCCAATGGACGAGGGGACCGAGATGGGGCCGGTCGTGGCGAAGGAGCAGTTCGAACGAGTTCGCGGCTTCGTGGACCGGGCAAGGAGCGGA
>DATABA010000056.1:0-2981 GCA_036259835.1 Actinomycetota bacterium
CACTGGGCGACCTGCGACGAGACCGTGTCCCGAATGAGCCGGACGACCTCTCCGGCGTCGGCCGGATTGGCATTCCTGCCGGTGCCGATGGCCCACACGGGCTCGTACGCGATCACCGTGGAAGAGATCTGTTCCTCGTTCAGCCCGCCCAGTCCGAGTTTCACCTGGGTCGCGACGCGTTCTTCGGTCCGGCCGGCGTCGCGCTCTTCAAGCGTTTCACCCACGCAGAGGATCGGTCGCATGCCGTTGGCTGCGACCGCCTTCGCTTTCCTCGCCACCGATTGGTCGGTTTCTCCGAAGAGCTGGCGACGCTCGGAGTGACCCACGATGACGTAGCGACATTTCACGGCCGCCAGCATTTCGGCGGAGATCTCGCCGGTGAAGGCGCCCTTGCCCTCCCAGTGCACGTTCTGAGCGCCGAGCCCATACGGAAGACGATCGGCCTCGAAAAGCGTCTGAAGGCTCCGAAGAGAGGTGAACGGCGGGCAGATCACGACCTCGACGCGATCGGTGTCTTTCTGGTCGAGAAGGTATGAGAGCTTCTGGACGGCCTGGATCGCCTCCAGGTGCGTCTTGTGCATCTTCCAGTTCGCGGCCATGATCGGCCGCCGGCCATCGGCAGCGGCGCTCACGAGGTTGGCTCCATGAGCACCGCGATACCGGGCAGCTCCTTGCCTTCCAGAAACTCCAGCGACGCGCCGCCCCCCGTCGACAGGTGATCCACCGACTCCAGGAGGTCGAACTTCGCCAGCGCGGCGATGCTGTCGCCCCCGCCGACCACGCTGTACGCGCTCGCTCCGGCGACGGCGCGGGCCACGCCCCTGGTCCCCGCGGAAAACGGTTCCAGCTCGAACATGCCCATGGGGCCATTCCACAGGATGGTCTTGGCGTCGGCGATGGTTCGGGCGAACTCCTCCACCGTGCGGGGACCGATGTCCAACCCCATTCGATCTCGCGGGATCTGGTCGGCTCTCACCGTCTCCTTGGCCGCATCGACCTGCGGCTCCTCGGCAACCACGACGTCTTCGGGGAGCTGAATGAGGACGCCGCGTCGTTCGGCCGACTCCACCGCCGCCTTCACGTCGCCGAAGCGATCGGGCTCCGTGAGCGAGCGGCCCACCGACGCCCCGCGTGCGGCGAGGAAGGTGAACGCCATGGCTCCTCCCACCAGCAGGGCGTCGACCCGCTTCACCAGCGAATCGACCACCGCGAGCTTGTCCGAGACCTTGGCGCCGCCCAGGATGGCGACGAACGGCTCGTCGGCTCCTTCCAGCAGCCGCGACAGGACCTCCACTTCCCGCTGCATGAGCCGGCCCGCCGCGGACGGCAGGCGCTCGGCCACTGCCACCACCGACGCGTGCGCACGATGGGCCGCCCCAAAGGCATCGTCCACGTACGCGTCCGCCAGCGCGGCGAGCTCATCGCCGAATGCGGGATCGTTCGCTTCCTCCCGGGGGTCGAATCGGAGGTTCTCCAGCAGGGTTACGGTCCCTGGAGATGCCTCGCGAACGGCAGTCTCCACCGATACGACCGTGACGTCATCCAGCTTCACCACGTCGCGCTCGAGGATCTCGCCCAGTCGTCCGGCCACCGGACCAAGACGCAACGAATCGACGGGTTTCCCCTTCGGCCGTCCGAGATGTGAGCACACGATCAGGCTGGCGCCCTTGTCGAGCAGCTCGCGGAGGGTCGGCGCAGTCGCCCGGATGCGAAGGTCGTCGGTGATCCTCCCGTCCTCCAGCGGGACGTTGAGGTCGCAGCGGACCAGGATGCGCTTGCCGGAAAGGGGCTCGAGGTCCTCGATCGTCCGGAGGCGCCGGCCGGTCAAAGCGGCGCTACAGACGAGATCCGACCAGCTCGACCAGTTCGACCAGTCGGTTCGAGTAACCCCATTCGTTGTCGTACCACCCGATGACCTTCACCAGGTTCCCGATGGCCATGGTGGACAGCGAGTCGAAGGTGCAGGAGTACGGGCTGCCCACGATGTCGCTGGAAACGATGGGATCCTCGGTATAGGCCAGGATCCCTTTCAGAGATCCGCTCTCGGCGGCCTTGCGGTACGCCTCATTGACCTCTTCCCTGGTCGCCTCGCGCTTCAAGACGCACACCAGGTCCGTGACCGAGCCGTCCGGCACCGGGACGCGAAGCGCGAACCCGTCCATCTTTCCCTTCAGCTCCGGCAGGGCCAGCGAGCTGGCCTTCGCCGCGCCCGTGGACGAGGGCACGATGTTGATCGCCGCGGCTCGGGCCCGCCGAAGGTCCTTGTGCGGGAGGTCGAGAAGGTTCTGATCGTTGGTGTAGGCGTGCACCGTGGTCATGAAGCCCTGCTCGATGCCGAACGCGTCCCCCAGAACCTTCGCCATGGGAACGACGCAATTGGTCGTGCATGAGGCATTCGAAATGATGTTGTGCTCGGTTGGGTCGTACTGCTCGTCGTTCACCCCGAGGACCACGGTGATGTCCTCGTCCTTGGCCGGCGCGCTGATGATGACCTTCTGCGCTCCGGCCTCGATGTGCTTCCGGGCCTTCTCCGCCTCGGTGAACAGCCCCGTCGACTCCACGACCACTTCCGCCTCGACCTTCTTCCAGGGAAGGTTGGCCGGGTCGCGTTCCGAGAAGACCTGAAGGCGATCCCCGTCGACGACGATCCCGTCGCCGTCCGCCTCGACCGACAGCTTGAACTTCCCGAGCACCGAGTCGTACTTGAGAAGATGGGCCAGGGTCGCCGGGTCGGTGATGTCATTCACGCCCACGACATCGATGTCGGCGCCCCGCTCCTTGGCCGCTCGAAACAGATTGCGGCCGATTCGTCCGAATCCGTTGATGCCGACCTTTACCGCCATGGTTGTTCCTCCTAAAGGCTCGTTGGCTGGTGGAGGGTCTCTTTCAATCCTAGTCGGTGCGGTTTCTTCACTCTCGGTCCAGGTCGCGGTGCTCTACGGAGACCGGATAGCCCCGCTTGCGGAAGAAGTCGCCCAGGT
>DATABA010000057.1:0-6160 GCA_036259835.1 Actinomycetota bacterium
TTAACGCTGAGCGCCCCCCCAGGCCGTCGAGAACGACACACCTCCGACGACCCTCACCTTCACCGAACGATGCGCCGACCACCCGCGACCGCGCGCGCTCGAAGAAGCCTATTGACACGCCAGCTCACACAGTCAACGGGACACCGCCACAAGTCGTGCCCTGGCGGAGCATCGGCGTCCGCTGGAAGGTTCCCCCTGCGGGATGCGCGTGCCTCGCGCCCCGCTCGGCGTTCCCCTTGCCGGACCGCTCGGCGTTCGCTTCGGATCCAGAGACTCGTCCTCCTGTCCATCACCATCCACGCGTCGTAGCGAGCGAGCAGGAGGCCGGCGCCGTTGCCCGGTCTCTTGCGGTTTTTCCGTGCTCCGTGGAGGAGCATCGCTCCCGTGACTCGGTCAAGCAAACGAGTTCTGCACGTAGGTGACGTGAGCACCCGAATCGGGGTCGAACAGCAGAATGCGACGAGAGTCGAGCCACAACTCCGCTTCGTGGCCCTCCCGAACACGGCTGGCGCTGTCCAGTCTCGCCGTCACCATGTCGCTCGACTGCGGGAGCTCGAGCGATCCGAGCTCGGCGCTGACCTCACCGACGGCCGGACCTGTGCCTCCTGCCGGGACGGGGAAATACACGTACAGCTCAGACCCCATCCACTCGATGACGTCGATGGGGGCGCGGAACCTGACACCGGCGGCGAAATCGGTCTCGCTGACCAGCGAGGCGTCCTCGAAGTGCTCGGGGCGGATACCGGCGATGACCGGCCCCGATGCCCCCTCACCCAGCCGTTTCAGCAGATCGTCCGGAAGCGACACGTCGGCGAGCGGCAGCTGGAGCGTGGTCCCGTCAAGGGTCGCTGGCAAGAAGTTCATGGCCGGGGATCCGATGAACCCGGCGACAAAAAGGTTCACTGGGTTGTTGTACAGCTCACGGGGCGACGCGACCTGCTGGACGACGCCTTTGCGCATTACCGCGACGCGGTCGGCCAGGGTCATGGCCTCGACCTGGTCGTGCGTCACGTAGATCGTCGTGGTACCGAACCGGTTCTGGAGGCGCGAGATCTCGGTGCGCATCTGGACGCGAAGCTTGGCGTCCAGGTTCGACAGCGGCTCGTCGAACAGGAACGCGTCCGGCTCCCGGACGATGGCCCGGCCCATGGCGACCCGCTGGCGCTGGCCCCCGGACATCGCCGCCGGCCTGCGGTCGAGCAGTTCTGTGAGCTCGAGGATCCGGGCCGCCTGCTCGACGCGCTTGTCGATCTCGTCTGCGGGGACCTTCCGAAGCCGTAACGGGAAGGCCATGTTCTCCCGGACGGTCATGTGGGGGTAGAGGGCGTAGTTCTGGAACACCATGGCCAGGTTGCGGTCCTTGGGATCGAGGTCGTTGACTACTCGCTCGCCGATGTGGAGCGTGCCCTCGCTGATGTCCTCGAGCCCCACGATCATGTTCAGCAGCGTCGACTTCCCGCATCCCGACGGGCCCACGAGGATGAAGAACTCACCGTCCTCGATGGTGAAGTCGGCTTCCTTGACCGCTTCTGTCCCATCCGGAAATCGCTTGGTCACCTTGTCGACGACGATGGCTGCCAAGACGCCCTCCCTTCTGTCAGCCCTTGACCGCGCCTGACGTGAGCCCGGCGACGATGCGGCGCTGAAAGATCAGCACCATGATGATGATCGGGACCGTGACGACGACCGCTGCGGCGGCGATGGAACCCGTCGGCTCCTGGAACTGCGAGCTCCCACTGAAGAAGGCCAACGCGGCGGGGACCGTCCGGGCACGGTCGGTCGACGTCAGCGTGATGGCGAACAGGAAGTCGTTCCAGGCGAAGATGAACACGAGGATGGCCGACGTGAAGACCCCGGGCGCCGCGAGCGGGGCGATCACCTTGCGGAAGGCCTGGAACGGGGTGGCGCCATCCACCCTTGCCGCCTTGTCGAGATCCCATGGGATCTCCCGGAAGAACGCCGACAGTGTCCAGATGGCCAGCGGGAGCGTGAACGTCATGTACGGGATGATCAGCCCCGGCCACGTGTCGTAGAGGTGGAGCCCTCGCCACATGTTGAAGAGCGGCCCGATCACCGAGATCGGCGGGAACATGGCGATGGCCAACGCGCCGGACAGGAGGAGCGCTTTCCCCGGGAACTCGAGCCGGACGATGGCGTAGGCCGCGAACATCGCCAGGACCACGGCCAGCACGGTCGCGATCAGGGCGATGCCGATCGAGTTCCGCAGGGACGAGGTGAAGAACGACGCTTCGAAGATCCCGCGGTAGTTCTCGAACGAGATCGCCCGGGGAAGGAAGTTGCCGTCGGTGAGGTCGCCCGGTTTCTTGAGCGAGAGCGAGACGATCCATAGAACCGGGATCAGCGCGTAGAGCACGACCACCACGGCGCCGAGCGCCCAGAGAACCTCCTTGGTGCGGTTCGTCTCGGTCACCGCCCACCTCGCTGCTGGGACAGGTTGGCACCGAAGCCCTTCACGAACAGGAAGGCAATGACCAGCACGCAGGCGAAGATCAGCACCGACACGGCCGAGCCGATCCCGAGGTGAAGGCGGTTGACCAGCTGGTTGTACCCGAGGATCGAGACGGTCTCGGTGTTGTTGGCGCCCCGGGTCATGATGAAGACCGAGTCAAAGATCCGGAACGCGTCCAGGGTGCGGAACAGGAGCGCGACGAGGATGGCAGGCTTGATGAGCGGGAGCGTGATCTTCGTGAACCGCTGCCACGTCGTCGCCCCATCGACCCGCGCCGCCTGGTGGAGCTGATCGGGAACGAGTGTGAGCCCGGCGAGGAGGAGGAGGGCCATGAACGGCGTCGTCTTCCAGACCTCGGTGAGGACGATGACGATCAGCGAGGGGACGCGCGCCGACAGCCACGCTTCCTCGCTGTTGAGGAGCTCGTTCACGAAGCCGGTGGCCGGGTCGAAGGCGAACCGCCATGCCAGGGCGCCCACGACTGTGACGATCCCGTAGGGGATCAGGATCGAAGCCCTTACCGTCCGGCGGCCGAACACGGCGCGGTGCATCACCAGCGCGAGCAGCATGCCGAGCACGAGTTCGATCCCTACCGAGAACGCGGTGACGAGAAGAGTGGTGAAAAGGTCCTGCCACCACAACGAAGACGTCAACACGTCGGCGTAGTTGCGGAGCCCCACGAAGGCCCGGGCGTCGGGGAACCGGAGGTCGTACTTGAAGAGCGACAGCCAGATCGCGTACGCGATCGGGTAGGCGGTCACGAGCAGCATGACGGCGACGGCGGGTGCGCACAGCTTCCATGCCAGGTTGCGCTCGGCCCGGGCTCGGCCCGTGAACCGGGGCCGCCCCCCGACGATGGCAGGCGGTGCCTCAGGGGCAAGAGACTCGGGGGCGGCGGCGGTCCCCGGAACTTGCGTCGTCACAGCAGGCCCTCGGATCGCACGGCTTTGGACACCTTCGACTCGAGCTCCTCGGCGTCCCTCTGGGGCTCGATCGTTCTCAGGGGGTGGATGGTCGTGTAGATCGCCCGCGAAATGTCGTTATAGGCGGGGCTCACCGGACGAGGAGCAGCGTCGTCTATCGACTCACGAAGCAGGTCGGCGAAGGGGTACTCCGCCCGGACGGCGGGATCGTCGTAGACGCGAGCCAGCGTCGGCGGCAATCCTCCACGGATGGCGTAATCGGCCTGACGCGGCGGTGCGACCAGGCAGCGGATCGCCTCGCGGGTCAGGTCCGGGTGCTTGCTGAAGGCGCCGACGCCGAGGTTCGCACCGCCGAGCGGCGGGCGGCTCCGTTCGCCGGCGGTGACCGCCGGATAGCGGGCCCATCCCATGTCTTCGAATATCTCGGGCGCATCCTCCCTCGCACTGGGATAGACGAAGGGCCAGTTGAGCATGAAGGCGGAGGAGCCCTCCTGGAAACGGAGCCGGCCAGGATCCTCGGTGTTGGTGGCGAGCGCGGGGTCAGCGACCCGTGACCGGGCGAAGCGGCGAAGGATCTCCAGGGCGCGCACCGTCGCGTCGCCGCCGATCGAGACCTTCGCTTCTTGCCCCGCCCCTTGGATCACCGCCCCTCCGGCCGAGGCCAGCAGCGAGTTGAACCACACCGTGAGGCCTTCGTAGCGGGCGCCCTGCTCCTGTACGAGGTTCCGGCCGGCGGGCAGCCGTTCGGCGAATTCGATGAGCTGGTCCCAGGTGGCAGGGACCTGACCCGCCGGAACGAGGCTCTTGCGATACCACAGGAGCTGCGTGTTGCTGGTAAGCGGCGCGGCCCACAGTCTGTCCTTGTAGGTCGCAGTGGCGAGCGGACCCTGGAGCACCTCCTCGGAGAGCTGGCGGGCGGCGGCCGCGTCCCAGGGCTGGATCCAGCCCGCCTCCGCGAACTCCGCCGTCCAGATGACGTCCATATAGACGATGTCGATGTCACTGTCCTCGGCGGCAAGGCGCCGGACGAGCTGCTCCCGCTGGGCATCGGCCTGCGCCGGGAGCTCGGCGATCTCGATGCGGTAGCGCCCGGAGGCGCTCTCGCTGCACGATCTGGCGGCGGCCTCGAACGCACCGGAAGGCTCCCGGAAGACGTACCACCTGACGGTACGGGTACCCGTGTCACCACCACCACCACCGCCACACGCCGGCAAGAGGAGGGCGACCGCGAGTCCGAGAATCAGGAAGGACGATCGCCGCATCTGACTTCCCTTATCCATCCGACGGTGCCGCGTACCCTACCTCTCCCGCCTGCGCATCGCGGGGCTTCCCTCCCGTTACGCTCCGGACGCGCCGCAGGCGGTCGATCACCGAGTCATCCCAGCTCCAGGTCTGGAGGAGTCGCCACCGCTCCCCAGCGAGCCGCATGTAACCCTCCGTCTCGGGCTCGTCCGGATCGAGGAGGCCGCTCTCTTTGAGCACCGCCACAACCGGCACGTACTCCTCGCGGTACCAGGCCTCCGCGACCGTCCGGCGATCGAGCAGCTCGCGCCTCGCCTGCATCGCTCGGAACCCCCAAGCCTCGACGTTCTCGGCCAGCACGCCATAGCTCCACGGATCGCTCAGCCGGATGCGCTCCTCGCCCTCGGGTGGCAGGGGGACGCGCTCGCGGAACAGTCGTTGGCTGCCTTTCAGCGGGAGGTCGGAGATGCGGAGATCGTGGCCCATGCCCACCTGAGTCACGACCTCCACCACGTGCGCCTCCACGGTCGGAATGCCAAGGGCGCGGAGCACGGCGACTCGGTGGTGACCGTCCTTCACGAAGTGGGCCTCCCCGATGCGGATGACGTCGATCGGGTCGATCGGCTCGCCACGGCGCACTGCCTCCGCCAGGCGCTCGAACCGCTGCTTTGGCCGGTTGGTGGCGGGGAGGAAGGCGCGGTCAAAGTCCGCGGTCCGGTCGACACTGCCCACGACGGTGTCGATCGCGATCACCTGGAGGCCGAGGTCCCGCTGGGTGACGTACCCGAGGGCGGCGAGGGCCTCGTCGTACGGGAGGATGACGTCGACGTCGTGGGGGGCCCGGCGGAGCCGAGTCGCCAGCCGAGACAGCACCCTTCGGCGGCGCGCGCGATTCCAGTCGTCTCTCGCGTCAGCGGAGGGATAGCCGGTGTCGAACGGCATTTCTCCATTCTTCCCGGCTGGCGGTCGCTTACGTGTGGGGGGATTCGCCAGGGGCATCGCGTGAGTGTCCTTTCCGTCACTCGCCGGCCTCGAGATGGTGACCAGGCCGGCGATGATCGACGCGACCTATACGATCCCGGTGACATCGGAACACCACGATCTCGACAGCCATCCCGAGGCCTCCGGCGAGTCTTCAATGCCTTGCGCAGCGGCACACCTGTCTGGCACGCCGGTTTACGACGTACCTGGCTCCGGACGACTTTGTTGGAGGCGTCCCAGTTTCGCGGCAAGCACTGAAATGCGCCGCTGACGTCGCTCGCCCGGATCCCGAGACCTGATCATGGCGACCACCGGCGACTTCAGCCGGCCATGACACGACAGACGAGATCTGGCACAACGGCCGATTATGGCGTGGTCACCCCGTTCGCCTGGCGCAAAGCGCTCCCGTTGACTGTGTGAGCTGGCGTGTCAATAGGCTTCTTCGAGCGCGCGCGGTCGCGGGTGGTCGGCGCATCGTTCGGTGAAGGTGAGGGTCGTCGGAGGTGTGTCGTTCTCGACGGCCTGGGGGGGCGCTCAGCGTTAA
>DATABA010000058.1:0-7032 GCA_036259835.1 Actinomycetota bacterium
GGTGAAGGTCCACGGGAACGCCGCGGTGTATATCTCGTCCATGGAGCGGGGCCTCACGCTGGATCACAAGTTCGGCCACGGCATGGGCGGATACCTGTACGTGATCAGCGGCGTGCTCGGGCTCGACGGCGAGCGGCTGTCCACAGGGGATGGAGCGAAGATCTGGGACGAACCGGAGATCACACTCCGGGCAGACGACGAAACGGAACTCATCTTGGTGGAGGCTCAGCTCCAGTAGCCGCCCTCCGAGCGGACTCCCGTCGTGCCGCTGCCACGCGCTCTGGCCCGGTTCAACCGGCTTTTCACCAACAAGGTGTTGGGCCTGCTTGCCTACATCACTCCACCCTTCGCCCTCGTTGTACACAAGGGGAGGAAGTCGGGGAGCGAATATCGAACTCCCGTGTGGGCGTTTCGAACGAGAGACGGCTTCGTCATCCCACTGACGTACGGCGCGTCGCGAACGGATTGGGTCAAGAACGTACTTGCCCATGGCGGAGCGAAGCTCGTCATGCGAAGACGCCGTCTGGAGGTCGGCGGGCCGCGATTGATCCATGGCGCGGACGGACGTCGGGCGCTTCCGCTATTGATTCGTCCGGGGCTTCGCCTTCTTGGCGTCGAAGACTACCTGGTTCTCCATTAGGACTTCGTTCCGAGCTTCTGCTCGATCCGCGTCAGCGCCGCCTCCATCCGGTCGTCGCTGTCCTTCGACTCGGCGCTGCCCCTGTGGATGTACATGGCCGCAAGGACAACGAATGAGAACAGCTGAAGGAACTCGGATTGCCAGTTCTCGAACGTCGACCTGGAGAAATCGGCAATGAAGTCGCCTATTTCCACAGGCTGGTTGTGTTCGCGCTGCTCGTCCACGAAGGTTTGCCACTGGGAGATGCCCTGGCCGAGCCAGCTCGCGAAGAAGAGCACCATGAGGACGATGCTCAAACCGAAGTTCGCGAAGGTCCTGCGGAGCCCAGCGCTCTTCTTTTCGTTCTGAATGCTCCGAACCATCGCGCCGACGAGAAAGATCACGCTTCCCGCCATGACCACGATCATGATGATCTGTCCGATAACTGCGCCCACCGATCCTCCTTCCTGTGGGACGCTTATTCGTCCCAACAGGATTCAAAGCGAGAAGTGAGGGAGGAACAAGCATTTGGAGAAGGGCGGTTCACTCGTGGAGGTTGGGCGAGCGGTGTTGGCGCTTCAGCCCTTCAGTGTCCACCTGGGGACAGAGTTGCTCGCATTTGAGCCTGGCAAGGCGGAGCTTTCGATCGCCGTTCAGCCTCATCTGGAGCAGCAGAATGGCTTCGTTCATGGCGGCATCGTCAGCTACCTGGTGGACAACGCCCTGACGTTCGCCGGTGGGTCGGTTCTCGGGCCGAACGTGCTCACGCAGGAATTCAAGGTCAGCTACGTGCGGCCGGCGAAAGGAGATCGAGTCGTCGCCCGGGCGACCGTTGTCTACAGCTCGAAGCGGCAGGCGGTGTGCCGCTGCGACGTGTTCGCGGTGACCGGCGAGGACGAAGCGCTGTGTGCCACCGCGCTCGGCACCATTCTCGCCAGCGCTCCGTCCTAGCCGGTCAGAACTCCGGGTCAGGCTTCCCTGGGTGAGCCTCCCTGCAGGTCGCTCGAGATCTGGAGGAATTCCTCGCGCGACATCTCGCCTCGGGCGTACCGAAGTCGCGCCTGTTCGAGAGCGGTGTCGGCCGGCCGCGCTGGCCAGGGCGGTTGGGAAAGCGAGGCGGGGGGATGTCGGTCACTCACCCGCAACACCGCCCAGACCACTAGCGCGGCCAGGCCGAGGAGAAGCAGCAATGGAACGACGGTGCCGAGCAAGCCGTGCCACCACGGGTCTTGCCACGGTGGTCCGATGAACGGACCATGCCGGCCGAGAAGCGATTCGATCATTGCGTCCTCCTTTGCCGGACCGGAACTCACTCCGGCGACCCAACGATTGACGCCTTGAGTGAACCGTTCAGAGCTGAGAAGCCGATGAAAGGCGCCTCAGTTTTTGCTGTGAACCTCTGAAGCTCCCGGGCGAGTTGGATCGCCGTGGAGGGGAAGCGTCATCCGGAAGACCGCCCCTCTTTCGCTCGGCACCAGTTCGAGGGTTCCGCTGTGCGACCGAACGATTTCGGAAGCAATCGCGAGTCCGAGTCCTGCGCCGCCCTTGTCGCGTCCCCGTGAAGAGTCCGCCCGGAAGAATCGTTCAAAGATTCGGTCGGCCATCTCGGACGGAACGCCCGGCCCTTCATCAGCGACCTCGACGATGGCTTCGCCGTCCGCCCGAAGCGAGACTTTGGCAGCCGAGCTCGGCGGAGTGTGGACCCTGACGTTGGCGAGAAGGTTGTCCAGAACCTGCTTCAGCCTGGCTTCGTCCCCTTCGACCAGGGCCGGTTCAGTTTGCAGATCGAGTGATCGCGCCGGGTCTGCGGCCCTGGCGTCATCCACGGCTCGCGCGACGACCGACGCCAGATCCACGCGGTCGCGAGCCAGCGGCTTCCCCTGATCGAGCCGGGCGAGGAGCAGCAAATCCTCGACCAAGAAACCCATTCGGCCTGCTTCGTCCTCGATGCGAGCCATTGCCTTCGCCAGATCCTCCGGCCGTTCGGAGGCGCCGCGCCGGAACAGCTCAGCCCATCCACGAATGGACGTGATAGGAGTACGAAGCTCGTGCGACGCGTCGGCGACGAACTGGCGAAGGCGCTCCTCGCTGGCTCTCTGCTTGCCGAACGCTTCCTCGATTCGGCCGAGCATCTTGTTGAGGGCCAGCCCGAGCCGTCCCACTTCGGTCTCTTCCTCGGCAGGCTCGACACGTCTCGATAGGTCGCCCGCAGCTATGGCGCCGGCGGTTGCGGCCATCCTGTCGAGCGGTTGGAGCCCGAGTCGAACGAGCCACCAAGCGAGGACACCGATGATGAAGAGCACCGTAGCGGTGGCGAGCACCTCGACGACGACCAGCCGGCGGAGCGTTCGCGTGGTCTCGGTCAGCGGGACGGCCACAACAAGGGTTCCCGAGCCGTTCGCGAGCGGCACGGCGAGCGTGCGGAAGTCTCCTCGGCCGACGGAAGCGGGGAGGGTCAAGAACCCGAGGGTGGAGTCCGGTGACTCAAAGGATCCGGGAAGTATGGGCGGCAGCTCCGGTGCCGCAGGAAGGCGCGGTCCCTCCGAACCGAACCATCGCTGGATGACAAGTCGTCCGGAGGCGTTTACATACGCCCCATACGTTGCCAAGGGGGGAAAGACGCCCGGCGGTGGTCCGCGCCCGAACTCTGGTCCCCCGACCAGCTCTCGCTCGAGCTGTCGAGCCACCGGGATCACAGCGGAGCGGAGCTGCTGATCGACCCGGCGAATAAGGAACGATCTGAGGAACGCGTACGTCGCGACGTTCGCAATGAGAAGTCCGACCGCGACGAGCGCCACGGCGGCGGCGAGGACTCTCCCTCGAAGTGAACGGGGGAGTCGGAGCCGCACTCCATCACTCCTTCGGGAGGCGGAGGGCGTAGCCGACACCCCGCACGGTGTGGATGAGGCGCGGCTCGGTGGCGTCGACTTTCCTGCGTAGGTAGCTGATGTAGGTCTCGACCACGTTGGCGTCGCCTCGGAAGTCGTAGTGCCACACGTGGTCCAGGATCTGGGACTTCGAAAGGACGCGGCGCGGGTTCAGCATCAGGAAGCGGAGGAGGTTGAACTCGGTGGCGGTGAGGTCGATGGTCCGCCCCCCGCGGCGTACTTCATGCGCGTCCTCGTCGAGCTCCAGGTCAGCGAACACGAGCCTCGACGGCGCATCGGCCTGGGGAGTACGAGTGCGACGAAGGATCGCTCGAACGCGCGCTACCAGCTCTTCCAGGCTGAACGGCTTCGTGACGTAGTCGTCGGCGCCCATGGTGAGCCCGCGAACCTTGTCCTCGGTGGCATCACGGGCGGTGAGGAAGAGGACGGGAATGGAATAACCGTTCGTGGTCAGTCGACGATGGATCTCGTAGCCGTCAAGGTCGGGGAGCATGATGTCGAGAACCACGAGGTCCGGGTCGAACGAACGCACTGCCGTCAGCGCCTTCCGACCATTTTCGGCAACCCGTACGTCAAAACCTTCGTAACGGAGAACGGTGGCCACCAGGTCGCGGATGTTCGCCTCGTCGTCCACGACCAGGACGCGAGCGGACGGTTCGCCGTCGCCTCGCTCGCTTGTCATGCTCCGAAGCGTCGCACAAGACCCTGTGAAGAACCTGTGATTCGCCTGAAAGAAGCTCTGGCGAAGGCTCTCTTGTGGAGGTCCGAGGGCCCAATCGAGCTCACGAGTTTGATGCTTTTCCGTGGACCAAGAACAGCGATTTTCTCGAGCCGGAGTTGCGGCCGCTCAGCTACAACATCAAGAATTCCGGCACCGACTGGCCGAGATCCCGGGCGTCTGCGACACCCACGTCAAGTTGGTCCAATCCGACCTCACTGAGCAACGCGTCGAGATCTGCTAATCGTCTTCGAACCCATGCGACTCGGTCCGCCGACATCTCCTCGTGTAGTGGCGGGCCCCGGAGCAGCCTTGCCGGACGGGGCAGGATCGCCCGGCAGGAGGGTTCCCTCGCTGAGTCGCTATCCGAGGAACGCGTCGACGGCTTCGCTCTCTTCCGTCATGAACCAGAACTCCGAAACCTTGCCGTCGCGGAAGTGGCACACAAATGCCTCATTGGTGTCCACGGTTTCGTTCCCTCGCTTGTAATGGGACTTCTGCAGCGTCACGCCATGCTCGTCATCGGCCAAGTAAGCATGCCCTTCGAACGAATACTCGGGAACCCGCTCGTTGAAACGGCCGAATAGCTCCAAAAAGGCGTCCTTCCCTTTGTGGACGCCGGCGAACGAGCTCCTACCCGGGATGTGGACGACCACGTCGTCCGTGTAGTGGCTTGCAAACGCCTCAAAGTCTCCGCGTTGCTGTGCGGCATCAATATCGCGCAGCACTTGTTCGTTCGGATGCATGCCAACCCCCTTACGTCTGACTTATGACCTCGGCTCTCAATTTAGGAGTGTCAGCGGTCAGAGAAGAACGGTCAATGGCTCGAGAGGAGTGCTTCTGATTGGCTAGCCTCCAGGCGCTTACGGTCCCGGTTTCTCAATGGTAAGGCACACGGCCTTATCCCAAAGGTCGTCGTCGCCTTCGTCGAGGCGCCGTCATTTCAGGGGTGACCTCCACCCATTGGTCGTACATTCCCCGCCCGTCCGCCGTTCCTGCACCCTGAGTACCATGCCTCATATGGGTGAGCTGACGGAAGCGGAACTTGCCCGGCGAGCCGGGACCAGTCAAGAGGCGGTGCGTCGGCTGGCCGGTTTCGGCGTTCTCTCGTCGGAGGAGCCTCCATTCCGCGACTCCGACATCCTCCGTTTGCGTTTCGTCGAATCGTTCGAGCGAGCGGGGATCGGGGCGGCCGATGTCGGCCAGGCTGTTGCTGCTGGCCACTTCTCGTTCAACTCGGCCGACGTCCTCTACGCGGCAGGCTCGGAGCTCTCGTCCAAGACGTATGCGACGGCCTGGGCCGAATCAGGCCTGCCGGTCACCATGAGCCAGGTGATCCACCGCGCCTTCGGCCTGCCGGTGCCCCGTCCCGAGGACTTCGTTCCCGAGGACGAGCTCCAGCTGATTCCGTTACAAGCTGCATTCACGCGGATGCTCGGAAGCGAGGCAACTTTGACACGGGAATTCCGAGTGTGGGGTGAGAACATCCGGCGGATCGCCGAAGCTGATGTCGAGAACTTCGACCGCGACATTGCGCAGCCCATGCTTGCAACCGGGATGGCGGAACAGGAAGCGCTCGACGCGGCCATTGGAATTTGGTCGGAAATCCGCGAACAGGTGTATCGGGCATTGGTATGGCTGTATCGTCAGCATCTCGATCACTACATCATGGCCACGGCAACGGAGTATCTCGAGCGCGCCATGGAGCAGGCGGGATTGTTCCCGAAGCGAAATCGGGAAACTCCGGCCATTGCCTTTCTCGACCTGGCCGGATTCACCCAGCTGACCGAGGAACGGGGCGACCATGCAGCAGCGGAGCTCGCGATCAACCTCACGGAGGTCGCCGAGGAAACCTCGCACTTGTACGGCGGGAAGCCGGTGAAGCTCTTGGGGGATGGCGTGATGTTCCACTTTCCTCAAGTGAGTCCCGCCGTCTCATGCGCGCTCGATCTCGTCGACGCCGCACCACGGGCCGGTTTGCCGCCGGCTCGCGTCGGTGTTCACGCCGGACCGGTGGTGTTCCAGAACGGCGACTACTTCGGCCGGGCAGTGAACGTAGCGGCGCGCATCGCCGACGCCGCAGCGCCCGGAGAAGTATTGGTCAGCGATGATGTCGTGGCATTGGCGTCAGACGGAGTGGGGTTCGTGCAGGTCGGGCCCGTGCCGCTGAAGGGCCTTGCAGAGCCGGTTTCGCTATTCAGGGCGACGCGGAACTAGTATCCGCCGCCCTGTTCCTCCCCCTCGACGGAGCGATTGATCGACCCCAACGGCTTCGAGGAAGACTTCTTCTCGCGCCTGTTGCCCCGATTCTTCCGCCGGACGCGGGGAAATCGGTCGCGATGAGTTCCATGAGCGACGCAGGCACCTTCTCTCCAACCATTGAAGGAAAGTAGACTTCTTGTCGTGAGACGGAGCCTGCTGGCCTTGCTCGCCTTCGTTGCTTTGATTCCGGCGAGTTGCGGGTCGGGATCACCAAGCGAACCCCAAGGCAGCGATGTCCTCCGGAAGGGAGACCCGGCGCCCCCGTTCCGACTGCCTACCGGACAGGGGCAAAGCGTCTCGTTGTCTGATTTCCGAGGGAAACAACCGGTCTTGCTCTATTTCAGTATGGGCCCCGGCTGATACGGCTGCGTAAAGCAGGTAGTTGACCTGCAGAACCATAAGGGATTCCGAAAGCTCAGAATTGCCCTACTTTCCGTCTCGCCGGATCCGCGAGAAGATTGGAAAGAGGCGGCGACTGAGTTCGGAATTCGTACGCCTGTTCTTTCTGACTACGACAACCGCGTCGCGCACAAGTACGGTGTGAT
>DATABA010000059.1:0-2645 GCA_036259835.1 Actinomycetota bacterium
CTCCGGTCGGTCCGAGGAAGATGAAGGAGCCGATCGGGCGGTTCGGATCGGACAGCCCCGCTCGGGCGCGCCGAATCGCGTTCGCCACCGCCGCCACGGCCTCGTCCTGTCCGATAACCCGCTCGTGCAACGCATCCTCCATCCGGACCAGCTTCTGAACTTCGCCCTCCATCAACTTCGCGACGGGAATGCCGGTCCACTTCGACACGACCTCAGCCATGTCTTCCTCATCTACCTCTTCCTTCAGCATCTTCTGATCGGCCTGAAGGGTTGCGAGCTCCTCGTTCGCCTGGTCGAGCTCACGTTGGAGTGAGACCAGCGTCCCGTAGCGGAGCTCGGCTGCGCGCTCCAGCTGACCGTCCCGTTCCGCGCGTTCCGCTTCCATGCGGCTGTTCTCGATGTCTGACTTCAGGGACCGGATCCGATCGATGACGTCCTTTTCCTGCTGCCAGTGCGCCTTCATGCCCGAGGACCGCTCCCGAAGGTCGGCAACCTCCTGCTCCAGCCGTTCCAAGCGTTCCTTCGAAGCGGAGTCGGTCTCCTTCTTCAGTGCGGCGCGTTCGATCTCGAGTTGCTTGACGCGCCGCTCGACCTCGTCGATCTCCATCGGCATGGAGTCGATCTCGATGCGAAGCCGGCTGGCCGCCTCATCGATCAGGTCGATGGCCTTGTCGGGGAGGAACCGTGCCGTGACGTAGCGGTTGGCCAGGATGGCCGCGGCGACCAGCGCCGCGTCCTGGATCCGAACGCCGTGGTGGACCTCGTAGCGCTCCTTCAGGCCACGCAGGATGGCGATGGTGTCTTCCACCGATGGCTCGCCGACCACAATCGGCTGGAAACGCCGCTCGAGCGCAGGGTCCTTTTCGACATGCTTTCGGTATTCGTCCAGGGTGGTGGCGCCGATGGCGCGAAGCTCACCCCGGGCGAGCATCGGCTTGATCATGTTGCCGGCGTCCACAGCGCCCTCGGCGGATCCAGCTCCGACGATCGTGTGGAGCTCGTCGATGAACGTGATGATCTGTCCTTCGCTTTCGGCGATCTCGCGGAGCACGGCCTTGAATCGCTCCTCGAATTCGCCTCGGTACTTCGTTCCAGCCACCAGCGCGCCCACGTCGAGCTGGACGACCCGCTTGTCCCTCAACCCGTCGGGGACATCTCCCGCGACCACCCGCTGGGCGAGACCCTCGACGATGGCGGTCTTCCCAACACCCGGTTCTCCGATCAGGACCGGGTTGTTCTTCGTTCGGCGTGACAGGACTTGGATGACGCGCCGGATCTCATCGTCCCGGCCGATGACGGGGTCGAGCTTGCCCTTCCTGGCGAGGTCGGTGAGGTCCCGCCCGTAGCGCTCGAGCGCCTGGTACTTCTCCTCGGGGGTTTGGTCGGTGACTCGCTGCCGGCCGCGGATCTCCACAAGCGAGTTGAGAACGGCATCCCGGGTCACGCTCGCGTCCTTGAGGAGCCGGGCGATGTCGCGGTCGGTCTCCATGAGCGCGAGGAACAGGTGCTCGGTGGAGACGTACTCATCGGTCAGCTGCTGTGCTTCACGAAGCGCTCGATCCAGCACGTTGCTGGTCTGTTGCGAGAGGTAGATCTCCTGTTGGGGCCCGTACACCTTTGGGATCCGCTCGAGTAGTTCGTCGGTGCGGTCGCGGAGGACCCTGGGTGACTGCTGGAGCCGCTGGAGCAGCGGGTAGACGACGCCTTCGGCGTCGGAAAGCAGGACGAACAGGACGTGCGCCGGCTCAACCTGCTGGTGGTTCCGTTCCCGGGCCAGCTCCTGCGCCGCCCGCAGCGCTTCCTGTGATTTGAGTGTCAGTTTGTTCAGGTCCATCTCGTTCCCATCAATGCACTCGCCCGCGTCTTAACTTCCCGGCCCCACCGCGATGGGACCTCGTCGCTCATTCGGCCGAACCTGGAGACGCAGCCGTCTGATCGTGGATACCGGAACCATCTCCGTCCCCCGTGCCTGCGTTCGGCCGAGTTCGTCTTCGGTTCGGCGCCGGGCGCGCTCGAGCTCGCGGTCGAGCCTCTGGAGCTGTCGTCGCAACCGATCGAGCTCGTTCTCCAGGTCGACGATCATCTTCACACCGGCAAGGTTCACGCCGTGCTCCTGGGTGAGGCGCTGGATCATGCGAAGGCGCTCGATGTCCCGATTGGAATACCGGCGAGTGTTCCCTGCGGTCCGAGCCGGCGACAGCAGTCCCTTCCGCTCGTAGATCCGAAGCGTCTGAGGATGGACGCCGGCAAGTTCAGCAGCAATGCTGATGATGTACAGAGCTCGATCCTCTGCGTTCCCCCGTCGGTCGCCCTGTCGTCGCATCGCCATGCTCATCCTCCTTTGGTCAAGCCTCGACCCCGAGTCGCTTCCTCGGGGACTCGCGCTGAACCTCCTGCAGCCGCGACAGGAGTTCCTTTTCTTCCTTCGAAAGCTTCTGCGGGACATCGACCTGGACGGTCACCAGCAGGTCGCCGGCGCCACCTTTCGCCTTCGGCGCGCCCTTGCCCCGAACGCGGAACGTCTTTCCGGACGCAGTCCCGGCCGGGATCTTCAGCGTTACGGGACCGTTCAGCGTGGGCACGCGGAGGTTCGCTCCGAGAGCCGCTTCGGCAAACGTCACGGGCACCTGGATGGTTAGATCGGA
>DATABA010000060.1:0-30840 GCA_036259835.1 Actinomycetota bacterium
GCTCCAGATTGCCGAAGAGGTACGTCGAGAGACCGGTGATGTTGTTCAGCGAATTCCCCGGCGTGATTCCGAGGCTGCTTGCAGATACCGTCATCGAGATTGTGCAAGCACCGGTCGGAGGCGGAATGGTGAAACAGTTCCCCCCGAGTGTCCCGAGTGTCCTCGAGTTGAACTCAAGCGACGTCACCGTAACGTTCACGTGATCCATGGTCCCGCCCTCGACGCGTGGTGCTCCATCGGGCGGGTTGTCGCGGTACGCGATATAGAACCGGTTCGAAGGACCCGTGGTCGCTGGATCACTGGCTGCCCAGAACTCGATGCCCCACAGACCGCCAGTAGTGGAAATGGCGACGGGGTTCGGAGGGGCGTTGCCGCAGGCAACCGCGTTCGCGGCGGTCGGTGGGCCGTTCAGCAGCATCGTGACGATGATCTTGTCGTCCTTCCGGTCGGCCGTTGTGTTGAGGACGTCCATTCCCGGGCAGGGGCCGACGGGGGCGCTGGCGGTGTTCGTGACGTCCCCAGGCCTGTCAATCACCGAATGATCCCGTACTCCCCACTCGTTCTGGAGATTGATCGTGGTGTTCTTGAACACGCTGTTACCGGCAATCTGTCGGGTCATGTAGTCCTGGGTGTCGGTCGCCCGCCGCCTGTTGTCATCCGAGTAGGCGATATATGCGGCGCCGCGGCTGTCGACGTCGATCGTGAAGAAGTCCAGGAGATCACGGTCGCCCTCGCACGCCAGGCCTGCGGTGCAGATTTGACCGAGGTGGTGCGGCTGCGCCGTCACCTGGACGGTATTGAAATTCGCGCCCGTATTGAGAGCGTTTTGCGACTGTGCGAAGTACACGTTCCAGACTGATGGGTTGGGCCTGCAACCCGGCGCATCTGGGTCTTCGCATTCCTCGCCGTTGTCATCGATGAACGCGATGTTTGAGTTGATCCCGGTATTGGCCTTGTAATAGGTCAGGTCGACTTGTCCCGGGTCCCCTGCAACCATCCAGGGGAAGATCGCGGTGTCGCCTTTCTCCTTCGTCAGGTTGATCGGCGGGGACCACGCCGTGCCGCCGGGTGGCGAGAACGCATAGAAGATGTCCTGCTCGTCAATCGAAAGGTTCTGCTGCTCATCGCCTCGGTCCCCCTGCGTCGACTCGGTCGGGCCGCCCTGGGTCTCCGACCACGTGTAATAGAGGTTGCCCCCCCTGTCGATCGTGAGCTCGGGGAAGATGTTGGCCGGGTCATTGGTTGCGGGCCGGATGGCAACGAGATGACGCGTCCAGGTGTGGCCGTGATCTAATGATCTCGCCACCCAAAGTTGCCATCCAGTGATTCCGAAGAGCCCTGTGCCGAGCGGTTCACTGATCCGCCTAATGAATGGGATATAGGCCGCATGAGAGGGCGGCCGTGTGGCCGTGCCCTCGTTGTCGGCGACGACAGGACCGGCGACCCACAGATACGGGTCGGCAGGATTGGGACAAAACGTCGCGCCGGGAGCCGGCGCGGCCGCAGTCCCGATGCCCTCCTCGTACGTCGCGGGGTTGCACTCTTCCGTCAACTGAAGTGGCGTTGGCCATCCCGTCGTGTTCTCGATCGAGACTAGCGCGGGTGTGACCAAATTCAAGAGGTTGATCGTGCTGACGTAGATCCGGTTCACGGCTTCGTCGGCTTCCACCCACTGCCGGTCGTCGAGGAAGCTCAGGCCCGCGCCGAACGCGTCGCTGCGCCAGGTTTCGCCAAGGTCTTCCGAAACGTTCATGGTGATTCCAGGAGCAAGCGTCAGGTCGACCATGTAGACGAAGTGCGTCAGCTGTCCAACCGCCTGATGGCTGTCGCCGCCACCACCGCCGGCAGTGGTCTGTGGCAGCCCGTGGATCGGGAACTGCCGTGACTTACGGAAGCTTCGCCCCTGGTCGTCTGACTTCCAGAATTGACTGTAACGAGGGGCCACAGCCCCCTGTGGCGCAGATTGGTAAACGATGTCCTTCGGCGGGCACGGGCTCGTTGCAGTCGCCGGACATTGCGGATTGCCGACCGGTGTGCCCGGGGCGAATGGATACCGGTCCACGGTGACAGTCGGTTCACCGCCGAACCGCTTGTAATCGACAAATACGGCTGGCGAGAAGATGTTGGTCGACGAAGAGGCCACCTTTTGGTTGCCTCCGTTGCCGCCGCCGCCGGTGCCTGATTGGGTCAAGAGAACAGCGGTACCCGGATAGAGCTGAGTGATGTCGCCTGACGCCACCACCGACGAGAAGAGGGTGAAGACTGATGTTAAAGAGAGGACTATCAGCAAGCTGCTACGGCGAACGGAGAATCGGTTCATCGGTGCTCCTTGGTACGAGGTGGACGAGCGAACGGAAGAGAAGAGCGAGCAAGGTACTGCTCTAGCCCTCACCTCCCCCTCAGCAGGTGGGGCGGGCGCCCACCGAGCTGGGTCTAGCCCTCGGACCGCCTAGCGGTGCTAGGGCGCTGTAGTTAAACCTGGCTAGTCCATGGCGTCAACTCACGCGTTATGTGAGCGCCCGGGTCGTGGGCACCTACGCTGAGCAGCGTGCCGCTCTCCAACGGACAGATCGCCGAGCTCCTCGCCACGGCGGCAGAGGAACAGGAAGGTCACCGACGTCGAGCCCTCGGGCGGGCCGCCCGCGCGGCGGCGTTCTACTGGCCGGAGGAGGCCGCGGCGCTCCACAGCCAGGGGCGATCTCTGACCGAGCTGACCTCGGTGGGGCCGTGGCTCGCTCGCCAGATCGCCGCGTGGTTCGACGATCCGCCCGAGGTTCCCGATCCGCCTCCGCTCAGGCGCGGGTTTCTCACCTTGGCGGAGGTCCGGACGACGCTGAGCCAGAACCCCGACTGGGCGCCGTCCCTCCGGGCGGACCTTCAGATGCATACCACGTACAGCGACGGCAAGGCCCCGCTTCCTGAAATGGTTTCCGAAGCGCGCACCTACGGCTACGAGCACGTCGCGATCACCGACCATTCGAAAGGGCTCCCCATTGCCCGTGGGATGGACGAGGCGCGGCTGGCCGCTCAGGGATTCGAGATCGGGCGGATGAACGAAGACCTGGAGAGCTCGGGCGATGGTTTTCGGATCCTCCGCGCCATCGAGATGAACATCTCGCCGGAGGGCGAAGGCGACATGGACCTCGAAGCCCTTCGCGCGCTCGATCTCGTGCTGGGAGCGTTCCACAGCAAGCTCCGGGTGACCGAAGATCAGACCGATCGGTACGTGGCGGCGCTTCGAAATCCGACCCTCAACGTGCTCGCTCATCCCAGAGGGCGGCGGTTCGGCGTTCGGCTCGGGCTTCAGGCGGATTGGCAGCGCGTGTTCGAGGCGGCAGTTGTGGAGGACAAGGCGTTGGAAATCGACGGGTTTCCGGACCGCCAGGACCTCGATGTTGAGCTTCTTCAGTTGGCCCGAGAGGTTGGTGTGAGGATCTCCATCGGGACCGACGCCCATAGCACGGCCGAGCTCCGGTTCATGGAGTACGGCCTGGCAGCGGCGATCCGGGCCGGCATTCCGAGGGAGCGGATCCTCAACTACCTCCCGCGCGACCAGCTTCTCGCCTGGGCGAGGGAGTCGCGAAGCGCTTGAAGAGCGAGCGGCGCTAGGGAACCTGCGGGCGGCGCTTTCGGATCTCTTCGCTGAACCGGGGGAAGTACTGACTGATCTCCCGGACATCGAAGCGAGCCAGTATGGATTCCTTGGGCTCGCGTTCCAGAAGCCATTCGATGCAGCGGCGGACGAACTGCTCCGGTGATTCGGTGTCGACGCCGAGTTCTCGGTGATCGCTCCGGGAGAGGGTCACCTGGTGCGTGCTCCGTGAGCCAGCCTCCTCGATCGCGACACTGAAGGAGAGCCGCTCATCGTCCTCGCTGGTCTTTCGGATCTGGATCTCCGCCATCAGCCCTCTCCTTCTACTCTCGATCTCTCCTTTTCGAGCTGCGCGAGCACGGGAATGGCGGAGATCTTCACCGGATTGAGGTGTGACCACAAAATCCCGGTCGGTCTTTGATTCGGCGATGCCTCGGTTCGCATGACTTCGCTCGGAGTCACGATGATGTCGACACGGAAGTCGTGGTCGGTTTCGGGCAGATCTTGCTCCAGCACTTGCAGATCGTGAACTGTGGTGACGATCACGCTTTCCTCGTCGATCAGGCCAGCCTCGGTGGCGAGACCGAACTCGAGGTCTGAGTAGCCTCCACCCTTGCCAAGGCGGACACCTGAGCTATTCACTGCGACGCTGCCGCAAATCACCAGGTCGATTCGGCGCATCTGGCCGAAGAGCACGGGCCGTCCCTGCTTCATGGCGCCCTTGATGGAAGCTGCACTTCGGACGTTGTCGGAGATTCGTGAGAGGTCGAGGAGAATGAACGGCCGTGGTTCGGTGAGCCTCGGGACGGCCATGAACAGCAACTTCCCCTCTTTGAGCGCGCGAGTCCGCACCGGGAGCTGGGGTGAGTCCGGGTTCGCCTTCAGCACTGCCGCTCTCCGCCACTCCTCCAGTTCCGCGAGGCGCTCTGCGGCGGCTTCAGCGCCGACGAAGTTCGGGATCCGGCCGCGCGTCCCCGGAAAGCGAGCCACTCGTTTCTGTTCGAGGAGTCGCCAGACCTGTTCGCGAAAGTCCTGCTTGTCCAACATTGCCGCTCGGTCGGACGGTACCAGCTCCCGGCGTAGACTCGATCCGGGGGGATGACCGAGCGGACGAAGGTGACGGTCTTGAAAACCGTTAGGGGCGCAAGTCCCTCGTGGGTTCGAATCCCACTCCCCCCGCAGCTGCTTTGACCTTCCCAGCCCGACTAGTTACCTGCACTAGTCCATGAACTGCTTTGTCCTCGGCGGGACTGGTTGGCGGCTCTTTCGACTGGTTGCGACCGGTACGAGGCGAGATGGGCCGGCATAAGCGGTACCCGGGTTGTTCCTCACGTCGATCCTGGTCGCTACATTCGGGGTCCCCGGATTCACCGCGCCGGCGGCGTCGACGGCCGCCGCGGTAACGGGGACGCAACAGGTCCTCCTGGTCGAAACAACTAGGAGGGGACCGTCGACATCATCAACCCCAGGACGTTCAAGAGGCTGGGTCGCATCGACGTCGCTCCCGACTAGGAGAGTTGCGCCTCGGCGCCGACTCCCGACCAGGCGGTCGCCTGCGAGATTAAAAACGAGCTCGCCGCCGGGGGGAATCCTCAGCTCGTCGACGACATGCGGGTCTCTCCCGACGGCAGCGTTCTTACGTCTCGAGGCCAAGCATGGGCGACGTCGCCGCGTTCAATCTGAAGGACCGCACAATGCGGTGGACGGGGGAAGTATCCGGATTCCGGTCGGACCACCTCGCGTTGTCGCCCCGGTAGCGAGCTCCTCGTTTCGGCGACGACTGTCAAAGTGGTCGATGTCATCGACACGACGACAGGGAAGATCATCGACCAGATCCCGACGGGTGACTTCCCACACGAGAACGAGTACAGATCGCTGGTTCACCATCGCCGACACCGAAACCACGAGGTGCAGAAGGTTATCGACTTCGGCGTCGGAATCAGGCCGTTCGTCGTCATGCCCAACAACAGGATCATGTATGCCCAGCTCTCGTTCCTCCACGGCTTCGTGGAGTACGACCTGAAGACGAACGCCTTCTTCGTACCCGTAACCTGCCCTCAGGGGGCGGGCAGGGAGACAACGAGCTGGACTCGGCGCATCACGGGCTGGCGATGAACGGCGACCGAACGAAGATCTGTGCCGCCGCACCGCGGCCGATTACGTGGCGATCGTTAAACCCCGGTCGCTTGAGGTCCAGCGCATCATCGGGATCGAGAGGCGCCGGGCGGGGCTGTCGGACCCACTCCGGGCGACAAGCCCTACTGGGCCACGTCCAGCGCGGACGGCCGGTACTGCTTCGTTGCCAACAGCGGCAGCGACAACGTCTCGGTGATCTCCTACGACACTGCCAGGGAGATCCAGCGCTTCAAGTCGGTGACCATCCGCAGCGGATGCGCATCGTCCGCGTGCTCCGCTCGGCTCTGACTTCTCCCTGAGGAGTGGGCGAGGCTAAGACCCCGGAACGAGGGCGCTAAAGGCCGAGCGTGAGCCGCATCACGCGGTCTTTGATTCGAGTCGGGATCGCTCGGTCGACCAAGTTCGCGAGCTGGGCGTCGTAACCGACGAGGTACCGTGGGCGAGGACTCCGCACGGTCAGTGCACGGGCGATGACCTCCGCCACCCTTGATGGACTGGCCAGCAGCGGCGTGGTCAGACGAATGCCCTGAAGCGTTCGTTGATACGCCTGCTCGTAGGCGGAGGGCCGTCTTTCCACGGTCTGCCGTTCGGCGTCCGCCCACAATTCCGTTCGAAATCCGCCGGGTTCGATCAGCACGACCGCGATCCCCGACGAAGCGACCTCGACACGGAGTGCGTCCGAAAGAGCCTCCAGCGCATGCTTCGCGCCCTGGTACCACCCGTTGAGTGGTGTGCTGAGCCGGCCGTAGATCGACGACATGTTGATGATTCGACCGCTGCCCTCGCGACGCATGTGGGGGAGGGCCAGCCGCGCGAGGCGCATCGGCGCGACGACCATGGTTTCCAATAGCGCCTGGGCCTCGTCGTCCTCGATGTCCTCGATCGCCGCGACCATCGGGCTTCCCGCATTGTTCACCAGGCCCCAGGGCTTGAACCGGTCGATGACACGACGGCACTGTTCGGCGTCGGTCACGTCGAGGAGAGCAGTTTCAACCCTCACTCCGGCCGCGGCGGCGGCTTCCCGAACGGACCGGGCCTTGGCCTGAGACCGGACCGTCCCGATCGACCGGAAGCCCCGTCTGGCCAGCTCCAAAACGGTGGCGAGCCCGAGCCCGGAGTTCGCTCCAGTCGTCACGACGGTCCGCTCCCGCATCGTCGGAGCGTAACAACGCCTTGATACCCCCATATGCTTACAATCGTGTAATTCACGGAATGATCATCCGAGTACGCAGGAGGTGCGGCATGGGAAGAGAAGAGATTCAGGGTTCGAACCTGGAGAAGGATCCAAAGGAGTGGAAGACCGGCGACGAGCCGATGACCGACGCTCAGGCGTCGTACCTGAAGACCCTGTCGGATGAAGCCGGAGAGCCCTTCGACGAGAACCTGTCGAAGGCTGATGCCTCCAGGCGGATCGACGAGCTCCAACAGAAGACCGGCCGCGGCCAGACCACCGGGTAACACCCAAAAGGGCGCCTGCAAAACCGGCGATTCGCTTTACACGACCACGACACGGCAGGAAGAATCATCGAACCTGCCCATGACCCGCCGACGAATCCTGATTCTCTTTTTGGCGCTCGTATTCTCTGCGGCGCTTCTCCCCATGCTTCCTGCAGTGGCGATCGGCTTCCCGAAGACATTGGCCGACAACCAGAGCTTCGGTCAACTGTCGGAGGCGAGCCCCATCGAGAACCCCGATTTCCCGGTGGACTACCTCGGGGTCTCCTGGACCTCCGGGCACGAGCCGTTCGTCCGGTTCCTCACAGAAAGGCGGTGGACGGCGTGGCGAATGGTGCACGAGGACGAGACCCCGCTATCCGGCGGACGAACGTTCTCCTCACTCATTGCCGCCGCGGACGCCGATGCGTACCAGGTTCGCGGATCGAACCGGGACGTTCGCGCTGTAGCGATCAACACCACAGATGGGCCTCGGGAATGGTCCTTGGTCCAATCGACGGCCGAGGCCTCTCACATCAGCCAACCCGGCCTCATCACCCGCGCCCAGTGGGGCGCCGATGAGTCCCTTCGGTTCAATACCAACGGGAATGAGATCGATCCGCAGCAGTTCCACCCCACCACCAAAATCATCCTTCACCACACCGCTGGACAGAACGGCGATCCGGATCCGGCAGCGACCGTTCGAGCCATCTATCGCTATCACGCCATCGACCGGAAATGGGGCGACATCGGCTACAACTTCCTCATCGACGCACAGGGCCGGATCTACAAGGGGAGGTATTCCGGTCCGGTTGGAACGCGGGACCAGGACAGTCTTACGGGCGAGGACCCGTTTGGCTACGGCGTGCGGTCCCGGCAGGCCGGCGGCCACCCCGGAACGGTCGGCATTTCCGTCCTCGGTACCTACACCAGTGGTCCCGTCCCTGCCGCGGCGCGCGCCTCTGTTGTTGACCACGTTGCATGGGAAGCCGAGCGCCACGGGTTGGACCCCTTAGGGACTTCCGTTTACACGGACCCTTCGAATCCGGGCTTCAGCATCTCGGTGGCGAACATCTCCGGTCACCGCGACTGGGCGGCCACGGAGTGCCCCGGCGGCGTCTTCTACTCGAACCTGCCCGCGATCCGAAGCGATGCCGCGGGCGCGATCTCCGCCGCTCCGCCGCAGATCAAGTCGTACAGCCCGACGGCGGTCAGGCTCAGCAGGGGAACGACGTCCGACGCCGTATCCAAGCTTGCGCACGACGACTCGGCGTATTTCCGCGTGAACTCGGTAAAACCCACCAGTAGCGCGTACATCGTTGATTGGACAGCGCGAGCAACGGTCGGAGTCTCCCGAATTCGGAAGCTCTTCGTGACCTTCGACGGATCGGCGACCCGGGCTGTGACCCAGACTCTCTACATCTACAGGGTCTCCAGTGCCTCCTGGGAGAAGCTGCATGGATGGCAGATCCCAACCTCTGACCAGACCTTCAAATGGTCCACGACCAGGCCGGCGCGGTACATAACCTCAGAGGGGACGCTGAAGATGAGAGCGAAGGCCACCCGGACAAGCTCATCGTTCGTGCTTCAAGGCGACCTCGTGAGTTTCACAGTCGAGTACTGATGTTTAACTGCGGGACGCGCCCCCCGCCCGACCCGCTGTTCTGTGCAAGGGGGCCAAGCCACGAAGGCCGTCGGGCGGCCATTTATGGAGAAACCTCAGAAAACCTAGACACAACTATCTAGAAGGTAGTACCGTACGCCGGCCCGCGAGGAGGAGACTGGGGTGCTCTGTGTTTTGAGGCCCCACCTTAAGGAGGTCCGGAAATGAATAAGAGCCCGTCCCGTTGGGCGCTTTCGCTTGCCATCTTCGCGTTCCTGGCTGCGTCCTTGGTCGTGGCCGGCCCAGCGGCTGCTGATCGATGCAATGACACAGATCAGATCGACCTGAACCTGACGTACGAGTCCAGCTCCGCCAGCCGCCACACATTTACGGCCGCCAACGCTGGGCCCGACTGTGCGCATGACGTCGTGCTGAACGTCTGGGCTAAGCCAGCGTCCGCCGTCGTGGGCCGCGTGGTTTCGGCCTCGCCGAACAGCTGGAAGTGCTCGACCGTCGCCTCCACGCAGCCGGGAGCGAGCCAAGCGAGATGCACCCTGAGTGCCGCCATTCCAGCTCCCCCGAGCGGCAATACCTCCGCCTCGGTGACGGTCCAGCTGTCTCAGGCAGCGACGGCCCTCAATGCGGAGGTCAAGTCGGACAAGCTTACCGATACGCATCATTCAGACAACGAAGTCTGGGGAAGCTTCGGCACGAGAGCATCGAGCGCGGATTTTCCGGCCTCGGCCAATCAAGTCAACAACCAGAACACTGAAGTGAATCGTCCGACGAACTCGAGCATCTCGATCAACCAGCTCAGCGACGAGTCGAAGCTGGCTGAGCCTTCACCCCCATGCGCTGCCCCTGTCAACGTCTGTCTCACGTCAGGTCAGGTCTCAGTGGCGACTGAGTCGCTCACCGGCGTCAACCTCGACGATTTTCTTACCGGTCAACGGATCACGACAGTCATCACGGTCGACACCTTGCAGGACCCTCGGGCTCGCGTGCCGGTGGTTTACCGCTTCATCGACGAGAGCTTCGGCGACGGAGACGACGAGTGGAGAGCGCTGCCTTCGTGCGCTGCAGGAGCTGCCATCAGCACAGATATTGGATGCGTCGCATCAATCACCACATCAGCGGATCAAAACACGTTGGGGCACTTGAGAATCGAGATCTGGACGACGCACAACGGGCACTACAGGTAGGTCGATCTCTAGCGATATAAGGAAGTGCCGGGGATCCCGGTCCTTCCTTAGCCATAACAGGGGCTGAGCATGCGGGTATGCCCGAACTGCAGCGAGGAGAACCCGGACAAATTCCGGCTCTGCGGCTTCTGTGGTGCACAACTCGCGGTCGCCCTTCAGCCCGAGGAGTCGCGGAAGACCGTCTCCGTCGTCTTTTGCGACCTGAAAGGCTCCACGAACCTCGGTGAGAGCCTCGACACCGAAGCCCTGAGGGAAGTCCTCAGGCACTACTTCTCGCGGATGCAGAGCGTGCTCGAGCGGCACGGCGGTGCGGTCGAGAAGTACATCGGCGACGCGATCATGGCCGTCTTCGGTCTGCCCAGAGCGCATGAGGACGATGCCCTTCGGGCAGTACGGGCGGCGTGGGAGATGAAGCAGGCTCTGGTCGAGGTCAACCGCGAGCTCGAGGGGAAGTGGGGCGTCACCCTTGCAAACCGGACGGGGGTGAACACCGGCGAGGTCGTTGCGGGCGATGTCACGGCTGGCCAGCGGCTCGTGACCGGTGACACCGTGAACGTCGCGGCGCGGCTCGAGCAGGCTGCGCCGGAGACGGACGTGCTCCTCGGCGAACCCACGTACCGTCTGGTGCGCGACTCGGTCGATGTCGAGCCACTCGAGCCCTTGGAGCTGAAGGGGAAGGCTGAGAGGGTCGCCGCCTACCGCTTGCTGGACGTCCGGGCGGGGGAGGCGATCGCCCGACGCCTCGATACACCACTCGTCGGTCGGGACGAAGAGCTCGCCACACTCCAGTCTCGCTTCGGTCGTGCCGTTCGCGAACAGCACTGCGAAATGGTCACGATCGTCGGAGACGCCGGAGTGGGAAAGTCCCGTCTGATCCACGAAGTTCTCGTGAAGACGGCTGATCAAGCGACCACGCTCCTTGGTCGCTGCCTGCCCTATGGGGAAGGAATCACCTTCTGGCCGCTTGCAGAGATCGTGCGCCAGGCCGCCGGGATCGGTTCGGACGACGGTCCCGACCAAGCTCGGGCCAAGGTCACCGGTGTCGTCGATGATGACGTCTCTCGGCGCGTCATCGCGATGTTGGGCCTGTCCTTCGAGAACTTCCCTCTGGAAGAGACGTTCTGGGGATTCCGGAAGTTCGTGGAGTCGCTGGGCCAAGAGCGCCCCGTAGTCATGGTCATCGATGACATCCACTGGGCGGAACCCACGCTTCTCGAGCTCCTCGAGCACCTCGTGGAGACAGTCAGGGACGCTGGCGTTCTTCTCCTTTGCTCCACGCGTCATGACCTCCTCGAGGAGCGGCCGTCGTGGGCGGCCGAGCAACCGAACGCTACCCGGATTCTGCTGGAGCCCCTCTCTGAGCACGAGACCGATCGAGTCGTTGACAACTTGCTCGGCGATGCGCCGACCCCGGTTGAGCTCCGCCACCGGATCGTGCTCGCGGCGGAAGGAAATCCCCTGTTCGTGGAGCAGGTGTTATCGATGCTTCTGGATCAGGGACTTATCGTTTCGGGTTCTGACGGGACCTTGGAGGTCTCCCCCGGGGCCATGTCTCTCGCCATTCCTGCTTCCATCTCGGCGCTGATCGGCGCCCGTCTCGACGGGCTGGCCGGCGAGGAGCGGGCGGTGATCGAGCGAGGATCGGTCATCGGCCCGCTCTTCTACACGGATGCCATTGCCACGCTGGCTCCGGAGCCGCTTCGTCCTCTCGTTCACGACAGCCTCTCGTCGCTCAGCCGGAAGCATCTGATACGACCCGAAGTCTCCGATCTGATCGGTCAGGAGGCGCACCGGTTCCATCACGCCTTGATCCGCGACGTGGCCTACGAACGCTTGCTCAAGCGAGCGCGGATCGAGCTGCACGAAGGCTACGCAACGTGGCTCGAGCGGGCCGCCGGGACGCTCACGGAGTTCGAGGAGATTCTCGGCTATCACCTCGAGCAGGCGTACCGTTATCGAACCGAGCTCGGGACCATCGACGCCGCCGCTCGTGAAGTCGCGGTCAGGGCGGCCGGCCCCCTCGCCTCCGCCGGTCGCCGGGCTCTCAGCCGTGGCGACATGCCCGCAGCGGCGAACTTGCTCGATCGGGCCGCTTTAATGCTGCCGACGGAGGACGCCACGCGGGCCGGCATCCTCGCCGATCTCGGCGAGGCCCTGCGCGAGCTCGGGCAGTTCGTGAGAGCAGAAGAAGTACTCGACGAGGCGATGCGAGCCGCGGCCGCGATGGGCGACCGTCGACTCGAGAAGCAGGCCGAGATGGTGGCCCTGCATGCCGCGTTGTCCGCGGATGCGGATATCCGCGTCGAAGACGTGTTGCAACGGATCGAGAGGGATCTACCGGTTTTCGAGGAGGCGGGGGACGAGGCCACGCTGGCCCGAGCGTGGCGGCTGATTGCCCTCTTGCACGGCACTCTCGGAAGAGACGCGGCTGCGCAGGAGGCGGTCCTGCGTGCCATAGACCATGCTCGGTTGGCCAGCGACGCTCGTTTAGAGGCGCGCAACTTTTCCATCTATGCGACCTCCGCCGTTTACGGTCCGACGCCGGTCCGTGAAGGCATTACCCGTTGCGAGCAACTGCTCGAGAACACATCGGGCGACCGGCGGGCAGAGGGAACCGTCAGGTGCAGTCTGGCCCAGCTCTACTCCTTCATAGGAGATTTTGAAAGAGCCAGGCAGCTGTACCGCCAGGGACGGGAGATCCTGAGCGATCTCGGCAGCAAGGTGTTGGGAGCTTCTGTCTCCATAGATTCGGCGCGTGTGGAGATGATGGCGGGCGACCCTGTGGCCGCCGAACGTGAGCTGCGTCGCGATTACGCGGCTCTGCGAGAAATGGGTGAGCGCTATCACTATGCGACCGTCGCCGGCTTGCTCGCGCACGCGCTGTACCTCCAAGGTCGCTACGAAGAAGCGGACGAGTTCACGAAGGTCACGCAGTCTGGCGATCAGGACGACGTCGAATCACAGTCGCTGTGGCGACGTGCGCGCGGAAAGCTGCTGGCCCGCAAAGGCCAGTACCCCGAGGCTGAGTCGCTTATCCGTGAGGCATTGGCGATGACGCAGGGGAAGGATTCCCTGGTCCTGGAGGCGAATACGAGGATGGACCTTGCCCAGATCCTCGAGCTCGCCGGACGTCCGCAGGAGGCCGCATCTGAGATTCGGGCGGCGCTGGTGCTTTATGACCGGAAAGGCAGTCTCGTCTCGTCGGAGCGTGCACGGCAGCGCCTCGCCGAACTTGAACTCGTTGGACCCGGCGGTGAAGCGTCTCCCGGCGAACTACTGATCGAAGGGTAGACGGGCAGCCGTCGATGGAACTCTCGCCCGCCCAGCGCGGAAACAGTCAGCTCGAGTACTGACGCGGTCGCCGGTCGGGTAAGAAGCCTGGAGGACGCCCCGTGGCGTCCTCACTCGACTCGACTAGAAAGGACGATGGATGGACTACACGGCAATGGGCAAGGTCGGCCTCTCAGGATGGCGCGGCAAGGTCGGGGGCAAGGTCGCGGAGCGCGTCTCCGAGAAGAGCCAGTTCAGCCAGGATCAGATCGAGGCGCTGATCGGTGCGGTGTTCCTGGCCCTTGCGGCCTGGCAGTTCTTCAAGCTCGCTCGGCAGGTCCTCCAGGCCGGGCGTGGTGAAGAGGTGGCGTCGTAGAGGCACCGGCAACGCCGACTGAACTCTGATCTGAGGATGATGCCGACGCATCGGCGCCGCGCCCGTTCGAAGACGGCATGGGGATCTTGATCTCGCCTCGATCGAACTTCTTGAGCCAGACCGAGAGCTCGTCGGCAGGGAGCGGGCGGCTCAGGTAGTAGCCCTGGATGTAATCGCAATCCAGGTCGGCCAGGTGATACCAGATCTCCTCGCTCTCCACGCCTTCAGCCACGACCTGGAGCCCCAGGTTTCGCCCGAGGTCGATCGTCGACTTCACGATCTTGGCGTCGCTCTCGTCCGTGGTCATGTTCTTCACGAAGGAGCGGTCGATCTTGAGCTCGTGAACCGGCAGCCGTTGGAGGTACGCCAGCGACGAGTAGCCGGTTCCGAAGTCGTCCAGCGAGAGGTTCAGGCCCATGCCTCTCAACCGGTTCAGGATCTCCAGCGCGCGGTCCGGCTCGCCGAGAACCGTGCTTTCAGTGATCTCCAGCTCGAGATGGTCCACCGGGACGCCCCACTTCTTGAGCAGGGCGTCGATCTCGTCGGGGAGCTTCGGATCCAGCAGGTTACGAGCCGAGAGGTTCACCGACACGGTGAGCGAACGATGCTCGCGGGTCCACCTGCGCGACTGAGCCAACACGGCGTCGAGGACGTGGAAGGTGAGGCCGGTGATCAGCGTGGTGTGCTCCGCCAGAGGGATGAACTGGTTCGGCGGAACCATGCCGCGCTCGGGGTGACGCCAACGCACCAGCGCCTCGGCGCTGGTCACCTTTCCCGTCTTGATCTCCGCCTTCGGCTGGTAGTGGACGATGAGTTCGTTCTCCTTGAGCGCTCGCCGAAGGTCGCCCAAGAGTGCCAGCCGATTGGGGCCCTGCTGGTCCTGCTTGGGCGAGTAGACCTGGAACCCCGTGCCCCTGCCGCGCGACATGTTGAGAGCCAGGTCCGCCCGTCGCATCAGGGTCTCGACGCCCTGGCCGTGTTCGGGGCACAGAGCGATGCCGATTCGGCCCTCGACGTGGAGTGAGAACTCGCCCACGGAGAACGGCCGCTCCAGGGTCTTCAGGATCTTCGTCGCCATGTGCTGCACGAAGACGTCGTCACCGGCGTCCGGCAGCAGGACGCCGAACTCGTCTCCGCCCAACCGGGCCGTGAACGGCCCTTCTCCCAAAACATCGTGCAGCCGGGGGCCGACCTGCTTCAACACCATGTCCCCGTACTGAGGACCGAGGGTGTTGTTGATGTCCTTGAAGTGATCGAGGTCGATCATCATCACCGCGGTGACCCGTCCCTCGCTGACGGAGGTCCTGATCGCCTTCTCGAGTTCACTCCTGAATGCCGTTCGATTCGGCAGTTCGGTCAGGATGTCGTGGGTCGCCTGATACTCGTTCCGCTCGTTCATCTCCAACAGGTGGTTGAGCGACTCGTCCAGCTTCTCGACCAGCCCGGCGTTCATCAGGTACACGTTCGCGCTCTTGGCCACCGCAACGATGGGGATCGTGAGCAGCGGAACCAGGAAGAGGTTCGTCCGTGCCACCACCGCGATCGTGGGGGACAGCGCCAGGAGTACTCCATCGCTCAGAGCCTGAAACGTCACATGGCGGCGCACGTAGGTCACCAGTGGGAGGTTCTGGGCAAGGGCGATGTAGAGGGCGTGGAACGTCGTGTTTGCCAGAAAGAACACACCGGCTGCCACCAGGACCGCCGGGAGATCCCTCGGAGCGAGAGGGGCAGCGGGGGACGGGTGCGGGAGCTCGGTGAGCAGGAACAGCACGCCCGCGCTTGCCGAGATGGCGATGGTCGATCGTGACGCGTTGAAGGCCGCCTTGGACAGCGGACGGCGTTGAAGGATGTCGCCGAAAAACGACGACACAGTCTGGGCGGCCGCGGCGGCCAGCGGGCCGGCGGCCAGGAGAAGCGCGAAGACGAACGTCGTTGAGGTGGTGATCTCCTCCTCCTCGCCGTGCCGGGTGACCCGGATCGGAAGGAGCTGTCCGAGAAGGACGAAAAGGGAGAACGGGAGGAACTCTGGAGATTTGAAGGGTGAAAAGTCGCCGTGTGCCTGCGCGACCAAACCGGCCAGGGCCCCCGCGCCGACGAGGCAGACCAGCGCCAGGTACTTGGTTCCTGGGCGTGAGCGGCGGCCCACAGCGCGCCCCTGTGTGGAGCTAAATCCAGTTCCGAAAGTTACAGACAAGTCGTCCTCTGCACGTCCGCGGTTTGTGGGCTTCTACAGTGCTATCGGCGTCCAGAGAGGACGGTTAAAGCGGCTACTGAAGGAAAGAGCGGCGCTTCAGGAGGGGGCTGATTCAAGCACCGAGCCTGGCCGCCCGCTCCCGGCCAGGAGTTCCCGGGTGGCCTGAATGACCTGGTCAGGGGTGACGAGCCGAAGGCAGTTGTGGTGGCCTTCGGGGCAGACGCTCTTGTAGCAGTACTTGCATGGAACGTCGTGGGAAAGCACGCGGCTCGGGGTTCCCCAAGGGGCGTGCTGGGGGTTCGTGAGAGCGTAGAGATCGACCACGGGAGTCCCAAGCGCCGAGGCGATGTGTACGGGACCCGTGTTGTTCGTGATGAGGACGGAAGCCTGAGCGAGGACGCCGCCGAGCTCGGCAACGGCGAGCTGCCCCACCAGTGAATGCGATGGAACGCCCATGTCTTTCCTGATCCGCTCGACCAGTGGAGCTTCTTCCTCCGTGCCGGTGAACACGATCTCGTACCCGAGAGCCCGGAGACGCGCCGCCACCGCGAGGTAGCTCTCAGCCGGATACCGCCGGGACGGCGCCGACGCCCCCGGGTGGATGATCACCCAATTGCGGCGGGCCGGGTCGATCCCCATGCGCTTGAGGAGGGCGCGGGCCTGATGGACGGCTTCCCGCGGGACGCGAAACGAAAGTGTCTCATCGTCCGTTCGAGAGCCCACGGTCTTGACCAGGTCCAGCTGCCGCCGGACCTCGTGTCGAACGAAAATGTCCGGCTCGGGTTCGGGGACCCAATCGGTGAGAAGTGAATACGGGTTTTCTCGAGAGTGAGCCAGGCGAAGCGGGATCTCCCCGAGGTAACACAACAAGGCCGCCGGAAGCGGGTTCTGGCTGTACACGGTGAAGATCACCGCCGCGTCGAATCGTCGACGCCGCAGCTCAGCTGCCAGCTCCAGATCTCGGTCGCTTCCCGTTCGCGCTCGGCCCGATGGCATCCACGGAGCGTCGTACGTCCGGACGTCGTCGACCTCAGGGATGAAGGGAGCGACCTCGGCTCCACGAGGCGACGTGAGCAAGGTGATGCTTCGGCCGGCACCCGATTCCTTCAGCGCTCGAAGCGCCGGGGTCGTCATCAGGACGTCGCCGAGGGTGTCCAACCGGACGCAGAGAATCCTTCGGGCGGCCTTCCAGGCGTCAGACCGGTCGTTCACCGCTTCGTGGCCGGGGCCGGTACTGTCCGGACCTGACCGTCGGGAGTCGCTGTTCGGCGAACCCGTTCAATGATCCCGGTGGTGGAGCGGTCCTGAACCAGCGGGAGGAGGTGGACCACGCCTCCGAGTTCCTCCACCACTCGAGCCTCGGGAAGTTGGTCCTTGGTGTAGTCGCCCCCCTTCACGAAGACGTGCGGCTTGATCGCGCGGATCAGGTCGACGGGTGTGTCTTGATCGAAGGGGACGATGTGGTCCACGCACGAGAACGCGGTCAGGATCTCGATGCGGTCGTCGAGCGGGATGATCGGACGCCCCGGTCCCTTCAGCCTCGCCACGCTCTTATCGGTGTTGATGCCGACCACGAGCACGTCGCCGAGACTCTTTGCTCGGCTGAGGTACTCGATGTGTCCCCGGTGCAGGATGTCGAAGCAGCCGTTGGTGAAGACGATGCGCTTACCCTGCCGCCGGTAGAAGTCGATTCGCGACAACAACCGGTTCAGGCGGATGCTCTTCCCCTCGGAGGACAGGAACTCTTTCAGCTCGAACGCCGAGCACATCGCCGTGCCATCCCTGGCGGCCGCCACGGCCGTCGCCGCAGAAGCCAGCTCGGCCGCTTCGGGGGGTCCGACCCTTGCGCCGAGGGCCAACGCCAGCGCCCCGACGAACGTGTCGAGCGTCCCGGTAACCCGGCCCCGGCGGACCGGTTGCGTAAACGTCTGATACTGCGGGCGGCCGCGTTCGACGACCAGCGCTCCGGCGTCGAGCGCCACGGCGGCGAGGTCAGTGCCCGTTGCCTGCAGGATTCGGTCGCCGGCTTGCTTCAATCGAGGAGCGGGATCGGCGCCGTCGTTGACAGTGATCCCGGCAAGCCGCGCGGCTTGTGAGGAGGTAAGGGCGAACGCCGTCGCGTTCGCCGGCCGGTACGCCAGGACATCCCTGGTCCGGACGACGATGAGGCGAGGGCTTCCCGCTCGAAGGCCAGCCAGTGCTTCGATGATCCGCGGCGTCAAAGTCCCATACCCGTGATCGGAGACGATGGCCGCATCGAACGCGCCGGACATGGTTCGGATGCGTTCCAGGACCGCCGTCTCGACCGAGTGACCGACCGGAGATGTTGATCCGCCGTCGAAGCGCGCGACGAGCTGCGACTCGGCGACCACACGGGTCCGGGTCAGCGTCTCCCTGCCGGCTTCGGATAGCAGGTCGTCACCGGATATCGAGTGTTCGCGGAGCGCGTGCCGGAGGCGGTTCCCATCCTCGTCACCGCCGACAACGGCCAGCAGACGGGGACGCCCCCCGAGCGCCGCAATGTTGGCGGCGACGTTGGCAGCGCCACCTGGAAGGAACGTTCGCTGCGCGACTCCCACAACCGGTATCGGCGCTTCGTCGCTCAGCCTTCCGGGTACGCCGGAAAGATAGGCGTCGAGCCAGGCGTCTCCGATCACGAGGACCTGGACTCCTCTGAGGTCGTCGACGAACGAGGAGAGCGCTGAGGTCACCCAACCCACCTGGCTGACCCGGCCGCCGAAAGCCGTTGAGACCGTGAGAGGATGACTTCGGCCGCCTCGATGAGGTCGGCGGCGACATGGTCGGGCGTCCGCTCGGAGGTAGTCCGCCACTCCGTCTCATGACCGTTGTCGATGAGGATCGTTCGGCACCCGGCCCGTCGCCCCGCCTCCACGTCGTCCAGGATGTCGCCGACCAGCCACGACTGAGCCACGTCAATCGCATGCTCTCGTGCGGCGTTCACGATCATCCCCGGTTCGGGTTTTCGGCAGTCGCACACGAATGAGTACTCGGTCACCGACCCGTCGGGGTAGTGCGGGCAGTAATAGAAGCCGTCGAGTTTCGCCCCGGCTTCCGTCATCAGCGTCCGAAGCCGGTCTTCAACTGCGGAGAGATCCTGCTCGGCAAAGTGTCCTCGGGCCACGCCGGACTGGTTCGACACGACGAAGAGTCGAAATCCCGCTTCGGCGAGCGACCGGATCCCTTCCGCTGCACCAGGGGAAAGCCGCATCTTCGCCGGGTCCGCGTTGTAAGGGACGTCGTCGATGAGCGTCCCGTCCTTGTCCAGGAAGACCGCGCGTTCCTTCATGGCCATGATGTTTCCGTCATCGGAATCACCATCACTTCGGGAATGACGGTTTCCGCCGGTTGTGTCAGGACGAAGCGAACGGTTGCCGCAACGTTCGCCGGGTCTTGAAGGAGACCAGGGTCGAGGTCCGGGAAACGCTCCAGAAGGAACGGCGTCCGCATTCCGCCGGCGACGACCGCCGTGACTTTGATGCCGACCGCGCGTCCCTCCACGTGAAGGGCGTGGCTGAAGCCCAGGAGGCCCCACTTGCTGGTGTGATATGCCGCCGCGTTCGGCCAGGCGCGCTTCGCGGCTGTCGACGCCACGTTGACGATGTGTCCCTCGCCCTGTCGGCGCATCACCGGAAAGGCCAGCTTCGACATGAGGATCGGACCTCGGAGGTTCACGCCGAGGATTCGGTCCCAGTCCTCCATCGACAGCTCCTCAAAGGGGAGCGTGAGATCGGTGCCGGCGTTGTTTATCAGGACGTCGAGACGGCCGAAGTCCTCCACCACGGCGTGGACGGTTTCCGAGGCGCTCGCCTCGTCTCGGACATCGACCGCGACCCCCTCAGCTTGACCTCCGGCGCGACGGACATCCTCCGCCACGGCATCGGCCAGATCCTTGCGCAGGTCCGCGGAGACGACGAGCGCTCCCGACTCAGCCAGCGTCCGGCAGATCGCCTCGCCGAGGCCGCGGCCGCCGCCCGTGACAAGGACGATCCTTCCGTCCATAGGGCGGAGCTCGCTCTGCTGCTCCTGCCGTGCGTGAAGCTCGCCATGCGTTCTCATCGATACGTTCGCTCCAGGCTACGTGTCGCCCGCGACTCTCCGTGCGGGGCGCTCTCGCCCCACCTCCAGTAAGGACGCCGGCGGACCGCGTTCCGGCACCGCTGTGAGGTTCCGCCCCGCGAAGAGCATCTCCTCGACCAGCTCGCAGAGCAAGTGAATGATCAGGATCTGGACCTCCTGGACCCGCTGGGTGTCGTTGGAGGGTACGACGATCGAGACGTCGGCCAATTGCCTGAGCGCCCCGCCGTCCCGGCCAAGCAGCGCCAACGCCTCGAGGCCCAGCGCACGCGCCGACTCGAATGCCCGAATGAGGTTCGGCGACCGGCCACTGGTGCTGATCCCGATGACGACATCCCCTGGACGCCCGAGCGATTCGACCTGCCGCGCGAACACCGTCTCGAAGCCGACATCATTGGACCAAGACGTCAGGACGGACGTATCAGAAGACAGAGAGACGGCCGGCAGGCCGCCCCGCTCTTCGCGTTTGAACCGGCCAATCAGCTCGGCGGCAAAGTGCTGGGCATCGGCCGCGCTTCCGCCGTTTCCGCAGATGAGGACCTTTCCGCCACGGGCAAAGCAAGTCGAGAGCAGATCGGCGGCCTTGACGATCCACGGCCGGAGCAGCCGCTGTGACTCCTCGAGGATCTCGCGGCCGTTCTGAAACGCCTGGTCCATGATGGCGACCAGTCCGGCCTCGTCCCGCCGTGCGGGCTCCCTGGCGGAAAGGACGTCTTCGTACAGGGCGGCGATTGAGCTGGTCACCTTTTGCCAGGTGAAGAGGTCGTTTACCCGTCGAAGGCCCTGCTGCCCAAACACCGTGAGCAGTTTCGGGTGCTTGAAGAGGTGTGCGATGCGCTCGGCCACCGCGTCGGCGTTGTTCGGTGGGACCAGGTAGCCGGTTTCTCCGTCCCTCACCGTGAACTTGATGCCCCCGACGTTCGACCCGATGACCGGCGTTCCGCACGCCATGGCTTCAACCGGGGTGATGCCGAACGGCTCGTACCACGGCGTCGAGACGAACACATCCGCCGCGCTGAAATAGAACTTGAGGGCTTCGCGCCCCTGTCGCCCCGCGAAGGTGACGAGCCGCGAGATGCCCTCCTTCTTGGCGAGGCGCTGGAGCCGCCCGAGCTCCGGGGTGAGCTGAGGGTCCGGTTCGTCCGAGTCGCCTCCCACGATGATGAGGCGCGCTCTGATCCCGTAGCGCTTTACCAGGCGGGCGAACCCGCAGATGACGGTGTCAACGCCCTTCCGGGGAACCATCCGGCCGAGCTGAAGGATCAGTCGCTCGTCGGTAGCGAGCCCCAGTGTGGCGCGCGCCAGCGGCTTGGTGATAGGCCAGAACTCCGCCGGATCGAATCCCCCAGGAATGATCGAGATCTTGGCCGGATCCGCGTTGTACAGCTTGATCAGGTCCTCTTCGTCCTGAGGACATTCCGCGATTATGTGGTCCGCCTCCGAGACCGCGCGGTCCTCGATTGCGAAGCGCTCCTCTGGGAACTCGTCGGCATCCCCTTGATGCTGACGCCGGACCCTCCCGAGCGCGTGGAACGTCACGACGAACGGAATTCCGAGCTTCCGCTTGACCTCGGCGGCAACCAGCGCGGACATGAAGAAATTGGCGTGGAGGAGGTCGTACGGAACCCGGCGGCGGCGGCAGAACCGAAGCACGTACGAGGTGAACTCAGGCATGTGCTGGACGAGCTCTTCCTTCCGGAGATGCTCGGGCGGGCCGGCGGGGACGTGGATGATTCGAACCCCGTTGACCCATTGCGCGACGTCAGGGAGGAGCTCGTTGTCGCGACGCGTGAACACATCGACGTCGTAGCCGATCGACGCGAGGTTCTTGGCGACCTGGCCGACGTAGACGTTCTGGCCGCCGCTGTCGATGCCACCGAGCAGCCCGAGCGGAGAGGCGTGGTCGCTGACAAGAGCGATTCTCCTGGTCACCGAGCTTTCTCTCCTTCTCCGCGTGCGGAAGCCAGAACGGTGCCCGCCACACCGTCGTGGAGACCGCCAATTTCCCCCGAAGCGCCCGTCGGCGCAACCCCCCAAATCGCCTCCAGCACTTCCTCCACGTCAATCAGGGCGAGGAGATCGGCGGATCGAGCCCCGGCTCGAGGGCCCTTCCAGATCGGGCGGTGGATGGGGCGGTCGGGAGGCGGCCCCCATTCGGCCGGCGATACCTCCCCGAAGAGCACGACCGAAGGAGTGCGAAAGGCGGTTGCCAGGTGGGCGACGCCGGTGTCGTTGGAAACGAGGACGCGAGCGTCTGCCACAACCGCAGCGAGCTCCAGAAGGTCGGTCCGGCCGGCCAAGACGGCGCTTTCGTCCAGACCGGCCTCCTGGCAGATATCCTTCGCCAACCGCGTTTCGTCCGGAGAACCTGTGACGACCACGCGGCTTCCACTCGAGCTCACGGCTTTTGCCACCTCCACCCACCGATCGATGGGCCATCGACGGGTGGGATCCTTCGCTCCCGGGTGGAGGACTGTCGCTCCGACGGCCTGGGATGGCGCCGCGACAGGCGGACGCTCCAGGTCGAGCGCCGACGGATCCGCGGGGATGCCGAACTCGTGAAGAAGGCGACACCACCGCGCCACCTCGTGCTCACTTGACCGCCACGCGGGGAAGCCTTCCGTCTCCCGAACGTCCGGATGGGAGAAGGCGATCAGCCGCCCTGGTTGGAGGCCCAGCAGGGTGGCGTGACTCGAAGGACCCCGTCCGTGCAGGTTTACGGCGACGTCGGGCCGGGCGAGAGAAGGGTCGATCGGCGCCGGCGGAGCCGATGCGTCGACCACTTCGTCCACCGCGCCGGACAGCGCGGCCAGCGGCGCCAGAACCATCGGAGACGCGAGCACCTTGCGATGGTCGGGGAATGCCACGGCGAGGCCTCGCAGCGCGGGGACGGCGGTGAGGAAATCGCCCAGTCCCAGAGCCCGCAGCACCACCACGGTCGGCTGCTCGCCGGTCACGCCCCCATACCTCCAAACGAAGCGGTTCTGCGCACCAGGAAGGGACCCATCACCAGGGCGTCGATGGGCGCCGACCCAAAACACTCCAGCACGTCCCTGGGGTCGTCCACGATCGGCCGCCCGGCTGTATTGAGGCTGGTGTTCACCACGACCGGAACACCGATTCGGCGGTCGACCGCTTCCAGAAGCCGCGCCACCACCGGCTCGTCACGGTGATCGACGGTCTGGATTCGGGCCGTGCCGTCCACATGGACCACCGCGGCAATCCGCTCCTTCCACTCGGGACGAACCCGGTGGGTGAACAGCATGTATGGGCTGGGGATCGGCCCGTCGAAGATGTCGGCCGCGCGGTCCGCCAGGACCATAGGGGCCACCGGGCGGAACTGCTCCCGCCCCTTGATGTCGTTCAGCCGTTCCAGGTTCTCTTCCCTGCTCGGGTTCGCCAGCAGGCTGCGGTGACCGAGAGCCCGCGGACCGTATTCGCTTCGGCCTTCGAACCACGCCACCACGCCGTCTCCCGCGATGATGTCGGCCGCCGCGGCGGCGATATCGGGCGGCCGTTCGAACCTGAGCTTGGCCCGGTGGAGCCACGCCTCCAGCTCGTCGTCGCGCCAGCCTCGGCCGAGTGCGGCAGTTCGCATCGGTTCCACCTGGTCGCCGAGCTCGCGGGCGACCTGAAGGGCCGCTCCGAGCGCCGTGCCGGCGTCCCCCGCGGCAGGCTGAACCCAGATTCGCTCGAACGGTCCTTCCTCCCACAGGCGGGTGTTCGCCACGCAGTTCAGAGCGACTCCTCCCGCCATCGTGAGAACTCGGTCGCCCGTTCGGGCATGGAGCCACCGAGCGAGGTGGAGCAAGACCTCTTCCAATCGGACCTGTACGCTCGCCGCGAGGTCCGCGTGTTCGGGCTGAAAGTCCTCGGCCTTGCCTCGCCGCTTCGCCAGCGCGCCCCAATCGAGGGGCTCGATGTTGAAGCCGCCGCCGTCGGTCACCGTGACCGCTCGATGCAGTTCGGGCAGGAACGACGGTTGTCCGTACGCGGCAAGCGCCATCACCTTGTACTCGTCGGATGAGCGAAGGAATCCCAGGTGCTCGGTCGCCTCTTCGTAGAAGATCCCGAGGGAGTGGGGCAGGTGCTGGGCGGCGAGTATCTCCAGCCGGCCATCGGCGCACCGGCCCAGCAACGAGGTTCGGTGCTCGCCCCGCCCGTCCAGGACCAGCACGCTCGATTCGGGGTCTGGGGCCGCGAAGCACGCCGACGCGGCGTGGGCGACGTGATGTGGGACGAACCGGACGATGGCTGGATCCAGTCCCGGAAGAGCCGTTTGGAGGAACAGTCCGGCCCGACGGGCGTAGAGCGTGCGGAGTCCCTCCCAGCCGTCGGCGGTGATGTCGGGGCCCGGCGCGGGAGCCAGGTCGGGGTCGTAGGAGTACGCCACCGCGTCCAGGTCCGAAGGATTGATGCCGCCGTGCTCGAGACACCATGCCGCGGCGCGTTCGGGAACCTCCCATGCCGCGAACGGCACCGGACGCTTGGCGTGTTTTCGCCGGCTGAACCGCTCTTCTTCCGCGGCGGCAACGATGTGACCATCGACCACGAGGGCAGCGGCCGAGTCGTGAAAGACGGCGTTGATACCGAGGACCTTCACGTCAGAAATTCCCGACGTCAGTCGGGGCGGATGACCTCGTCGTCTGTGGGCTCCTCGCCCGAAGGAGGCGGACCGGCGTCGGAATCGCCCGGGCCGGGCTTAGTGGGATCCTGTTCATCGGCCTCGACGGTTGGGTCATCCGGACCGATCGCCGGCTGGTCCTTCTTGTCTTCGTTCATGGCGTCTCCGTTTCAGCGTCGGCGTTGCTTCGCCCCGGATCCGGCTCTGATGCGCTCGACGATGCCGCTGGTGGAGGAATCGCTGATCAGGGGAAGGATCACGACCTCGCCCGCGAGCCGTTCAACCATGGGGGTTTCGGGCAGGCTCTCCTTACTGTAGTCCCCTCCCTTGACGTACAGATGGGGACGAAGCGCCGCGATGAGGTCGATCGGCGTGTCGCTGTTGAACGGAACGATGTGATCGACAGAGTCCAGCGCCGAGAGGATCTCGACCCTGTCCTCGAGCGTGTTGATGGGTCGCCCGTGCCCCTTCAGCCTACGCACGCTGTCGTCGGTGTTGAGCCCGACCACCAACACATCGCCCAGCGTCTTCGCTTGCGCCAGATGGGCGATGTGGCCGCGGTGCAGGATGTCGAAGCACCCATTGGTGAAGACGATCCGCTTCCGCTCCTGATGGAGGGACTGTGCGAGCTGACGCAGACCGATGGCACCGGAAATGTACTTGCTTTCCGCAGCGACATATCGCTTCAGCTCCGGTGCGGTGCAGACGGAGGTGACCTCCTTTCCCACCACCACGGCCGAAGCGGCCGATGCGAGATCCGCGGCCTCCTCGGTCTCGGCCCCGGATGCGAGCGAAAGCCCGAGGACTCCGACGAAGGTGTCACCGGCGCCGGTTGCTCTCGAGTTCTGCGTCGGGCGGGTGAAGGTTCGGTACGGTGCGCGGCCGCGCTCGAAGACCACGGCGCCATCCGCCCCGAGCGTCACCGCGGCGATCCGCGCGCCGGTCAGGTCGACCAACCGGTCTCCGCAACCGTGGATCTGCTCGATGCGGGCCCGAGTGCCCTCCACCGCCGGCAGCTCCAGAAGCGCGACTGCCTCTTCGTAGTTCGGCTTCACAGCGGTGGGACGAGTCGAGGCGTAGGACCGAAGCTCGCGGGCGTCGACAACCAGAGGACGATCGTCTCCCTCGCGAAGCTCCGCGAGGGCGCGACGAACGCCGGGGCTCATCACGCCATAGCGGTAGTCCGAGACGATCACCACGTCGGCTCGCGACCACAGGTCGGCCAGTCGTTTCGCGAACGACACTTCAGTCGCCGAAGACAGCGGGTCGGTGGTTCCCTGGTCGAACCGGGCGATCATCTGTCCGGAGGCCACCAGCCGATGCTTGGCGAGCGTTCGGCGCCCGGTTTCGACCACAAGGTCGTCGGTCGGGATCCCCCTCGCCTGGAGCTCGCGCTTCAGGCGCATCGCGTCGGGGTCGTCGCCGATCACCGAGAGGAAGGTGACGCGCGCGCCGACGGCGCGAACATTTGCTGCCGTGTTCGCCGCCCCGCCGGGGGCATCGGTTCGATCGGAAACGTCCACGATCGGAACGGGTGCTTCTCTCGACAGGCCGCGCCCGGGACCGGAAAGGTAGCTGTCGAGGATGGCCTCGCCGACGACGAGCGCCCGGATGTCGGCGAAGGAATCGATGATCGTACGCAGGCTTCCTCGCGGGCCCGTGCTCCGGTCCGGGGACGGCGGGACCGGAACCTCGGTCACCATTCTGATCTCTTCGTGCCGAGAGGCACCAGCGTTCGTCCGCCTCGTTTGCCGGTAACCGTTTCGAAGGTCTCCTTCCATTCACGGACGAACCGATCGATGCCGAACATGTCCAGGGCTCTGGCCCTTGCCTGCTCACCCATGCGCTTCGCCAGCGCCCAGTCCTGGAGGAGCTCCCGCATTCCCGCGATGACTCGCTGCACATCCGTGTCGATGACGCCTGAGACGCCGTTCTCCACGGCGGTGACCATCTCCGTCGTCGCCAGCCCGGCGACGGGCATCCCGATCATCATGGCCTCGCACACGGCGAGTCCGAGGCTGGTGTACCGAATCGGGTTGAAGAAGAACCGGTAGCTGCCCTCCAGGAGCAGCAGCTGCTCCAACGGGATATCGCCCAGCCCACCGATGTCTTCAGAGCCCATGCCGGCCAGGTCGATGGGGACCTCGGCGCGGGCTCGATCGAAGATGTCCGGCCCGGTCCGTCGGCCGCGCCGGTACAGATTGTTGACTGCGGTGATTCCTCTCTCGATGTGACCGGAGTATCTGGCGTCTTCGGGAACGACCACACCGTGTCGAATGACGCGGGTCGGCGTCCGGCCGGAGTTCCACATGAGTTCGTTGAACGGCGTGACGTGGACCAGCAGGACGTCTGGATCGTCAACCGGGTGGCGAGTCTCGGTTGGATGCTCGAGCGGCGGGTCATGCTCGAGGTAGATCTGAGGGAGGCGGCGTTGCTCGTCGGAAAGGACATCGAACTGCTCTTCGAAGTACTGCATGCGTGATTGAAAGAGCACGCAGTCGAACGTGACGTCGCGGACGTGTTCCGCGGGGACCTCGATGACGTTGGGCGGCCATCGGAAGCCCGGAGAGGTCCCGACGTAGGGGATCGGCCGCCCCGGTTTGACCGGAATGTAGATTTCGAAATCGCCGTGCGCCAGGTAATTGAGATAGCCGCCATGCAGGTGCCAGGTGAACACTCGCAACGCGGTCCTGTCGCTCATCCGATCCTCCGGCGGTGGAGTGGCGCCTGTACGAAGGGAGATGAAAGTGTAGGCGAGAACCGCTTCTCCCTGGAAGTCCTTCTGTACGGTCCCGCACCCTCCCCGAAGCGCTCTCGAGCAAGCGGGTCAGCGCCCAAACGCCATGAGCACCAGCCCGCCGACGACGACCGCCACGCCAGCCACCTGGTTGGGCGCCGGACGCTCGCGGAAGTAGAGGACGCCACCCAGGATGGGGATCAACGGATAGGTCACGGACGCCGCCGCCGTTATGGACACGTAACCCAGCTCGCTCCCTCTGGCGAATGCCGCGAACCCGAAGATGTCCAGCACGCCCATGATCATGGCGGGGGCGAATGTCGACGCGGGCGCCTGACGCAGCTCATTCACGCCGATGAAGCCCAGGATCACGGCAAGGGTGAGTGCCGAACCGACCCGCGACAGGAGGATCGAACCGAACCAGCCCGTGTCCTTGGCGAAGATTGCGATCAGAAACGCTCCCAGGCCGAACCCGGTCATCGCCAGCAAGGCGTAGAAGATCCCGCCCCGCTCCCGCGGACGCTCCGCTCGGAGGCGTCGCCAGTCGGTGGAGGTGACCGCCACCCCGGCGATGGTGACGATGGCTCCCGTAAGCGCCATGGGCGGCACAGACTCTCGAAGGAACACTAGCGACAGCGTGATGACGATGGCGGCGTAGCCGGCGCCGATCGGAGTGACAAGGGCGATCGGCCCCAGCTGTAGTGCGCGGTAGAACGCGACGTAGCCAAGCGCTCCGCTGATTCCGATCAACGGCAGAAGGAACAATGCCGGGCGGAACGGAGGCAAGGAGAAGGCGGGGAACGCCAGCATGGCGGCGAACAACAACAATCCGCCCAGCTGCGCCAGGACCAGCGTGGTGAAACTGCCTATTCGGCGAGACACCAGGGCAACGCCGAAGTCCGCGAGGCCCCAGCCGAGCGCCGCGCCCAGTCCGAAGAGCATCGGCTGGCGATAGTACGAAGGTCTTAAGACCGCGGCGAGGTCGCCGATACCTAGGTCAATGTCTTCTCGCCGACGGGCCCGGTCGGTTGTGGTCGGTCTGGCGGTGGTGGGGTTGACGCTCGTTTCGTGGCTGCCCGCCCCCCTTCCAGGCCTGACCCACGTTCGCCCGGTTCCGCCCACCGTCGCGAAAGAGGTCCGAGTGGACCTTCGGTCGCCTCAGGAGGCGCGCATCGCGGGCGAGGCCGGTCCTACTCGGTCGCCTCACCCGTCCGGGACCAACCGGTCGCGACTCGGCTCCGTTTGCGCGCCGATCAACTTCACGGCGATGGCCCTGACGTGGGATCAGAGGGGTAAGGGAGAGGTCCACGCGCTCGTTCGCGTCGGACCCGACAACACCCGGTTCGGTACGGCGACCGAGGTGGAGAGCGCCCCGGGTGAAGGCCCGGACGCCACGTCGCGCGAATACAAGGGTTCACGCCAGGCCACTGGTCTTCTGTGGGTCGGAAAGGGCCGATGCTCCAAGTTCACCCTCCATCCGCCCAAGGGAGTCGGCCTCTCGAACGTTCGAGCAGTCTTCATCAACACATCGGGGACGGCTTCGTCGAACCGCGGCACGAGCGAACGGTCCGACGCGCCCGCATCCGATCAGGCGTCGCCACGTCCAACCTCGTCGCCGGCGGCCGGCCTGTTCGGTCCCAAGCCGGCGATCGCCATGACGTCACGTCCTTCGATCATCCGCCGCAGCGAGTGGGGAGCGAACGAACGTCTCCGCAACTGCGGCGCCAGTTACGCGTCGTCTCTCAAGGTGTCGTTCGTTCACCACACCGTGAACTCGAACTCGTACTCGCCGAGCCAGTCCGACGACATCGTGCGAGGGATCTACCACTACCACACGCAAACTCGCGGCTACTGCGACATCGCCTACAACTTCCTGGTCGACCGCTACGGTCAGGTCTTCGAGGGGCGCGCCGGAGGTATGACCCGGCCGGTTATCCCCGCCGCGACGATGGGATTCAACACCGGGAGCACCGCGGTCTCCGCGATCGGGAACTTCGAATCCGCGTCGCCGCCCTCGGCCATGGTGTCTGCGATCGAGCGGCTCCTCGCATGGCGGCTCGACGTCGCTCACATCAACCCGCTCGGGAGCGTCACCCTGCGTTCGACCGGAAGCACCGGCGGGAAGTACCCGGCGGGGAGAATGGTGACGTTCAGAAGAATCTCATCGCATCGCGATGCCGGCTACACCGCCTGTCCGGGCAGGTACCTGTACGCGAACGTCCCCGGGATCAGGAGCGACACCTATTCCATGGGGCTTCCGAAGATCTTCAATCCACGGCAGTCGCGGTCCTCGTTCGTTCCGGTCCGCGAGTCCGTGAGGTGGACCGCGCAGGGCTCGTCGACCCTCAACTGGACGCTTCGGGTCGTGAATTCGAAATCCGAAGTTGTTCGGTCGTTGACCGCCACGGCGTCGTCCTTCTCCAGGACGTGGTCCGGGACAGGGAAGGATGGGAAACCGGTTCCCGCCGGAACGTACCGGGTGCGGCTGGGTGCAACGAAGAATGGCACGGCGGCACGCTCCGCCAGTTTTCGGCTGACGATTCGCTCAGCGTAGAGCGGTCTCCCTCGCATACTGGAGGATGTGCCAACCGAGATCCTCGGTCACGAAGCGTGGTTCACACGGGAACGCCCGCCGTACGATTGGTCGTTCACATTCCAATCCGCCACGCTGGTCCTGATCTTCGCGGCGGTCGCGATCGCCGTCCTGTGGCGGTTGGTGGGGGCCCGGCTTCCCAAACCGGAGATCGGCGTCCTGCGGCCTCTTGGGCGGCTTTCGCCGTGGATCCCGCGCCTTCTTGCCATTCACGCCGGGGTATCGCTTCTGGCGCAGGCGGCTCGAGGCACCTACCTGGCCCCGTCGCTCCGGCTCTCCGATAGCCCGTTCGGCTCAGCGCTCGCCATTGTCGAAGGACTGGCGGGCGTGTGGCTGATCACGGGTTTCCGCGTGCGGCCCGCCGCAGCCCTGTTGGTGGTGGCCGGTCCCCTGGGGATGCTTCATTACGGCGTTGTCCCGATTGTCGAGCGGGTGGATCTCCTCGGAGTTGCGCTCTTCCTGACGATCCTTCCACCGGAGGACAGCCCGGGCGGCAGGGTCTCCGCTTCGCCGGAACGTCAGGCGAACGCGCTGCTGGCGCTGCGAGCACTGGTTGGCGTGTCGCTTATTGTCCTGGCGTTTACCGAAAAGCTGGCGCGTCCCGCGCTGGCCGTTGCCTTTCTCGACGACCATCCGGCGTTCAACCTCTTCCAGGTCCTCGGCTTGCCCGGAGGCGAACTCGCGTTCATCCGTGTGGCCGGGGCGATCGAGCTGCTGTTCGGCCTTCTGATCCTCTCCGGGTCCGTCCCGCAAGTGGCGGTGATCCTGGCTGGCGTCCCGTTCAACGCGACGCTGTTCTTCCTGGGACCAAGCGAGCTGATCGGCCACTTGCCGATCTACGGAGCGATGCTCGCGCTGTTGATCTACGGGTCCGACGACCGAATCTCCCCACTGGTGCCTGGGCTCGCTCGAGCTCGGGAACAGCATCGGAAGCCGGCCCTCAGCACGGCGACTTGATTCGACGAGCAATGAGTGAGGCCCGCC
>DATABA010000061.1:0-3528 GCA_036259835.1 Actinomycetota bacterium
CATCCGGCGTCAGATTCGTGGTTTCGATCACGAATGCATCCGGCGCAGGAATGAACGGATTCGTTCGCGCGTCCATCTCGTCGCGAATGCCGACCGTCTCGGCAGCCTGGGCCCCTCGTCCCTCTTCCCGTGCACGACGACCTGCCCGCACGTCCGAAGCCGCCAGCAGGAAGATATTGACGTCGGCGTCCGGGAAGACCACGGTTCCAATGTCTCGCCCTTCCATCACGCTCCCATCGGCGCCAAGATCCCGCTGCCGGGCTCGGAGCACGGTTCGAACCGAAGGGTGCCCAGACACGGTTGAGACTCGTGCCTCGACCGCCGGCGACATCAGGGCATCCACCGACGTCGATCCGTCGATGGCGAGCTGATCCGGATCATCCGCTTGAATCGCGAAGCGAATGGCGCGCGCAGCACCCGCGAGGCGGTCTTCGTCCTCGACTTCGATCCTCTCCGTGAGCGCCCGGTGGGTCAGCGCTCTATACATCAGTCCCGTGTTGATGTACGGCAGGTCAAGCGAAACGGCGAGCCGGCGCGCCAGCGTGCTCTTTCCCGCCCCGGCGGGGCCGTCGATGGCGATGATCGGGCGACGCTGGGCTCGAGAGGTCATGGCAATCCGAGACAGGATGCCACGGGCACATGCCCACGGGTCGCTATTTCGATCTGTCGTCCTTCGACGACCCGACCGCGGCTCGGTCCAGACCAGTCATCCGATAGAGCTCGGAGACCTCGCCTGGGTCCAGCGGGCGAACCTCCCCCGGTGCCAACCGGGCCAGCTTGATCGGGCCGATTCGAACTCTGACCAGGCGCCTGACCGGGAAACCAACCGCGCTGAGCATTCGTCGGAGCTGACGCTTTCGACCCTCACCGAGCACGACGAACACCGATGAGCGGCCGCGTGCCCGGGACAGCCCATGGACCTTCAGAGCTTTCGCCGGTCCGTCATCCAGTTCGATCCCTTCTGTCAGCTGCCGGAGCGCCGGCTGGGTCAACGCGCCGTCGACCTCCACCAGATACTCCTTCTCAACGCCGAATCGAGCGTGCTGGAGGCGCCTCCCCAACTCGCCGTCGTTCATGAGCAAGAGAAGGCCTTCGGAATCACGATCCAGCCGTCCCACCGGGAACACCCGGGGTCCGGGCGGCAAAAACTCGGTCAGTGCTCTCTTTGCGTGAGGGTCGCGAAGTGTGGTGGTCACCCCACGCGGCTTGTTGAAGGCGAAGTATCTGAGCTCCGGATTCGCAGGGATGAGCGCGCCGTCCACGGTGATTCGGTCTGTATTCGGATCGACGCGGTCGCCGAGCACGGCGATTCGGCCGTTGATCCGAACCCGTTCTTCACGAATCAGGTCTTCGACGCTTCGACGCGAGCCGTATCCCACTCGGGCCAGCGTGCGCTGAAGACGTTCCTCCTTAGGCCGCGTCTCCCCCATCCGCCCCCAACAATGGCGCAACCGGCGGCAGTTCGGCCAGGGACGGCAGCCCGAGACGCTCCAGGAACTCGGGAGTGGTGCCGTAGAGGACGGCGCGACCCGGTCCATCGCTGCGGCCCACTTCTTCGATCAGACCGCGCTCTGCCAGGGCTCGCAACACCCCGTCGGAGTCCGCTCCACGAATGCTCGACACCTGATGACGGGTGACGGGCTGCTTGTACGCCACGATGGCCAGGGTCTCCAACGAAGCCTTCGTCAGCCTGGTGTGTCGCGACGACAGCACGAACCGCTCGACGAACGGCGCGGCGTCTGGACTGGTCATGAGCCGCCACCCACCGGCGACCTCCGAAAGGACGATTCCTGAATCGCGGGCGCGATAGTCCTCGGCCATCTCTCGGAGCAGTTCCTCGACCTCCCGGCGTCCCAGTTCCACCGCTTGAGCCAGCGTCGACGCCGCCAGCGGCTCATCCGCCAGGAACAGGATGGCCTCGATCGCTCTTCGCGCCTCCGGCGTCACTCCCTCATCCTCCTCTCGAGCCGTTGCCGTCGGCCGCGCGGGCATGCTCCCAGCGGATGCGGATGTCGCCGAACCGTTCGGCCTGAGTGAGATCGACCTTCCCCTCCCGATATAGCTCCAACAGCGCCAGGAACCGAATGACGATTTCGATGCGCTCGGCGCGGTTCTGGACGAGCTCGCTGAACCGAACCTCCCCGCTCTGCTGGAGGCGGTCCTCCACCTCGGACAACGCGTCGGAGAGGGACACCCGGATGGGCGTGACGTGCGAGAGATCCAGATCTCGGCTGGGCGCCAGGAGCGTGGCGGCCATCCGTTGCAGCGCCTCGGGGGTCACTTTTTCCATGACGTCTGGATAGAGATGAGCGAACTCGGTGGGCGGTCCCGCGGTGCGAGGAACCATGAGCGCGGCCTGCTCCATGAGCTCCGCCAGGCGCCGGGCGACGTGTCGAAACGCCGTGAGCTCCAGGCTTCGCGCGTAGACCAGGTCCGGCGACACGCCGTCCAGCAAGTCCTCTTCCGAGTCCGGTGCCGCGCGCGGAAGGAGGCGTCCTACCTTCAGCTCGAGCAGCGCCGCGCACGTCGCGACGAACCACGTTGTTTCCTCCAGCGTCCACCCGGCCATCGCGTCGATTCCGTGTGCCAGGAAGGCCTCCGTGACCTTCGCCACAGGGACATCGCAGACGTCGACCTTCTGATCCACGATGAGGCCGGCCAACATCCGAAACGGCCCCGAATACAGGGGCAGTTCGACGACGAATTCGTTGGGCTGTTCGGTCTCGGCCATGTCTGGACCAGCCGCGTCTTGAAGGGATTGGACCGCTTCGATGTCAGTCATGGTATGGGCGCCAATTGCCTCGTTCAATCACCTCTCGCATTCCTGCGGCTGTTACACGCAGACGGATACTCCAAGCATCGAGCAGATGCCGCCGCCGATGATGCGCACGAACGCGAAGATCGGCCCGGGGAAGATGAAGAAGATCACCAGGATGAACAGCGCGCCATACGGATCCCAGCTCAGGTAGAGCTCACGAGCGCGTCCGGAGAGGAACCGTGCGAGGATTCGTGAGCCATCCAGCGGTGGAAACGGAATCAGATGCAGTACCGCGAACGTGATGTTCACGGTCAACCCGGCCTGTAGGAACCGCCCCAGCTCATCGAGTTCGGCCGCCGCGGCGAGGTGGAAGAGACCGGCGAAGGCGAAAGCAACGAGCAGATTCATCACGATTCCGGCCACCGCGACCACCACCGGGTGCGTGTCGGGGTTGCGCAAGTTCGACGGGTTGAGCGGTTGCGGCTTGGCGTAGGCGAAGACGGGAAACAGAGCAGCCCCAAAGAGCCTGGGCAGCAACAAGATTCCCGGGAGAAGCACGCTCCCGAAGGGATCGGCATGCCGGCGAGGATCCAGGCTCATCCGTCCGGAGAGCCGAGGCGTGTAGTCGCCAAGTCGGTAGGCCATGAAGGCGTGCGCGAACTCGTGCAAGACGAGCGCAATCAGCAGGGCGATGGCCAGGTACAGGACGTAAAGGAGTCTGGCTGCCACACTGACCTGTCCGATGAGAAAGATTTCTGGCATGACCGCCT
>DATABA010000062.1:0-2051 GCA_036259835.1 Actinomycetota bacterium
CCACTTGCCACCGCCGTTCTGGACCGGACCCTCGCCGAGGGACCCGCAAACGCTCTGACCGGGCCTGCCGTTCGAGGCGATGCGGGGGCGGTGCGGCGAAACCTGGAAGCGCTGGCCGAGCACGCGCCCGAGGCCCTCGCCGCATACGTCGATCTGGCCCGATTGGCGCTTCGGCTCGCGACCGGCGCGCGGAACATCGCGGATGCGGATCGCGAACGGATCGAGCAGGAGCTGTCGCGATGGAAGTGATTTCTTCCGCAGAGCGATTCCGTCAGGCGTGCGTGGAAGCTCGATCGCGAGGCGAGTCCGTCGGGTTCGTCCCCACCATGGGCGCCCTGCACCAGGGCCATGCAAGGCTCCTGAAGCGCGCTCGGGACGAAACGGCCTTCGTCGCGCTGTCCATCTTCGTCAATCCCCTTCAATTCGGATCGGGCGAAGACCTCGCCGCCTATCCCCGGACGCTCGACCGTGACCGAGCCGTCGCCGAGTCGCTCCGAACCAATGTCCTGTTCTGTCCTGACGAGGAAGAGATGTACCGTGCGGGCCCGCCGCTGGTCACGGTGGATCCCGGGCCGCTGGGCGACCGGTTGGAAGGCGCGTCTCGCCCCGGCCATTTCCGGGGCGTCCTGACCGTCGTGGCCAAGCTGTTCAACATGGTTGGCCCGTCCCGCTCCTACTTCGGCGAGAAAGACGCGCAACAGCTTGCCCTGGTTCGTCGAATGGTGTCCGACCTCGACGTTCCCGTGGAGGTGATCGGCTGTCCGACAGTCCGCGAGATCGACGGCGTGGCGCTTTCGTCGCGGAACTCCTACCTGTCGCCGGAGGACCGCAGGGCGGCACCCGTCCTGTTCGATGCCCTTTCCATCGCGGCGTCGCTGGTTCGCACCGGTGAGCGCCGGGCCGGCGTCTTGAAGGCCGAAATGGCACGAAGGATCGGCGCTGAAACGCGGGCTCGTATCGATTACGTGGCGATCGTCGACGACTCCACGTGGGAAGACGTGGAGACCGTGTCCGGCCCGGCCCGTGCGCTCGTCGCCGCGCGCATCGGCCCGGCCCGCCTGATCGACAACCTGCTGCTCCCGTGGGAGCCGGGATGGAACGGGCAGAATACGGAGCAGCCTGAACAGGAGGGTCGGTAGTGCTGCTCGCGGTCGACGTCGGCAACACCCAGACGGTGCTCGGCGTCTTCAACGGAGAGAAGCTCGAGTGGCAATGGCGATTCGCCACGGCCGGGGCCCGAACGGCCGACGAGCTGGCGTTGTTGTTCGGAGGCTTCCTGCAGCAGCAGGATCTGTCGTTCTCCCGGCAGATCACGGGAGTGGCCATCTCGAGCGTCGTGCCGGACCAGACCCAGGCGCTTCGCGAAATGGTCTCTCGCTATTTCTACTTCGACCCGGTCGTGGTGGAGCCGGGGATCAAGACCGGCATCTCCATTCACACGGAGAACCCGCGCGAGGTCGGACCGGACCGAATCGTCAACGCGCTGGCGGCGTTCAGCAAGTACGGCGGCCCCTGCATCGTGGTCGACTTCGGGACTGCCACCACGTACGACGCGATCTCCGAAGGAGGGGAGTACCTCGGTGGAGCCATCGCTCCGGGCGTGAAGGTCGCGGCGACCGGCCTGTTCCAGGCGACCGCTCGTCTCCCCCGCGTCGAGCTCAGTCCTCCACGATCGTTGATCGGCAGGAACACCATCGATGCCCTTCGATCGGGCCTCGTGTTCGGGACGGCGGCCGAGGTGGATGGCATGGTGGAGAGGATGCAAAAGGAGCTCGGCGGTCACGCCACCGTGGTTGCGACCGGTGGGCTGGCGGACCTCGTCGTCCCACTCTGCGAGACCGTGGACCATTTGGAACCATGGCTCACGCTGGAAGGGCTTCGCCTGATCTTCGACAAGAACACCGCAGCAGATGAGTGAGGAGCCTCGAGGGCGGCTGGCGGAGAGCATTGCGGCGCGACGTCAGAAGGCCGACCGGCTTCGCGAGCGCGGAATCGAACCGTTCGCCCTCAAGTGGGACCCGGACGCCAGCCTCGATGAGATCCGCAAGCAA
>DATABA010000063.1:0-4600 GCA_036259835.1 Actinomycetota bacterium
CCGGTACATGGTCCCGAGCCACCAACGGAACACCTCGTAGTGCGCATTCTGCAGCCGTTCGGATCGCAGCGCCCTTCGTGACGGGTTCGCCATCCACAGGAAGAACAGGAGCGCCACCGTCGTGATTTCCGATAGCACGACAGTCAGACCAACGGCGACCAGCCGAACCGTACGCCAGGGCCCTCGAAGCACGACGTCGACCAACGCCGCGAGCAGCACCACTACGGGAGAGATCACAACGAGCGCAACCTCGAGAACGAAGACCAGCGGGATGATGACCAGGCGCCTGATCAGTTTGGGCGCGACCGGCATCAGCGGTGCTCCGACAACCGCTCCAGGTACTCGCTGGTCGTTCGGTGCGCCTGTGCGATCCGCCGGCGGACCGCGGAGAAGTCCCTGTATCGAAGCTGCGAGAAGGCGTCGTATCTGGCGGGCTCTCTCTCGCCCGTCGGGAGAACGTGGGCCGTCACTCCTTCGGGAAGTGATGCCATGTCGCGAAAGAACCGATGCCGCCGGGCGACCTCGAACGCGATCATCGCCGTCTGCAGCAGGTTCGTCGGTGGTTTCAGCGAGTGCTCGACCCGCCCCACATGGAGGACGTAGAGCTCCGTGGCTCCGAGGTGGATCGCCCGCTCGATCGGGATGCTGTTGACGATGCCGCCGTCCATGAAGTGCTCGCCGTTGATCTCGACCACCGGAAGGATTCCCGGGACGGCGGCCGAGGCGAGGATTGCTGGGACGAGCGGTCCCTCGGAGAACCAGTGCTCAACCGCGCGTTCGATGTTCGCGGCGACGCACTGAAACGTAACCTGGAGCTCCTCGAACGTCCTCACCGGAAGCATCCGCTCGAGCAGGTCCTGCAGCCGCCTGTTCGAATGGAGATACGTCCGTCGCCGAACCAGGTTCGCGGCCCCGGAGAAGATTGGGTTGCCCAGGATGACGTCGCGCCCCAGGTTGAGCCACACCGCTTCGAGCTTGTCCACGGTGGAAAGGGATGGCTCGGCGGCGATCCCCGCGCCGTTCAGGGCTCCGATGGACGTTCCGACCACCAGGTCCGGTTTGATGCCGTGCTCGAGGAGCGCTCGAAGCATCCCGACCTCATGGGCGCCCATGTGGCCGCCTCCACCCAGGACGAAGGCGATCTTGCCGGGCAAGGTGTTCTTCTTAGGCTTCCTGGTCTGGGCCAACCATCTTCTCCGGGCGGACCAGCTCGTCGAATTCCGCCTCGCTTAGATAGCCGAGGTCGAGCGCCGCGTCCTTCAGCGTTGTCCCTTCGTGGTGCGCCTTCTTGGCAATCTCTGCGGCCTTGTCGTACCCGATCTTCGGGGTGAGCACGGTGACCAGCATGAGCGAACGCTCCACGAGTTCGGCAATCCGCTCGCGATGCGGGCGGATCTCCTCCACCGCGTACTCACGAAACGTCTCGCAGGCGTCGGCCAGGATCCGGGCGGAGTGCAGGAAGTTCCGCAGGATCACCGGCTTGAACACGTTCAGCTCGAAGTTCCCCTGCGAGCCCGCCGCCGTGATGGCGACGTCGTTTCCGAACACCTGCGTGCACACCATGGTCATGGCTTCGGATTGGGTCGGGTTGACCTTCCCCGGCATGATCGAGGAGCCGGGCTCGTTCTCCGGCAGCTCCAGCTCGCCGAGGCCCGAGCGGGGGCCCGAAGCGAGCCACCGAATATCGTTCGCGATCTTCATGAGGGCCACCGCAAGCGTACGAATGGTCCCGTGTGCGTGCACCATTCCGTCGTGCGCGGCCAGCGCGGCGAACTTGTTCGGCGCCGAGACGAACGGCAGGCCGGTCTGGTCGGCGACCTTCGCGGCGACGCTCTCTCCAAAGCCAGCCGGCGAGTTCAGCCCCGTACCGACGGCGGTGCCGCCGATGGCCAGCTCGTAGAGCTCGGGAAGGGCCTGTTCGATCCGGCGGATCGCAGCGTCGAGCTGGGCAACGTATCCGGAGAACTCCTGACCAAGTGTGAGCGGAACCGCGTCCTGAAGATGCGTCCGCCCGATCTTCACGATGCCCCCGAACTCCTCTGCCTTGGCCGCAAGCGCGTCGCGAAGCGCCCGAACAGATGGAACCAACTGCTCCACCAGCGATCGCGCCGCGGCGATGTGCATCGCGGTGGGGAAAGTGTCGTTCGACGACTGCGACATGTTGACGTCGTCGTTCGGGTGGATCGGCCGCTTGCTTCCGAGCTCGCCGTCCGCCATCTCGATGGCGCGGTTCGCGATGACCTCGTTCGCGTTCATGTTCGACTGCGTCCCCGACCCCGTCTGCCAAACGAATAGCGGGAAGTGGTCGTCGAGCTTCCCGTGGATCACCTCGTCGGCGGCGGCCACGATGAGGTCGGCCTTGCCCTTCGGGAGCTTGCCGATTTCGGCGTTCACCAGCGCGCACGCCTTCTTGAGGATGCCGAAGCCCCTGATCACCTCGACAGGCATCCGGTCCTCGCCGATCGAGAAGTGCTCGAGCGAGCGCTGCGTCTGAGCGCCCCAGTAGCGGTCGGCAGGGACCTCGATCGGCCCCATGCTGTCCGTCTCGGTTCTCGTGCCAGGCGTCGCCATCCGCTGCTCCTCGATTCCGCTCTCAAGCTTAAGGCGGGTTCCCCTGGGGCCGGCGAAACGCTAGGATGCAGCCAACTTCCCCAGCCCCCCGGGGCCGTTCCCGGGGGACGGCACGTGCCCCGATCGGAGGCAGTTGGGAGCGGCGAGGACGCGTAAGCGGGGAGAACCGAACAGATGCTCTTCCCGACAATAGATTTCGCCATCTTTTTTGGCATCGTCTTCCTCGCCCACTGGCTGCTGAACCCTTATCGAAAGCTATGGAAGACGTTTATGGTTATTGCCAGCTACGTCTTCTATGCCTGGTGGGATTGGCACTACATCTTCCTGCTGGGCGCCTCAACGGTCTTCGCCCAGGCCGGAGCGGTTGCGATCTCCAAGAGACGGTCGAAGAAAGATCGCAAACGGCTCCTCGTGGCGACCCTCACGTTGGTGCTGGGCCTCCTGGTTTGGTTCAAGTACTACGGCTTCCTCAGCCTGAACCTGCATAACAGCTTCAATTTCTTTGGCGTTCGAATGCCATTGCCCGTGCTCCAGTTCGCGCTGCCGGTGGCCATCTCCTTCTACACGTTCATGGCGGTCAGCTACGTCGTGGACGTTTACCGGCGCGACCTGAAGCCGGCCGGGTGGCTCGACTTCGCCGTCTACCTCTCGTTCTTCCCCCATCTGGTGGCGGGCCCGATCGTCCGAGGGCACGAGCTGCTTCCGCAGATCCGGCGAAGGCGTGACCCCAAGCGCATCGATTACAGCCGGGCCGCGTACCTGATCTTCGGCGGTCTGTTCAAGAAGGTCGTGATCTCCAGCTTCCTGGCGCAGCAGATCGTCGACCCGGTGTTCGGTGCGCCGGGCGCACATTCGTCTCTCGAGATTCTCTTCGCCGTGTACGGCTACGCCATCCAGATCTACGCCGACTTCAGCGGCTACACGGACATTGCGATTGGGGTCGCACTGCTCATGGGGGTCGAGTTCCCGCAGAACTTCGACTCTCCGTACACCGCTCGCTCGCTTCAGGACTTCTGGAGACGGTGGCACATGACGCTGTCTCGATGGCTGCGCGACTACCTGTACATCCCGCTTGGCGGTTCTCGGGGATCCGAAGCGCAGACCGTTCGAAACATCGTCCTCACCATGGCGCTGGGTGGTTTGTGGCATGGCGCGGGGTGGACCTTCCTGGCGTGGGGCCTCTTCCATGGCATCGGTCTCGCCGCTGGTCGGCAGCGGCGGAAGCGCCGGGGGGAGCGTGGGCTTCCACCACCCGACGAAACGCCACGGGCTCGAGCCCTCCAGTGCGTGGCCACGTTCCATTTGGTGTGCCTGGGATGGCTGTTCTTCCGGGCGGACTCGATCGGAACCGCGCTGCACATGCTGGGACGGCTGTTCACGGCGTTCGGATCGGCCCCGGCGGTCACGCCGCTGCTCGTCCTGGTCATCGCGCTCATGCTGGCCGTTCAGTTCGCGTCGAGGGAAGTGCCGGAACGGATTCAGGACTGGTTCTCGGAGCTTCGACCGGTGGCCCAGGGCGCAGTCCTCGCGGGGGTCCTCTTCCTGATCACGAGTGTCGGCCCGCAAGGGGTCGCGCCCTTCATCTACTTCCGGTTCTAGAGCGATGGCCGTGCGAGTTCAGCCACAACGGCAGGTCGAGGAGGACGAATCCGGTGGTGGGCTGCTGGTGCCGTTGCCGTTTCGGCCGCCTCGTCCCCGGAAGCGCCGCCCGCCCCGGCGGCTTGGCATGCAGACCCGGCGGCGTCGAGGAGGAGCGCGGCTAACCCTCGACGGTCGTCCGGATCGTGTCCGGCCGTCGCGTCAGGTCGGTCCAGCCGGTCGCGTTCTCGTTATCGGGTTCGTCTGTTTCGGGCTGTGGCTGGTCGCCGCCGGTCCGGCGCTTCTTCGAACGGCCGAGGCCTCTCCCCTGGGGATTCGTCGCACCGCGGCCCTGGTGGTCCTGCGCCCGGCGGCCCGCGTCAGCGCTTTCTTCGGCCTCGACCGGCTCGGGGCCGGGATCGACCGAGCGCTCGGGCGGCGTAAGGACACG
>DATABA010000064.1:0-7661 GCA_036259835.1 Actinomycetota bacterium
CACGCGTCGTCGAAGGGATCGATCTCGATTCGACCCTTCGAGATCTCTTCGCGAATGGAGCGGTCGGACAGGATCATGGGGGCGCGGCTACAATCGTGCTGCCTCGCGGATGTAGTTCAGTGGTAGAACGCGAGCTTCCCAAGCTCGAGGCGGGGGTTCGATTCCCCTCATCCGCTCCACCTTATCGGCTCCTCGACCCCGGTCTGACCACGAACGCCTCGGCGTCGAGCCCTGTCCCTTGCTCCAGACTCGGACAGGAAACGAGCCGCTGACGGGCACACATCCTGAAGGGGGCACACTTCACAGGCAGGCCGGCCGGCCCGGCAGATGGCACGTCCATGGCGGATCATCCCGACGTGCAGCGTCAGCCGGAGCCGCGGTGGGACCAGCTTCTCCATAACGGCGTGCGCCCGGACAGCGTCGGTCTCCGGTCCGAAGAACCCCAGCCGAAGACCGACGCGGTAGACGTGGGTATCGACGGGGAGCGCCGGACGCCCCAGCGAGAACGCGAGAACGCACGCTACCGTCTTGGGACCCACTCCTGGTAGCGAAAGCAGGTACGAGGCGACCCGCTTCGCCGAAGCGTCCTGCATCCATGAGAGATCGAGCGAACCCCCCTCGCGGTCGCGGATCTCCTCGAGAATCGCCAGGATCCTTCGAGCCTTGATGTTCGACAGGCCGCCGGGTCGAATGGCTTCTTCCAGCTCGGGCTCTGCAGCGTCGGCGAGCGCCTCCCATGTCGGAAAGCGCGCTCGCATGGCTGCGAACGCGCGATCCCGGTTGAGGTCGTTGGTGTTCTGCGACAAGACCGTGAGGATGAGCTCCTCCAGTGGGTCGAGCCTCCGCGGCGCGTCCAGCGGCCCGTACGTCGTCGTGAGCCGCCGATGCACCTCGCGAACGAACGCGGGCTTTGGGACGGAAAGAGCAGCGGAGCGACGCACGCCTCATCATTGCACCCCTCTCGCCGCGTTCCGGAACAGCGTCAGGTGCGGGAGGAAGGTGAGCGGTACGGTGGCGGTGGGGCCGTTCCGGTGCTTGGCCACGATGATGTCGGCCTTGCCCTTGACCTGCGGATCGTCGGAGTCGTCCCGGTGGATGAACATCACGACGTCGGCGTCCTGCTCCAGGCTTCCGCTCTCACGCAGGTCCGACAGCTGGGGCCGCTTGTCGGCTCGGGTTTCCGGGTTCCGGTTGAGCTGTGACACCGCAAGCACTGGGACGTCCAGCTCCTTCGCCAGGAGCTTCAATGAGCGGCTGATCTCCGCGACCTCTTGTTGGCGGTTCTCGGCTCGCCCGGGTCCCGACATGAGCTGGAGGTAGTCCACAATGATGAGCCCCAGGCCGCGGCGGCTCGACGCCATCCTTCGAGCCTTGGCTCGAATGTCGACGATCGTCACGTTGCCCGAATCGACAATGAACAGCGGAGCCTCGTGGAGGACCTCGGCGGCCTCCACGATCCGGCTCCATTCCTCGGTGGCCACGCGTCCCGATCGAACCTTGTCCCACGGGACCTTCGCTTCTCCGCATAACAAGCGCATGCCGATCTCGAACCTCGACATCTCGAGGGAGAACATCGCCACGGGGTTCTCGTCCACCGCGACGTTGCGGGCAATGTTCGTGACCAGCGACGACTTCCCGACACCGGGCCGGGCCGCGATGATGATCAGGTTCCCGCGCTGCATTCCCGAGAGAAGCTCGTCCAGGTCGACGAAGCCCGTCGGCACGCCGGAGAAGTCGCTGTCGCGCTGTTGGATGTGTTCGAGCGCGGCGATGCTTTCGTCGACCAGATCCCGCAGGGGGACGACCTGGTCCTGTTCCTCTTGGCGCGCCACGCCATACATGAGGGCCTCGGCCTCGTCTGCCGCCTTCCGAGGGTCATCCGGGACCGCGTACGCCGTCGCCATGATCCGCGACGCGGCGTCGATCATCCGGCGAAGCAACGCATTGTCCCCGACGATGCGCGCGTAATACCCCGCGCTGGCAGGCGTCGGGACCGTCTCCACGAGGTTGTAGACGTACAACGGACCGCCGACCTCCTGGAGCGTGTGACTGCGCTTCAGCTCCTCAACGCACGTGATGGCATCGACGGGTTCGCCTCGGGCGTAGATGCTCAGAACTGCGTCGTAGATCTTCTTGTGCGCCGGTCGATAGAAGTCCTCCGGCTTGAGGACCTCCACGACGGCGGCGATCGCTTCGGGGGACAGCATCATGGAGCCGAGCACCGACTCTTCGGCTTCCAGATTGTGAGGCGGCACCCGCTCGGGTCGGGACCGTCGTACCTCCTCAGCCGTTCTGGCCATCACCCTCCCCTCTGTCGCGCGGGAAAGTAGCGGCAAACTGCTCTGAAGATCTAGGCGGAACGACTGTGAGCAGGCAGTGGAAACGCTGTCGATACTGGCCGTGACCTGCAGGTACGCCGAGCCAAAGTTGTCGGTCACGTTCGGACGCCATGATCGGCATCGTAGATGTCGCCACCGACACTCCCCGACCAGCCAAAACCCGTGCGGGAGCGTCTTCACGCGACGGGATTACTTCTCGACGACCTCCAACGTCACCGTAGCGATGACCTCGGGATGCAGGTGGATGGCGACCTCGTGCGTGCCCAGGCTTCTGATGGGTTGAGGAAGATCGACGTGGCGGCGGTCGACCGCCACACCGGTTGCCTTCTCGATCTCCTGGGCCAGGGTGTGCGCGGGAAGGCTTCCGAAGAGGCGGCCGCCTTCGGCGGCTTTGGCGGCCACCCGTACGGGCTTCGCCGACAGGCGCTGCGCGGTAGCATTCGCTTCATCCAGCGTCGCCTTGACCCGCTTCTGATGCGATTGCCGCAGTCGTGCAGCGTGCCGAATGGCCCCCTTCGAAGGAGGGGCCGCCATTCCCTTCGGAATCAGGAAGTTGCGGGCGTAGCCGTCCGCGACCTCCAGGATGTCACCCGGCGCGCCGAGCTTCTCGACGGCGCGTTGCAGGATGATCCTCATCGAGCGGTGTACGGCAGCAGCGCCATTTCGCGGGCGTTCTTTACTGCTGTGGCCACCTCGCGCTGGTGCTGTGCGCAGTTCCCGGTAACCCGGCGGGCTCGGATCTTGCCACGGTCGGACACGAATTTCCGCAGCAGCATGACGTCCTTGTAGTCGACGTAGGCGATGTTGTCCTTGCAGAAGACGCAGAACTTCTTGCGCTGTTTCTTCTGCCAGCCCTTCTCTTCCTTCTCCCGCCGCTTTCTCTGTCCCTTAGGCATCGATTGGCGTTTCCTCCTGCGGACCGCCCACCCCAACCGAAACGTTCTCCGACCAGTCAGGCGATGCCGCTCCTCTTCCTCCTTGTCGTTCCACCTTTGCCGTCGCCCACTTCAGGCTGGGAGCGACCTCCTCGGCCTCGATCTCGACCTTCGACCGCCGCTCTCCTTCCGGGGTCTCCCACGAGTTCGTCCGAAGCCTTCCAACGACGACCACGCGGCTGCCCTGCGTGATGGACTCCGCGACGTTCTCGGCCAGGGTCCTCCACGCCGTGACGTCGAAGAACGACGTGTCGGCGTCTTTCCACTGTCCGGACTCGTCCCGGACGCGCCGGCTGACCGCCACACCGAACTTGACCAGCGCAGCCCCGTTCGGCGTGTACCGAAGCTCGGGGTCACGGGTCACGTTCCCCACGATCATGACCTGATTGTCCTGTGCCATCTTCATCACCACCCTCGTTCATGCCGCTCTTCGGCCGATGGCGTGCCGAAGAGGGGGAAGGACCTACGCCGCTCCCGCCTCCCGGGAGGGCACCTCGGGACGCACGACGATCTTGAACCTCAAGACCTCGTCGGCCAGAGCGAGCACGCGATCCAGCTCCTTGATGATGCCGGGGTCGGCCGCGCACTCGACGATCACGTAGAAACCTTCGGTTTGGCGGCGGATCTCGTAGGTGAGGCGTCGCTTCCCCCACCGGTTGACCCGCTGCACTTCTCCCCCGCGGTCGCCGACGATCGACGAAATCCGGTCGGTAAGACCCGTCACCGCCCGGTCGTCGGCGTCCGGGGGCAGGATGAGCATGATCTCGTACGTTCGCACGGACCCTCCTCTGGTCTGAACGGCCCCCCGTGGGAGCAGGAGTTCGCGCTCCAATCGTATCAGCGACATCAAACGGCCTCCGGCCTCATCCCGCCGCATGGTAGGAGTAGGGTCTGACACGACTCGGCTACACTTCCACCAGAGAGCCGTGCACTTCGAAGGGAGGCGCGAGCCATGGCCACCACCGTTCGAGATATCCGGGCCTTCAAGGAACGCGGCGAGCGATTCATCATGCTCACCGCCTATGACTTCCCGACCGGCCAGATCCTTGATGAGGCGGGAGTGCCGGTCATCCTGGTCGGCGACTCGCTGGCCCAAAACGTCCTGGGGTACGAAACCACGCTCCCTGTGACGATGGACGAAATGCTGCACCACACCAAGGCGGTTGCACGGGGCGCCAAAAACGCCCTGATCGTGGGCGACATGCCCTTTCTGTCGTATCAGGTGTCGACGGACGAGGCAATTCGGAACGCGGGGCGCTTCCTGAAGGAGGGGGGCGCTCACGCGGTCAAGATCGAGGGGCCGATGCTCGACCTGGCCGCAGCGTTGGTCGACCGCGGAATCCCCGTGATGGGACATATCGGGCTGACGCCGCAGTCGGTCCACGCCATGGGCGGGTACCGCGTCCAGGGACGGTCCGAAGAGGACGCCCGGCGACTCTTCAACGAAGCTCAGGCCCTGGAGAAGACGGGGATCTTTTCGCTGGTCCTGGAAGGAATCCCCGAAGGCGTCGCTGCCGAGATCACCGACGCCGTGTCGGTCCCCACGATCGGGATTGGAGCCGGGCCACGCTGCGACGGACAGGTCCTGGTTCTGACCGATCTCCTCGGGCTGGGCAGCGGCAAGTATCCGAAGTTCGCCAAGCCTTACGCCAACCTGCGGGCCCAGATCACCAGAGCGGTTCAGGCCTTCCGCGACGAAGTGGCGACCCGCGAGTTCCCCGACGAGGCGCATTCGTATCGCTAAATTCCATTCATCGAACGACGTGACCGCCCGAATTCCGTAACGCCCGGCGGATAATTCGGGCATGAAGGCGCCAGGAACCGCTCGCGCCGTCGGCACCCTTTCGCTGACCGCTGTTCTGGCAGCCACGATCGCCGTCCTGGCGTTGGGGCTCCTGCAGAAGGCGCCCTGTGCCACCGGGAACTGGTCCGACGGCCGCCAGTATCGCCGGCTCTGCTACACCGACCTCGTGCCGCTTTACCACACGGAGCGCATGAACACCGGACGGCTTCCGTACCTCGACCCGTGTCCGGAGAGAGCAGCCGCGTGCGACGAATACCCGGTCCTCACCATGTACTTCATGCGGCTCTCGGGATGGCTCTCAGGAAACAGCTCGGGAAGCTTCTTCGTCGTCAACGCCGCGCTCCTTGCAGTTCTGGCAGTCGCGGCTGCGACGTTCCTGTATCAGATGACGAGTACCCGTGCCCTCTATTTCGCCCTTGCTCCGACACTGCTGGTGTACGCGTTCATCAATTGGGACCTGCTGGCCATCGTGTTGGCCACCGGAGCGACGTTCACGTTCTTTCGCGGACGAGACCGGGCAACCGGCATCCTGCTGGGACTCGGGACGGCGGCCAAGCTCTACCCCGCTCTTCTGGTCCTGCCCTTCTGCCAGGCCCGCTGGAAGAACGGTGAGAAGCGTCGGGCCGGTGAGATCGCGGCCTGGGCGGTCGGGGCTTGGGCGCTCACGAATGTTCCGTTCGCAGTTGCAGCCGGCGAATCATGGGCCACGTTCTTCACACTGAATTCCGACCGGCCTCCGGACTACACCAGCCTCTGGTACGCCGCATGCCATCGAATCACCGACAACACGACGTGCGTGTGGTCGCCTCATCTGATCAACGGGCTCTCGCTCGTGGCGTTCGCCGCCGTGGCCGCCGTCGCATGGTGGGCCCGGCGCCGACGAACGCCCGACTTTCCGAGATGGACACTTGCCTTTGCACTCATCGTGGCGTTCCTGCTGACGAACAAGGTCTACTCGGCGCAATACTCTCTGTGGCTTCTCCCCTGGTTCGCGCTGGCACTTCCGAATGTCAGGTTGTTTGTGGCCTTCGAGATCACCGACATCGCCGTGTTTGTGACGCAATTCAGCTGGTTCGGCACGCTGTCACGAGACCAGGGAGTTCCCGGGTTCGACGGGTTCACCGGTCCGTCGCTGGGCGCCCTGGAGCTCGCGCTGGTCGCGCGGTCGCTTGTCCTGGTCGCGTGCCTCGTCGCTTGGGTACGAACGAGAGACGAGCCGGCTCAGCCTCTGCGTCTCGAGTCGGGAGGTGTGGCTCCCCCGTATCGCTCGAGGACCGCGTCCGGCACGCGATAGATCGTTACACCACCGACGGACCGGGGCTGGTCGTCGATGGTTCGGAAGAGTGCATCCCAAAGCCCACCCGCCCCTTCGGCGACGAGGACATGGCGGACATCGTGAGCACCGAGGAACGTCCGGAGCTGCCGCCCCGCATCGGGAACGAGCGCACCCGTGTAGAAGGTCCGAACGATTGGCCATGCCGAGAATTCGTTCGGCGGGACCACGGTGACGTATCCACCGGCCATCCGGAACCAGAAATCGGCCTGGACCTGCCACAGCATGCTGTAACCACGGTCTCCGTATGGAATGACGACCACCGTCTCGCCGTGACGGATGTGGTCGCGGTACAGGCCGGCGCCGAAGAACGGCGGCGACACCGCTGGAGTGACCCAGGTTTGCGAGGACCACGCGGGCAAGAGCGAAACCACCGTCAGGGGAACGAGTAGCGCTTTGGCAAAAAGTGGAACCGACCGGTCGGCCAACCAGATGCCGGCCATCACCGCGGTCGCCAGAGCGATGTAGAGAGCGAACCTCGCGGGCAGCGCGTATTTCGCCAGCGGGACGTGCACGAAGGGTTTCCAGGGCAGAAAGACGGTGGGGTGCCCGAGGACGGTGAGCTTCGGCCCGAGCGTCGCGATGACCAAGATGCCGACGACTGCGAGCAAGAGCTTTCCGCCCTGCGTCCGCCACCGGCGGACGCCGTACCACCCCACGATCACCGATAGTGGTAGTCCGAGGTAGGCGCTTTGCTCCGAAAGGTTGCCCGTGAACCGAGCGGTAACGTCCGAGAATCGGCTCGACGCAAAGTGCGTAAGTCGCGTCGGAAGAATGACGTTCAGCGGGTCAGTGACGAACAGCGTGGAGTAGAAGTCGTAGATCGGTGGTTGCGAGAGTCCCAGAAAGACGTAATAGAGGTACGGGGACAGGACAACGGCCGCCGCGCCGTAAGCGGCGAGGATGGCGCGACCGACTGTCAAAAGTGCTCGGCGATCTTCTCGCATGAGGATGTAGGCCAGCACCAGAGCGAGGCTTCCAAACACCGTCATCGTGAAGAACACCTCGGTCGAAATGAGGAACTGAAGCACCAGGGCCGCAGCGAGCAACGCGACGAAAGCCTTCGATACGCGATTGCCCTCGATCCGTCGCAGCACGAGGAACAGGACCAGCGGCGGGACGAATACCATCGCGAGGTTCAGGTGGCCGCTCATCTTGCTGAGCACGTAGGACGAGAAGCCGTACAGGTACCCGGAGAGAAGGGCCGCCCAGCTGGAAGCGGTGAGGTGCCGGACCAAGAGAAACATCGC
>DATABA010000065.1:0-14450 GCA_036259835.1 Actinomycetota bacterium
CGCCGCGCACTCTTGTCGAGCAGCGTACAGACCTCGAGGGACTTGGGTTGCCGAGCCCACAGCGCCGTCATCAGGTACGAGAGCGTGAGGCCCGTGTCGATGATATCCTCGACCAGCAGGACATCCTCTCCCCCGATGTCCTGGTCGAGGTCTTTCAGGATGCGGACGACGCCGCCGGTCTCCTCGGAGCCCATCCCGTACGAAGAGATCGACATGAAGTCGATCCGGACCGGCAGGTCGATCGCTCTGAACAGGTCCGCCAAAAAGACGAAGGCGCCCTTCAGGACCGAGATCAGGACGGGGGAACGGCCCGCATAATCGCGGCTGATCTCACGCCCCAGCTCGTGGATTCGCCGGCGGATTTCCTGCTCCGAGAAGAGGACGGTCGCAACGTCCGACACGCCGCGGATTATAGGAACGCTTTCACCAGGGACCTCCCAAGCTCTTCGAGCAGTCGCAGCATCGGCCTGAGTCGCGGAGGACCAATCGCGGAAAGCGATACCTCTTCGAACACCGCCTCCGCCGCCACCGCCGGCACCGCGCCGAGGACCCGACCACGAAGGACCACGATCTCTTTTCCGACCACCTGCCCGGCTGCAATCGGAAGGTTGAGACCCCGACTCTTCTTGAGGCGAAACTCGAGGGACTCCATCGCTCGGGTCGGCACCAGTCGAGTGAGGCTCGCTCCGGCGATCACCGGAACAGGGCGGTTGCGAACGCGAATCACGTCGAGCCGTTGGCCGGTCTCGAGCAGTTGAACGGAACGGAACCCGGCAAACCCGTAATTCAGCAGCGCCGCCGCGTCGTTGAAGGCGTTCTCCGGCGCACCGAGGACCACGGCGACGAAGCTTCTTCCGCCTCGCGAGGCGGCGACGACCAGGCAGTAGTCAGCTGCAGACGTGTAGCCGGACTTGCCCCCGATGGCCCCGCGGTAGAGCCACAGCAAGACGTTGCGGTTCTGGATGCGCCGAGAACCCGGACCCGGCGCGGGGACCCGGTGAAACTTCGTGCCGACGATTCGGCGAAAACGTGGGTTCGCGAACGCGCGCCTGGCGAGCTCGGCGAGGTCGAGCGCCGTCGAATAGCCCCGGTCGTCCAGTCCCGTCGCGCTGAGAAACTTGGTGTCGTCCAGCCCGAGGCGGTCGGCGCGCCGGTTCATCAGCTTGATGAACCGTGATGGCGAACCCGCGACGTGGTCGGCAAGCGCAACGGCCGCGTCGTTCGAGGACTGCAAGAGCAGCGCAAAGAGCAATTCGCCGACCCGGATCCGCTCCCCCACCCTGAGGCCGAGCCGCGAGCCCGTTTGGGCCGCCGCCTCCGGCCCAACCCTGACCGTTTCGGCGGGACGGGCGAGCTGAAGCGTCAGCACCGCGGTCATGAGCTTGGTGAGGCTGGCGATCGGACGGCGGTCCTCGCCGTTCTTTCGATACAGAACCTGGCCCGTGGTGAGATCCGCCAGGACGACCGACGGCGCCGACACCTTGGGTGGCTTCGATGTCGGCTTGGGCGTCTCGAGAACCGTTGGGAACGGCGACGGGGACCCGAAGGGTGGAACCGGGGTCGGCGGCGGCGTCTCCTGGGCGAGGGTCGTCGAACCGAAGACCGGAACGAAGAGCGCGCCCGCGACCGCGGCCGCACCGAAGCGACGCAGCATCGATACGACTATGCCTGGAGGTACTGCCGAAGGTTTGAAGTGAGCAAGGCCTGCTTCAGCTTCCGCGACAGCGCCGTCAGGTCGGTGAGGTTCTCGACGGCAGTTCGCCGCGAATCCGGGTTCTTCTGGCGAAGCATCGGCATCACGAGCTGTTCGAAGAACGTCGCTTCTCGCTCGGCGAAGTGGCGGTACATGGCCAGATGCCTCGGCTCGATGCCGTACTTGAAGAAGTCCTTCACGATCGACACCACCAGGTAGTCGTCGCCGTCGTAGTAGCGGTTGCCGTTGAGGCCGTGGGAACAGACGATCCCGAATGACTCGAGCTCCTGGATGCGGGACGCGTCGACCCCCGTCGCCGCCGCTAGCTCATCGACGGTCATCTGAAGCCCCGTGGCGGGCGGCGCGAGCCCCTCCTCCTTCTGTTCCGGGAGTGGTTTCTTTCGGGCGCGTGGCGCGTCCTCCCGCTTCTGATCTAGGCGCTCCTTGATGACCTTCAGCGGGAGGTATTCGTCACGCTGCAACCGGAGCACCATGCGAAGCCGCTCGACGTCCTCCTTGTAGAACTTCCGGTATCCCGACGGCGTGCGCTCGGGATCGAGGAGTCCTTCGCCCTCGAGGAAGCGAATCTTCGAGATGGTGATGTCGGGGAACTCCGCCTTGAGAGCGACGAGCACTTCACCGATCGACATGTAGTTTCGAGTGGCCATCAATCCCCCGCGTAAAACGTCAGCTTGAACCTTCCGATCTGGAGCTCATCCCCGTTCGCCAGCTGCGTCTCGTCGACGCGCTGACGATTCACATACGTCCCGTTCAGGCTTCCCACGTCATGGACGAAGAACTTGCTGTCTCGGCGCCGGAACTCGGCATGGCGCCGTGAAACCGTCACGTCGTCCAGGAAGATGTCGCTCTCAGGATGGCGCCCCGTGGTCGTGACATCCTTGTCGATCAGGAACTTCGAACCGGCATTGGGCCCTCGCTGGACGACGAGGAGCGCCTGGCCCCGTTCGAGCTCCCCCTGCTGAAGGGGTCGTTCTCCGGTGTCGTCCTCGACTTCGGTCGGCGTGAACCGAATGGTGGTGTCTTCCTGAAGCGGATTACCGCAGTTCGCGCAGAACCGGGCGCCCTCGGGATTCTCGTTTCCGCACCTGCTGCACCGCACCGTGGCCCTCCGTGGGGTCCCCGCCAGGGGGGATCAAGAATTGTCGAGTTCCCGAGAACTGTCAAGGTGCGGTCCAGCGTCCACCTCGACGAGGGGTCGAGACTATTCGGAGTCCGGTGACCCCTTCTCCGCCACCTCCCGATAGGCCGACGCCGTCAACAGACGGTCGAGCTCCGCCGTATCGGCCGCTTCTATTGCGATCATCCAGCCATCCCCGTACGGGTCCTGATTGACGAGCTCCGGTGAATCGACCAGCGCGTCGTTCCGGGCGGTCACGGTTCCCGTGACCGGGGCATAGACGTCGGACACCGACTTCGTCGACTCGACCTCACCGAAGGGCTCACCGGCGCGAACTTCCGTCCCGACCTCGGGGATGTCCACGTAGACCACGTCGCCCAGAGCGTCCTGAGCGAAATCGGTGATCCCGACCCACACCCGGTTCCCGTCGGTGCGAGCCCATTCGTGTTGCTCGGTGTACTTCAGATCGTCGGGGTAGTTCATCGTTCCTCCTCGTACCTGTCGGGAGTGGTCAGGCCGCCAGGGCCGGTTTCACGGGATCATGGCGAAAGGGTCGGGCGCGGTTCCTACTTGGCGGAGTGCGTGCTCCCGCACCTCCTGCGCCGACCGCACGCGACCCTTACGCTCCCCTCCGGACAACTGCTGTTCAAGAAGCGACTTCACCTTGTGACCGCACCGTGGGCAGCCCCCGAGCTTGGATCGCGCCGGCGCGATCCCCCGCTCGCCGCAGTTCGGGCACCCCCACAGATGCTTCCGGCCCGACAGCTTTCCCCGTTTGGCCTTTGGCTCACCTTCGATCTCGACGATGTCCAGTGCGAAGTCGACCACAGGCGCGTTCGAGATCGACGTGCCCACTCCATACGAATCCGCGTAGCGATTAAGGAACAGGATCTTCTCCTCGTCGATCCCGCCCGAGACGAAGATCTTCACGTCGGAGAAGCCTCGCTCGTCGAGCTCCCACCGGACCTCTCTCAGGATCGCTGCAAAGTCGCCGCGCCGCGAACTGGGCGTGTCGAGCCTCACCGCGGCGAGGCGAGGCCCGAGTGCCTCCGCGGCCGCAAGCGCTCCGAACTTCTCGTCTCGGAACGTGTCGACCAGGGCGACACGGGGAATGCGCGGATCCATGACGCGGTCGAAGGCCCGCCATGCCCGTTCCTCGCCGAGCATCAGCAACACAGCGTGCGCCATGGTTCCGATGGGCTCGACGCCGATCACCTCGGCACTCTTCACCGCGGCGACCCCATCGCATCCGCCGACGTACGCGGAACGTTCGATCATCGGCGCGATCGCGGGATGCATTCGTCGCGCGCCAAACGAATAGACCGGCCTCCCCTGCGCCGCGAGCTTCGTTCTTGCTGCCACGGTGGCGATGCCGGTCGCCTCGCAGATCAGCCCTAGCAACGCCGTCTCCAGCACGCCGAAGTCGAGGTACCGGCCGGAAACCACGAGCACGGGCTCCTCGGGAAAGAACACGCTTCCCTCCGGGAGCGTCCAGACATCGACGCCGTGCCCCTGCAAGAGCCACAGCGCCTCTTCGGCACCCGCGAACACCGCCCACGGCCAGTCAGCTGGAAGCGACGCCGCCCGAACTTCCGCCGCGACGTGCGGATTCTCGCCCTCGGCGACCAGCACTTCCCGGCCTCGAAGGAAATAGACGTCGGTGACCTTGCCGTCACGGATTTCGTCCGGCAACGCCACATGAAGGCCGTGCGAGGACTGCTGCGTCTTGTCGCCACCGCCGAGGAGCTCCCTGGTGAGGCTCACGCTCGGAGCTCCTCCACCAGGGCGGCGAACTCCGCCGCAAGGGCCTCCGCTGACTCCGGCGTCCCCGCTTCGGCCCACACTCTTACCAGTGGCTCCGCCGGGTCCGGGATCACCAGGGCCCAGTCGTCGCCGCGGAACGTCTTTACACCGTCGATCGTCACCATTCGTTGGCCGTTCAGCCGTTCGATCATCCGCCGCATCACGGTTCCCTTGGCCTCCCACGGCGTCGGGACTTCCTGTCGCGCCACGTGGGCCGCGGGAACCGCCTCCACCACCTCTTTGAGCGTGGTACCCGAAACGGCCAACAACTCGAGCAACTTCACCAGGCTCATCAAAGCGTCGTAGGCCGCCAAGAACTGGGGAAAGATGAAGCCACCGCCCTCGTCGCCCCCGAACAGAACGTCGTCCGAGTCGGCCGCGCTCATCAATGCGGCCGGAGAGATTTGCGTCCAGACGACCTCGCCGCCATACCGTTCGAGGATGGCCTCGGCAACGCGTGAGGTGGCGACGGGAAGGGCGACGCGCGGCGAAGGCTGCGACTGTGCGACCAGCTGCACGTAGGCGAGAAGCGCCGTCCTCCCGTCGAGGACGGTCCCGGAACTGTCGATGAGCCGAAGGCGTTCACCGCCCGGCTCCAGCAAGGCACCGACTTCCGCTCCGCTCGACGCAACCAGCTTCGCGAGCGCGTCCGAGTTCTCCGCCAGCAGTTCCTTCGCAGCAACCACGCGTTCCTCGTCGACGCCGGCGTTCACGCTGAGCACCGAGGCACCGATCCGGCCGAGCACCGCCGCGCCGGTGATCGCCGCGGCGCCCCACGAGTAATCCACGACGATCTTCGGATTGCGGGCGCGGATGGCGGCCGCATCGATTGACTCCAGAAGTCCGCGCCCGTAGTACTCCCGCCCTCGAGCCGGAAAGCTCAGTTCCCCGATGTCGTGGTGGAAGGCGCGCCGAACGTCGTCGCGGTAATACGACCGTTCGAGCTGCCGCTGGACCGAAGCCCCGATGTCCAGGCCGCGGTCGTCGAAGAACTGGATCTCCACTGACGCCGGATCGAACGGCGGCGTCTGCACCGAGAAGCCACCCACGGCCCTGCCGGTTCGGGCATAGAACCGGGCCACCGGGCTGGGCACTATCTCCAGGTCGTCGCAGTCCGTCCCGCCGCCGTTGATTCCGGCGACCATCGCCCGCTTGATGATCCGCGCGGCGCGGCTCGCATCTCGCGACGCGACGATTCTCGACCCCTTGGGAAACAGGCTGGAAAAGGCGAGAGCCAGCCGGGTGGCGTTCTCCGGTGTGATGTCGATGTTGATCAGCCCGGCGACTCCGCGTTGGCCGAACAACCCCTTCGGACCACCGGACTGCCACACGATCGACTCCGAGACGATCGCTCCGGGATCGACCGACTTGTACGGGTAGACCTTGACCTGAGGATTAAGGACGGCGCCCTCACCGATCTGGCATTCGTTGGCGACCACGACGCCTTCCTCGAGCCGGGCACCGGCCATGACGTCCGAGCTCTTCCCGACGATGCACCCCCGAAGGTTCGCCGACTGCCCAACGTAGGCGTAGTCATGGACGACGCAGCGGTGGAGGAACGCGCCGCTGCGGACCGCGACGCCTCGGCCGAGCACGGTGTGGTCGCGGAGGGTCGCGCCGCCCTCCACACGGGTGTTCTCCCCGACGTAGACCGGGCGACGAACGACCGCGTCGGGATCCAGCTCCGCCCCATTCCCCAACCACACGCCCCGGCGCACCTCGAACCCGTCCAGCTCGAGCTGCACCTTCCGGTCGAGCACATCGCGATGAGCCTGCATGTATCCGTCGAAGTTGCCGACATCGGCCCAGTACCGATCGGTGACGTAGCCGTAGATGGGAAATCCCTTGTCCAGAAGCGTGGGGAACAGGTCCTTCGAGAAGTCGACCTCTCCCTCGGGGATCAAGTCGATCACTTCGCGTTCGATCACGTAGATGCCGGTGTTGATCGTGTCGCTGAACACCTCGCCCCAGCCGGGCTTTTCCAAAAACCGCTCAACTCTTCCCTCGTCGTCAGTGATCACGATGCCGAACTCGAGCGGATCCTTGACGCGTTTCAGCGTGACGGTGACGGCGGCGCCCTTCTTCTCGTGGTACTGGACGAGCTCCGTGAGATCCACGTCGGTGACCGAGTCGCCGGAGAGGACAAGGACACGTTCGTCCAGGAGCGGCGCTGCATTCTTCACACTTCCAGCCGTCCCGAGGGGCTCTTCCTCCGTCGCGTACGACAGCGAAAGCCCGAGGTCCGAACCGTCACCGAAGAAGTTCCGCACCACGCTCGCCAGGAAGTGGACCGTGGCGACGATCTCGTTGAATCCATGGTTGTGGGCCAACCGAAGAATGTGCTGCATCATCGGTCGGCCGACGATCGGGAGCATCGGCTTCGGCTGATTGCTGGTGAGCGGACGAAGCCGCGTGCCCTGGCCGCCGGCCATGACGACGGCCCTCATGCCGGAATCATAGCGGCGCTCGATTCGCTTGAACCGCTCGCGCTCGCCGGACGGCGTTCGTCAGGTCGAACGCGTACATCACCGCGGCGATGTAGTACGCCGTGATACCGACCCAGAACACCACCCAGCCGACCGGCAACGTGAGCTCGTGCAACGGAAGTCGAAAGTTCCCCCACGCGACCCAGGGAATCGCCCACATGAGCGCGAAGGTTGCGATCTTTCCGATCCATCGAACGTCGATTCGTGCCCGTACGGCGAGAAGGACAGCCCCTCCGGCGACCATCACCACGAGGTCGCGCCCGATAACCAGAAGCGCTGCCCACAATGGGAATGCGTCTCGAACCACCAGGGCGATGAGGCCGGCGGCGATCGCCAGCCGGTCCGCAATCGGATCGAGAAGCTTCCCGACATTGGATACCTGACCCATGTGCCGGGCGATGTAGCCATCGATCCAATCCGTGGAGACGACCACCGCCAGAAGGATCAGCCCTGCAGCTTCCGTTCCGGGCCGCACGAGAAGCACGACGAACACGGGGATGAGCAGGATTCGGATCAGCGAGAGGAGGTTCGGGACCGTGGCGATTCGATCGAGTTCGGGTGAGCCGGCCGCGGGAGGTTCGCCGTCGCCGCTCATGCCGGGATGGTAGCAGCGTGGATAATTGTCACTCTGACCGTGCGGATCGGGGGCGTAAGTGGACTCGTCGGAACCGAAGACGGAAAAGGCCGAACCGGAATCGCGGAGGCGGGGTCAGGCTCGGCTCGGTACCGACGAGCAGGCTGCAGCCAGGATTCGAGGAGCGATCAAAGCATCGCTGGATCGCGCCCGCGGCGAATGGGTTCAGCTGGAGGAAAAGGACGAACCTGCCCCTCCCCCGCCCGAAGCGCAGGCCGTCGTTCCCGGCGAATCCGGCGAAACGCCGGTCGCGGCGACCGACAATGAAATCGAGGTACGGGAAGAACCCACCGAGCTCGTAGAGGAGGCGACCGGACGGGTCCTTCGAGAGGCGAGAGAGCAACGCGGTACAACGCTCGACGAGGCATCTAGTGACACGCGGATCGCGAAGCGGTATCTCGAGGCCCTGGAGGACGGGAAATCTCCGGAACGTCTTCCCTCCCGAGCGTACGCGCGGTTCTTCCTTCGCGATTACGCGCGGTATCTCGGCGTTCCGGACGATGAAATCGGGGACGCGTACCGTGGCGGCCCCGACGAGTCAGAAGGTGACCTGGAGCCCCTCTCCGTCGCTGGATCCCGGCCGCGCCGGCAATGGGTGATGGCAGCGTTGATCGCTGCGGTCGTCGTTGGAGTCATCGCCCTTGGTGTTACCCGCTTCGGGACGCCGCGGCAAGAGCCGCTGCCGACAACCCCGCGCTCGTCGCCGAGCGCCGCAATCGCGGCGCCTCCCGTTGCTCCAACAGCAACGCCGACCCTCGCCCCGGCAACCGAGATCGTGGCGGTGCTGCGGGTATCGGAGGAGTCATGGGTGGAAGCGATCGCCGACGGAGAGACCACGGTCCAGGAGCTCCTCGTTCCGGACGACGTTCACCGAATACGAGCGGACGAGACCCTCCAACTGCTCCTGGGGAATGCGGGTGGCGTCAGCCTCTTGGTGAACGGAAAAAGCGTGCCGACGGGCGGGGATGGAGAAGTCGCGCGACTCTCGTTCGAGCTACGCGACGGACGCGTCGTCACCGTCGCCGAAGGGTGACGGGGGCCGTTATCTCCTTCCGAGGTGCAGGTCGACGCCAAGCAGAACCAGGGGCCACAGGAGGACCGCCAAGACCAGCGAGATGATCCGGCGAATGTTGTTGAGTCTGTCCAGGTAGTCGTTCCGGGACGCCACCAAGATCCCCAGCCCAACGTACACGAGGAACAGGATGGTTGAGATGGCGCCCGCACCGGCCTCTTTGAGTTTCTGACGGTTCATCGGCAATCCTCTCCGTTCAAGTCGGGCCGGCCGGATTTGAACCGGCGACCTTCTGACCCCCAGTCAGACGCGCTAACCAAGCTGCGCCACGGCCCGTATGACCTGCGGAAACACTAGACTCGGTCACGCCACAACGCTCTAACAGCGTCTGACGTGTAACGCTCCTCAGCGACCAAGCAGAGGGGGGCGAACCGAATGCAGCGCGCCGCAGACACGCCGACGATTCTAGACCTCGCACCATCCTTCGCTCGCAGTCTTAGGGCGGCCAGGAAGTCACCTAAGACGGTCGTGACGTACATGGAAGCCGTGAACGGCCTCAGCGCGTTCCTCAGGGCCGCCGGCATGCCGCTGGAGGTCTCGTCCATCCGTCGAGAACATGTCGAGGCGTACGTCGAAGACCTTCTCTCGGCGTGGAGGCCGACGACGGCTGCGAATCGCTACAAGAGCCTTCGGGTGTTCTTCAACTGGTGTGTCGACGAAGGCGAAATCCAGACGAGCCCGATGGCGAAGATGAACCCGCCGAAGCTCGGAGAGGAACGCATGCGGGTGCTGACCGCCGAGGAGCTTCGATCTCTCCTCAAGGTCTGCAACGGCCCCTCATTCGATGATCGGCGTGACACGGCGCTTCTCATGGTGTTCATCGACACCGGGGGGCGGTTGTCGGAAATCGTGAACCTCCGAAACAGCGACGTCGACCTAGACGGCCAGGTGCTTCGGGTCATCGGCAAGGGCGATCGAGCACGAGACCTTCCCGTCGGCGCTAGGACAGTAAAGGCACTAGACCGTTATGAACGCATGCGCCGCGCTCATCCTCATTCCCACCTTGACGCTTACTGGCTTGGTCGAAAGGGTCGAATGACTCAGACTGGCGTTCAGCAGATGCTTCGGCGGCGAGCGACAGAGGCGGGTGTCGAGGCGCTGCATCCTCATCTTTTCCTCCACACCTTCGCCCATTCCTACTTGGCTCAGGGCGGCGGCGAGACGAACCTTATGCAGCTGACTGGCTGGCAGGATCGCTCGATGCTTCAGCGGTACGCATCGAGTACCGCCGCGGAGAGGGCGAGGGCCGAACATCGCCGTCTTAGTCCTGGAGACAGACTGTGACCCGGCCAGACGAACCGACACCAACTCGCCAACTGTTCCGGCTTCTGTGTTCGAAGCACGGCACCACCAGCGGCATCGTCTGGCAAACGGACTTCGGAGCGTACTTCACAGCAGAAGGCCCGCGATGGAGTACGCGTTTCGGCCCCTTTTTTCGGGTGTTCGCCTTTTTTTGGAGGGGGCACTCCGAATCCTAGCGGCGTTTGCATAGGACCACGCGATCCCGATGCCCGCTCCGACGAGGCGCGTTACTTCTAAGCACACCACCCTTAGGGCAAGCGGCCCGCATTCTGATGTGGAGAGAGGGGCAACCGCGCTTTCTCATGCCAATTCTCGTTCATGGTGACCAAGAACGACCCTCCAGGGAAGTGAACCCCGTCGAGGAGCTTCAAGACCTCGTCTACGACTTGTTCGTCGGGGATCGGCCTGGATCGTTGGCGACGCCGCCAGCCGACGCGAAATCTCTCTCGCTTCTCTACCTGGATGGCCAGATGGTGCCCCTTAGGGAAGCCACGTAGCTCAGTGAACGCGGGAGTCAGCAAGCCCGAGGCCTTCAAGCGTCGCTCTACCTGCTCGACAAGTGGATCGATGACGGCTCGGATGCGGGCGTCACGGGATCCGGGATCCCGATTGTACGTGTAAGGGAAAACAATGTGGACTGTCACGATCTCATAGAGTCTCGGCCCTACGATCCCGGTAGTCAACGGAGTGACGACCGGCAGTTTGGCGTTCGCAGGAGTTCCTTCGTAGAGGTTTTCTCGAATAAGCGTCTCGATATAACAGTGCTGCTTCCCTGTAGGCGGGAGTTCGGCTATGAAGCGCTTCACGATCGTCGCGTTCGTTCTGGCGGCGGCCTGTGGTGTCGAGGCTCCACCTCCGCTCCCTCCTCTTCCTCCCGAAGCGGTTACCCGTTCTCCGACACCTGCCCCTTCGGTGGAGGCATCCCCCACGCCGGCATCGTCACCATCGCGACGGTTGCGGTCCCGGCCTCGAGTCGTGGACGTCATCGACGGCGACTCGATCATGGTGAGGTTCCCCAGCGGAGACGCTCGAGGTGCGGCTCATCGGCGTGAACACACCGGAACGGGGGCAGTGCTTCTATGAGGAGGCCACCGACTTCACGACGGCGGAGCTTCAGGGCGCCAGCGTGAGGCTCGAATACGACGAGGATCGGATTGACCGTTTTGACCGGACGCTGGCCTACGTGCGCAAGCCGGCAAGCTGTTCAACGAGCGCCTACTCCGACGGGGGATGCAAAGGTGTTCACAGTCCGGCCGAACGAGAAGTACGTCGATCGTTTCGCGGAAGCTGAGCGGGTCGCAGAGAACCGAGGTCGCGGACTGTGGGATGTCTGCGAACTACCGCCGCCACCTCCGCCGCCTCCTGACTGCCACGACTCGTACAAGGGTGAGTGCTTGGCAATAGGTATTGGCGACTATGACTGTGCTGGCGGCGAAGGAAACGGACCCAACTACGTACGGCACCGGGTAAGGGTCGCTGCCTACGACGAGTTCGGATTAGACGCCGACGGTGATGGTTATCGGTGCGACTTGCTCCCTCCCCCATAAGGGGGCCACGTCCTCATTGAGACGAATCGAAAGAATCGGTTCCCTCGAGGTCGCGCTTCCACTGGCTGAACCGTTCTTCGCTTAACAACCATCCTGCGGCTCCTTCACAACGAGGCAACCGGACTACAGGGCCGTGTCCATGTAGCACCGCCGTGTGCAACGCCGCGATGGCCAGGATTACTCGCGAATCTCGAGGCAATAAGCACTAATCATCGTTCGAACAGCGGATTTGAGCTGTTTGATCTGATTGGCCGTGGGTAGAGAAGTCAGTTAGCCCGTAACGGTCGGAGGACAAGTGTGAGTTCGGACGCCGACCCCGTTCCCAATTCAAGGCCCGTGTCCTTGCGGTGGCTGATCCGTCTGGTTGCCGTAGCTTGCGTTGCTGCCGCGCTGCTGTTCCTTGGCAGCGCCTCCTCCAGTGCCGACGACCAGCCGATCGACCTGGGGAAGGCGGTGAAAACGCTCAAGAAGACGGTGGGAGTAGCGAAAGATGCGACTCCTGAGCTCAAGCAGGCGGCGCCGACGATCAGCCGAGTCCAGCAGGATTTCGTTCGGTTGAGCTCCCACGTCACTAATCAGGTAAGCGGAGTGGGAGGAACGAACGGCGCGGGACCGAACAAGAACGCGACGGCCGAAGAGCGTTCGGCTAGCACGAGCGCTCGCCGTGAGGCAATTCGGTTTGCGCTGTCCCGGTCCCTTCGAGGAGAGCTCTCGGGAGCCAACACCGGTGCGGCGGGTCCGACCCTACGAGAGGCCGAGCTCTGGGCGCGCATCCTTGGAGCCTTCGAGGAATCGGGCGAAGCCGGCGAACCGCCTCCCACGCCTCCCTCCGAGGCGCTCGACTCGCACAACTGGTTCGAAGGCATCGCTCCCGCCCATCCGGTTACGGCTCGTGACAAGTCGAAATGGAGCGTCGTTCTCGATCGAGGGGTCGGGCTCCCGGTCCTCGACGGCGTCCCTCAGGCTCCCGCCCTGAGCCTTCCGTTGTTCCCGCGGGGGCCGCCCTCCCAGACCAGTGGTGCAGCTCCCTCTGCCTCACCTAACCGATCCGAGGCTCGATCGCACCAGGAGGTGAAGCCACGCCCAAAGGCCAGCGTGGCTGATTCCCTCCCAACGGAAAAGCCTTGCTGTACAGGGCTCGCTGTCGGGCAGTCCGGGTCGAGCCAGGCGGAGACGGTCGCTCCAGGCATTGATCGAAGCAGCGCCGTGAGCGGGCCGTCCCCCTCTTCGTCCTCATCGTCCACGACGAAACAGCACACGCGCTGCGAAGGCAAGGCCGTCGCCGGTCCGGAATGCAGCAACGTCACGACAGATCCCCAGAGCAAACAGCGCGTCGAGTGCGAGAACAACACGGTGGTCGCCCCAGGTGGCTGCTCCAACACGGCCATCAGCACCGGCCCCGAGCAGTACCACAAGCAGTCGGTGGAGTGTGAGGACAACGGGACTGTTAACGCCGGCTGCCGTAACTCCTCGATGAACACCAACTCCGATTCGGCGCAATCCGTCCAGCAGGAGAACCGGCAGTCGGTTGAGTGTGAGGGCAACGGGACTGTCAACGGCGGCTGCTCGAACGACGCCCAGAACTCGAACGCCGGGGCGGCCGGCGGGTCCATCGAGCAGGAGAACCGGCAGTCCACGGAGTGCGAGGACACCGGCACCGTCATCAACAGCTGCTTGGACCGTGCCACCAACTCCAATTCCGGTAACGCCCGGTCCATCGCGCAGCAGAACGACCAGTCGGGGCAGTGCGAGCGCAACGGCATCAGCAGCGAGAGCTGCCTGAACAGCGGAAACAACACGAACTCCGGGGCGGCATGGACAATCGAGCAAGGGAACGAGCACTCGATCGAGTGTGAGAACCACGGCAATCTGAGCGGCTCAAGCTGCCGAAACGACGCCCGAAACACCAACGTCGGGGCGGCCAGGTCGATCGATCAAGAAAACGACGAGTCGGTCGAGTGCGAGCGATCCGCCAGCATAAGCAACGCCAGCTGCTGGAACGATGCCCGGAACGTGAACTCCGGGACGGCCGGCGGGTCCATCGAGCAGGAGAACCGGCAGTCCACGGAGTGCGAGGACACCGGTGACATCGGCGGCCGCAGCTGCTTCAACCTCGGCCAGAACGAGAACTCCGGGGCGGCCGGCGGGTCCATCGAGCAGGAGAACCGGCAGTCCACGGAGTGCGAGGACACCGGTGACATCGCCGACAGCTGCTGGAACATATCCCGGAACGACAACTCCGGGGCGGCCGGCGGGTCCCTCGAGCAGGAGCACCAGCAGTCCATGGAGTGCGAGGACACCGGGGACATCGACGGAAGCTGTTTCAACAGTGAGCAGACCTTCAACTCCGGGACGGCCGGCGGGTCCATCGAGCAGGAGCACCGGCAGTCCACGGAGTGCGAGGACACCGGGGACGTCGGCGGCACCAGCTGCTTCAACGGTGCCGAGACCTTCAACTCCGGGGCGGCCGGCGGGTCTATCGAGCAGCAGAGCCTGCAGTCGGCGGAGTGCGAGGACACCGGGGACATCGGTGAAGGCTGCTTCAACAACGCCCGGAACGAGAACTTTGGGGCGGCCGGCGGGTCCATCGAGCAGGAGAACCGGCAGTCCCTAGAGTGCGAGGACACCGGCGACATCGCTGGCGGCTCGTGCGAGAACGCTGCCATTCCGTAGCGTCGCTCAGCACGTCGTTGGACACAAGCCCAATGGGTTTTGCCTGCTGACAAACGCCCCGGCTCGTTGGTAGCGCGGCGCTGTTCTATCGGTAAGAAACGC
>DATABA010000066.1:0-7261 GCA_036259835.1 Actinomycetota bacterium
TCGGAGCGACCTTACAGGTCACTCGCCCTTTCCTTCCCTGTAGCATTCCCCTGCCATGCCGAACGTCGTCGTGTTGGCGAAATACGTACCGAATCCAGGCGGAACGCCTGAGATGGGCGACGACTTCCGGCTGAAGCGAGAAGGCGTGGAGGGTGCGCTCGACCCTGGAGATGAGCCGGGCGTCGAGGCGGGACTCCAGCTGGTCGAAGCCGGAGGCGGTGAAGTCACCGTGGTCTCGATGGGTCCCGAGCCCGCCGGCGCAGCGGTGCGTCGGGCGCTTTCCATGGGGGCCCACAAGGGCATCCTCATCACCGACGATTCGCTGAAGGGCGCCGACGCTTGGGTCACCGCTCAGGTTCTGGCCGCCGCGATCAAACACCAGAACCCCGACATCGTGATCGCGGGCGTCGAGTCGACAGACGGCTCTACGGGGACGATGCCCATGACCCTGGCCGAGCTCCTCGGCCTTCCCAGCCTGACGTTCGCCCGGTCCCTGGAGCTCAAGGATGGCTCCGTGGTGGTCCACCGCCAGACGGAAACCGGCTACCAGGTCGTCGAAGCGTCGCTGCCGGCGCTGATCACCGTTACGGCGGGCATCAACGACCCGCGATATCCCACGCTCAAAGGAATCATGCAGGCGAAGCAAAAGCCCATGGAGCAGCTCACGGTGGCCGACCTCGGGCTGTCGGGCGACCAGGTGAAGCCAACGCAGGAGGTCATCGGGATCGAACCGGCACCCGAGAAGAAGGCCGGCGAAGTGATCGAGGACGGTGCCGAAGCGCCGGCCCGGGTCGTGCAGCTGTTGAAGGAAGCGAAGGTCATCTAGCGATGCCGGGAGTTTGGGTCTATGCGGAACTTTCGGCGGATGGAACCCCGGACGCCTCGGCTCTGGAGCTGTTGACCAGGGCGCGCTCCATCCACGACCAGGTTTCGGCGGTGGCGCTCGGGCCCGGCGCCACGACGGCGGCTCAAAAGCTCGGGGATTACGGTGCGCAGACGGTGTATGCGAGCGACGACGCCGTGTTCGCCGACCATCTCGCGCAGCCGACAGCATTTGCCCTGCATGAGCTGGTGAAGCAGCATCAGCCGGAGCTGGTGATGTTCGGGCCCGGCTACGACTCGCGCGATGTCGCCGGAAGGTTGCAGGCCCGCCTCGGGTCGACGCTCATGACAAACGCGACCGATCTTCTTTCGACCGACTACGCGCAAACCCAGATCTTCGGGGGGACGAAGATCGTGGACGTCCAGCTCTCCGGACCGGACCCGAAACTCGTGGTGGTCCGGGCGAAGGCTTTCGAAGCGGAACCGAGCGGTGGAACGGCCAGCGTTGAACAGGTGAATGTGACCGTCCCGGACGACCTGAAGAAAGCGCGGCTCATCGAACGCCACGAGGAGGCTGCGTCCGGTCCGAAGCTCGAGGACGCCAAGGTCGTGATCTCCGGGGGACGGGGGCTTCAGGATCCCGCCAACTTCAAGCTGCTGGAAGACCTGGCCAAGGCGATCGGCAATGCCGCGGTCGGCGCATCCCGCGCGGTGGTCGACTCGGGATGGGTGCCTTACAGCATGCAGATCGGCCAGACCGGGAAAGCCGTGAAGCCCGAGGTCTACATCGCAGTCGGCATCAGCGGCGCGACGCAGCACATCGTGGGGATGAAGGAATCGAAGCGGATCATCGCCATCAACAAGGACGCCGACGCTCCCATCTTCCAGATCGCGGACCTCGGCGTGGTCGGCGACGCGCTGAAGATCGTCCCTCAGCTGGTCGAGGAGATCACCGCCGCCAAAGGCTAAGGCGTCGCGCCGGCTTCGAGCTGCTCCCGCAGCTTCTCCGGCTCTGTGACCGGCTGCTGACACACGAAACGCTCGCAGACGTACGCCGTGGCCTTTCCATCCCGCGCCGGCCTATCTCTGAGCAGCTCGATGTCGCCCTCGTCACCCGGCGCCGCGACCGCCAGGACGACATTCGGCAGGAACCGGCCGTGCACCTCGTTCACCAGCCTCTCGGTGTCGTCCGCTCCCGGCGTTCCGACGATGGCCACCTCTCGAACCGGCGATAGGTAGAAGTCAAGAGCCGTCAGCGCGTACCCGAACCCCGTCGGCGACTGGATGGCGAAGTCACGAACCAGCCGCAGCGCCGACACGCCGGCCCGCTCGTATTCGTCTTCACCGGTCAACAACGCCATTCGCTGGAGAACCAGCGCCGCCACGGAGTTCCCCGACGGAACGGCATTGTCGAACAGCTCCTTCGGCCTCACCACCAGAGACTCGGCATCCGACCCCGTCTGGAAGAACCCGCCCCGCTCGCTATCGCGAAACATGGCCAGGATGTCGTCGCAGAGGGACCTCGCGGTGGTGAAGAATCGAGCGTCAAACGTCGTCTCGTACAGCGTGAGACACGCTTCCGCGAGCATCGCGTAGTCGTCGAGGTACGCCGGCCCAGATGTCCGGCCATCGCGCCAGGCGCGAAGGAGCCGCCCATCTTTTCTTCTGAGCCGCTCCAGCACGAAGTCCGCCGCCTCGACCGCGGCGTCGACGAAGCGCTCCATCCCGAACGCCCGTCCCGCTTCGCCCAGAGCGGAGATGGCCAACCCGTTCCACGCCACCAAGATCTTGTCGTCGGTCGCCGGGCGGACCCGCCTCTCCCGCGCATCGAACAGCACGGCTTGGGCGCGTTGGACGGAATCGAGGAGGTCGTTCGGCGACAGGCCCGCCTCGTCGGCCACTCGCTCCAGGGCGAAGGGGGTCCACAAGACGTTCTTGCCGTCCTCCCAGTTGCCTTCCGGAATCGCACCGAAGTAGGCCGCCACGGCGTCGGCTCGGTCTCGATCTCGGACCGCCCCCGCGGCGGTCTCAACCAGCTCGTCGTAGGACCACACGAAGAACTTCCCTTCCTCCCCCTCCGAATCGGCGTCCTGCGACGAAAAGAACCCGCCCTCCGGATGGCGCATCTCCCTCAGCAGGTAGTCGGCCGTTTCCTCGGCGACGTTTCGGAATCGCTCCCGACCAGTGACCTGCCACGCCCGGGCGTAGAGCCGGATCAGCTGGGCGTTGTCGTAGAGCATCTTTTCGAAGTGGGGGACATGCCAGCGTTCGTCGACTGAGTAGCGATGGAACCCTCCACCCAGCTGGTCCCGAATGCCGCCATCGGCCATCTTCTCCAGTGTGTGTTCCACCATTGCGAGCGGCTCTGCGACGCCGCGCTGGTGTGCCCGCAAGAGGAACTCCAAGGTCATGGGTTGCGGAAACTTCGGAGCCCCGCCGAAACCTCCCCACCTCGCGTCGAACGCCTGCCGAAGCCCGCCGACCGCTTGCTGAAGGACTTGCTCGTTCAGCGGATCGGTCGATTCGCGCAGTCCCGAGATCCTCCCGACGCTCTGCACGACCGCCTCTCCCTGCTGATGGATGCGGTCTCGCTGGTCCCGCCACGCTTCCACCACCGCCTGAAGCACCGTCTTGAACCCCGGCAACCCGTGGCGAGCTTCCTTCGGGAAATACGTGCCGGCGTAGAACGGTCTCCCCTCCGGCGTGAGGAACACCGTCATGGGCCAACCACCGTGGCCGGTCATTGCCTGGACCGCGTCCATGTAGATGGAATCGAGATCCGGGCGCTCCTCTCGGTCAACCTTGACTGGCACGAAGTGCTCATTCATTACGGCGGCGGTTTCAGGGTCCTCGAACGACTCGTGCTCCATGACGTGGCACCAATGACACGCCGCGTAGCCGATCGAAAGCAGGATTGGCTTGTCCTGGGTTTTGGCCCGCGTCAGCGCCTCCGGTCCCCAGGGATACCAATCCACAGGGTTGTTCGCGTGCTGGAGGAGATACGGGCTGGTTTCGTTGCCGAGGCGGTTCACTCCTCCAGTCTCCCGTGTTCCCGGGCTAGCTACACCCGGTCACGGCCGGTTGACTGGCCAACCGGGACTGGCACTTGAGACGGAGACGTGGAAAACTGGTGTAGGGCGCGGGCCAACCCCCTCGGTCTAGCGTTTCCGGACAGAAGCTAGTAAGGTTTGACTAGTCAATTTCCCGGGGAGCACAATTGGCATGCTCCTCGGCAACGGGGCGGAAGTACGAGAGATTCACCCGGAGAGCCGGGAATAACTGAGTCGCTCCCAACAGTGCGGTGCCCGCATAGGGGGAGGCGTGGCAAGAACAGAGGCAGGGGCGCAACTCGAAGAGCAAGACAGACGCGGGCGGCAAGCCGACCAAGACGGCGAACCTGAACCCGAGATCTCCATTCGGGGGCTGACCAAGACCTTCGGTCCGCAAACCGTCTTCGACGACGTCACCTGCGACATCCCCAAGGGCAAGGTCACGCTCATCCTCGGGCCGTCGGGAACGGGCAAGAGCGTGTTCCTCAAGCACATCATGGGGCTGCTCAGACCCGACAAGGGCGAGATCTGGATCGACGGAAAGAACATCCCGGAACTGCGCTCCAGGGACCTCTATCTGGTGCGGCGAAAGTTCGGCGTTCTGTTCCAGGACGGCGCCCTGTTCGGCTCGATGACCATCTACGACAACGTCGCGTTCCCGCTCCGCGAGCACACCAAGAAGAGCGAACGGGAAATCCGAGACATCGTCTCCGAGAAGCTCAAGCTGGTTGGACTGGAGGGAGCCGAGACCAAGCTCCCTGGCCAGATTTCCGGTGGGATGCGGAAACGCGCCGGCCTGGCCCGCGGCCTGGTGCTGGAGCCCGAGATCCTGATGTTCGACGAGCCGGACTCGGGCCTCGACCCCGTCCGGACCGCGTTCCTCAACGAGCTGATCCTGGACCTGAACCGCAAGCTCGGCACCACCATCATCGTGGTCACCCACGACATCGCCACCGCTCGAAGGATCGCCGACTACATCGGGATGCTCTACCTGCGGAAGCTCGTCCAGTTCGGTCCCGCCAAGGACATGTTCGAGTCGGACATCCCGGCCGTGAAGCAGTTCCTCGCCGGCCAGACCGAAGGACCAATCGGGATGTCCGAGGAGGCCGACCGGAGCAAACCCGTCTCGACCTCCGGCATGACCGCCGAGGAGACCGAAGAGCTCGAGCGCCAGGCCGGCGCGCCCCCCGAAGGCGAGGCAGACCAGGCGGCCTTCGCCGGTGGAGGCGAGGGAGAGGAAACCACGAAGGCTCGGGAAGAGGCGCTGGAAAGCGCAAAGAAACGTCAGGAGGAAGCGCGAAAAGAAGACGACCGGTACGAAGAAGAGGACCGTGAGACGCCACAGACAGATGACCAAGAGGAAGGCTTCCTGACAGGGATCCTCAAGCGGTCCAAGGAATCCGACCAATCCGACGAGCGGTTCGAGAACTTCGCGCAGGCCGGTCAGTCTCAGCCTGCGGAGTCCCCCACCGAGGAGGAAGTGAAGGTCGTCGGCCGCCGGACCCAGCGGCAGCGCCGGCGGAGGAAGGGCAAGGCCGCCGATCAGAGCGCGGCCGCGGCGTCCGAACCGCCCCAGGCGGAATCCGCGGAGAAGGGCGACGGCACGTTCGAACCCGAGACGTACGAGCCGAAGCCCGAGGAGGAGTGGAAGGAGGACGTGCTCTAGCCATGGCAATGCGATCGCGCGTTCTCAAGAAGCCAATGGGCTTCATTGAAGAGACCGGCCGAATGTTCGCCGTCGGCCTCGAAGCGGCCCACACGATCTTCCGCCGTCCGTGGCCGGTGCAGGAGTTCCTGGACCAGATGTGGTTCCTGGCGAAGGTCACCACCGTCCCGGTCATCCTGATCTCGATCCCGTTCGGGATGGTCATCTCGCTTCACGTCGGTTCCTTCCTCACCCAGCTGGGTTCGCAGGCCCACATGGGTGCGGCCATGGTCCTGGCCGTCGTTCGCGAGGAAGCGCCGGTCGCCACGGCGCTTCTGATCGCCGGAGCAGGGGGTTCCGCCATGTGCGCCGACCTGGGTGCTCGGCGAATCCGGGAAGAGATCGACGCCATGGAGGTGCTGGGAATCGACCCGGTGCACCGGCTCATCATGCCGCGCGTTATGGCCGCCATGGTCGTGGCCATCTTGCTGGATGCCATCGTTTCGGTTGCCGGGATCGCCGGCGGTTGGTGGTTCGCCGTCGTCGTCCAGCACGGAACGACTTCCGCCTACTTCAACTCGTTCAACGAGCTTTCGCAGATCCCCGACCTGTACATGGCACTGCTCAAGGCCGCCTTGTTCGGGTACGTCGGCGGGATGGTCGCCTGCTACAAGGGTTTCTACGCGAAGGGAGGACCCAAGGGAGTGGGAGACGCGGTCAACCAGGCCGTGGTCATCACGTTCCTCCTGCTCTTCTTCCTGAACTTCCTGCTCACGGCCATTTACTTCAACTTCGTTCCGCAGAAGCTCTAGGGGGGTCGAGAATGGCGACGCAAGTTCAACAGGCGCCCACGAGAACCCTCCCCGACCGCCAGCAGGTCAAGGAGGCGCTGCAGAAGCCGGTTCGAGGGTTTACCGGTCCGTTCGAAAGCATGATGGAGCAGCTGATCTTCGACTGGCACGCCATCCTGGCCATGCCGAAGGCGCTCCACTACCGCAAGGTCATCGCCGCCATCGTTTCCGACATCACCATCGGGGTCGGCGCGCTCGTGGTCGGCGCCGGGACGTTCTTCGTCATCTTCGCGATGTCCTTCTTCACCGGGACGCAGGTCGGACTGGAGGGCTTTCAGGGTCTTTCGCAGATCGGAGCTCAAGCGTTCACGGGACTGGTTTCCTCGTGGGCAAACACCCGAGAGATCACGCCGCTGGTCGCCGGTGTGGCGCTCGCCGCGCAGGTCGGCACCTCGTTCACCGCGGAGCTCGGCGCGGCAAGGATCTCCGAAGAGATCGACGCACTCGAGGTGATGGCGGTTCCGTCGCTGACCTACATGGTCTCCACGCGGATCTGGGCGGCGCTGATCACGATCGTCCCGTTGTACCTGGCGGCGCTGTTCTCCTCGTACCTGGCGACTGAAGCGATCGTCACCAAGTTCTTCTCGTTGTCGTCGGGGACGTACCTGCATTACTTCAAGCTGTTCCTGCCCCCCATCGACATCTTCTACAGCCTGATCAAGGCGATCCTCTTCGCCGTTGTGGTCACGCTCATCCACTGCTACTACGGCTACAACGCCTCGGGCGGACCGGCTGGAGTGGGAGTGGCATCGGGGCGAGCCATCCGAAGCTCGATCGTCGTGGTGGTCGTGCTGAACCTATTCCTGTCGATCCTGTTCTGGGGCGGCGGCGACACGGTGAGGATCGCCGGATGATCGAAGCTCCTCCGCGACCCGCCCCCGCGCCCGCAGAGC
>DATABA010000067.1:0-8435 GCA_036259835.1 Actinomycetota bacterium
AGACAACTCTATCGACGAGGCCCTGGCCGGCTTCTGCTCCAAAATCGAGGTGAAGCTCCTGGCCGATGGCGGCTGCCAGGTCACCGACAACGGGCGCGGAATTCCGGTTCAGCCCATTCCAAAAGCCAGGGATCGAAGGCCCGCGGCTGAAGTCGTTTTGACCACCCTCCACGCCGGTGGGAAGTTCGGCGGGAAGTCGTACGCGGTCTCCGGTGGCCTTCATGGCGTGGGAGTTTCCGTGGTCAACGCCCTCTCGGAGCGCCTCGTGGCCGAGATCCAGCGAGACGGATCCCTGTGGCGACAGGAGTACGAACGCGGGCAACCGAAGACGAAGCTGCGCAAGGTAAAGGCGTCATCCAGGTCCGGAACGACCATCGCGTTCTGGCCCGACTCCGAGATTTTCGAAGAGCTCGAGTTCAAGCGGGAAGTGCTGGCCGAGCGGCTCCAGGACCTCGCGTTTCTCACCAGAGGCGTGGAGATCACGGTCATCGACGAGCGCGAGAAACCGCAGGTGAAGGACGTCTACAAGGCGTCCGGCGGACTGGCCGACTTCGTTCGACATCTCTCGCGCGGCAAAGAACCACTTCACCAACGCATCGTCCACTTCGAGGCCGAGCGGGAAGAGAGCGAGGTCGAAGTGGCAATGCAGTGGAACTCGGGCTACGCCGAATCGCTCCACACTTTTGCTAATACTATTAACACTCACGAAGGCGGGATGCACGAGGAGGGTTTCAAGAAGGCCCTCAGCAATGTCATTAACCGCTACGCCCGATCCAAGGGTCTCCTCAAGGAGAAGGAAGAGAACCTCATCGGGGAGGACATCCGCGAAGGGCTGACCGCCATCGTCGCCGTGAAGCTGCGCGAGCCACAGTTCGAGGGTCAGACCAAGACCAAGCTCGGCAACACCGAGATGCGGTCGTTCACTGAGACCACGGTGAACCAGCACTTCATGGTGTGGCTCGAGGAGCATCCCGGCGAAGCCAGGAAGATCGTGGCCAAGTGCCAGCAGGCCGCGAAGGCCCGGCTGGCGGCCCGTCAGGCGCGAGACCTCACGCGGCGCAAGGGACTGCTGGAGTCGGGTTCGCTGCCCGGCAAGCTCGCGGACTGCCAGCTGACCGACCCGGAGGTCTGCGAGATCTTCATCGTGGAGGGAGACTCGGCCGGCGGAAGCGCGAAGCAAGCTCGGGAGCGGTCGTACCAGGCGATCCTTCCGATCCGCGGAAAGATCCTGAACGTCGAGAAGGCCCGTCTCCACAAGATCCTCGAGAACCAGGAGATTCAGGCGCTGATCAGCGCCATCGGGACGGGCATCGGAGACGAGTTCGACATCACCAAGGCCAGGTACGGCAAGTGCGCGATCCTGGCCGACGCCGATGTGGACGGCGCCCACATCCGGACGCTGCTCCTGACGTTCTTCTTCCGGCACATGCGGCAGCTGATCGAGGCTGGAAACGTGTTCGTTGCTCAACCGCCGCTGTACCGGGTCAAGACCGACGGCAAGTACCTCTACGTACACGACGACAAGGCGCTGGACGAGCTTCGAAAGAACAACGGCCAGAAAAAGATGGACATCCAGCGGTTCAAGGGGCTCGCGGAGATGGAAGCCGAGCAGCTGTGGGAGTCGGCGATGAACCCGGAGAGTCGGGTCCTCAAGCGAGTCGAACTGGAGGACGCCGCGGAGGCCGATCGGATGTTCTCGATCCTCATGGGAGAGGACGTGGAAGCGCGCCGGGACTTCATCCAGAAGAACGCCAAGGATGCGTTCATTGACGTGTAGGACAGCCCAGCAGGTGGCCTGACCGCTCGTGGCAACAACGATCGAACGCGTCGAACCGGTCGTCATTGAGGAGGAGATCCAGTCCTCCTTCCTCGACTACGCGATGTCGGTCATCGTGTCGCGCGCCCTTCCGGATGTACGCGACGGACTGAAGCCCGTTCACCGACGAATCCTGTTCGCGATGCTGGAAGCGGGTCTCGCCTCCGACCGGCCGCGGCGGAAGTCGGCGGCGGTGGTCGGCGACGTCATCAAGAAGTACCACCCGCACAGCGACCAGGCCGTGTACGACGCGTTGGTACGGATGGCGCAGGACTTCTCGATGCGGTACCCACTGATCGATCCGCAGGGGAACTTCGGCTCGGTCGACGGCGATCCGGCGGGAGCAATGAGATATACCGAAGCGCGCCTATCGCCGCTCGCGATGGAGATGCTCCGCGACATCGACAAGGAGACCGCGGACTTCATTCCGAACTTCGACGGGTACGAGCAGGAGCCTGTCGTTCTCCCGGCGCGGTTCCCCAACCTCCTGGTGAACGGGTCGCAGGGAATCGCGGTGGGCATGGCCACGAACATCCCGCCGCACAACCTCGGCGAGGTCATCGACGGTGTGACGGCCATGATCGACAACCCGGACCTTTCGATCGGGGACCTGATGAAGAAGATCAAGGGTCCGGACTTCCCCACCGCCGGACTGATCATCGGCAAGGAAGGAATTCGAGACGCCTACAAGACCGGACGGGGCTCCATCAAGATGCGCGCCCGCGTACAGATCGAAGAGGGCCGTAACAACCGCCAACGGATCGTGGTCACCGAGCTGCCCTACATGGTGAACAAGGCTCGGCTGGCGGAGAAAATCGCTCAGCTCGTTCAGACCCGGCGGGTCACCGACATCGCCGATCTGAAGGACGAATCCAGCAGGGCCGGGATGCGCCTGGTCATCGAGCTCCGCCGCGGCGCCAACCCCCAGATCGTCCTGAACCGCCTCTACAAGTACACGCAGCTCCAGGAGAACTTCGGCGTGAACCTCCTGGCTCTGGTCGACGGAGTCCCGCGCACCCTGAACATCCGGCAGGTCGTCCAGCACTACATCGGCCACCAGGTCGAGGTGGTCACGCGGCGGAGCCGCTTCGAGCTACGCAAGGCCGAAGAGCGAGACCACATCGTCCAGGGCCTGCTCATCGCCCTCCAAAACATCGACGCGGTCATCAAGATCATTCGCGGCGCGGCGGACTCCGAAGAGGCTCGAACCAAATTGATGCAGCGCTTCAAGCTTTCCGAGATCCAGGCGAACTACATCCTGGACATGCCGCTTCGCCGGCTGACCAGGCTGGAGCGCCAGAAGCTCGAGGACGAGCACAAGGAGCTGCTCGCCACCATCAAGCGCCTCAAGGCCCTGCTGAAGAGCCCGAAGGCCATTCGCGGCGTGGTGAAGGACGAGCTCGTCGACATACGGCAGCGGTTCGCCGACAAGCGGCGAACGGAGCTGAAGGCCGACGAAGGCGACTTCGACGTCGAGGATCTCATCCAAGAGGCCGACGTCGTCATCACCGTGACCCGAGCCGGGTACGTCAAGCGGTTACCGATCGAGACGTACCGTCGGCAGGGCCGTGGCGGACGCGGGGTTATCGGGGCGAACCTCAAGCAAGACGACATCATCGCCCACGTCTTCACCACCACCACGCACCACTGGCTGCTCGTGTTCACGAACAAGGGCAAGGTCTATCGGACGAAGGTCCACGAGGTCCCGGAGGCCTCGCGCACCGGGCGCGGCACGTACGTGGCCAACCTGCCGGGAATGGGGTTCAGCGCGGACGAGCGGATCGCGTCGGTGATCGACGTCAAGGAATACAACTCCGGCAAGTACCTCGTGTTCGCCACGAAGAAGGGAATGGTGAAGAAGACCGCCCTCGGCGAATACGACTCTGCGCGGAGCGGGCTGGCCGCCATCGCGTTGAAGCCGGGTGACGAGCTCATCGGGACGATCCTGATCGAGGGAAAGCACGACCTGATCCTGGTCTCGAAGCTGGGACAGGCGATCAGGTTCTCCGAAGGAAGCGCTCGTCCAATGGGCCGCCAGACCAGCGGCGTGGTCGGCATGAAGCTCCGCGAACGGGATGAGGTCATCGCGATGGTATCCACCGCGCACGGCGACGGACTGCTGACCGTGACGAACAACGGGTTCGGGAAGCGGACCGCCTTCGGCGAATACCCGCGGAAGGGGCGCGGCGGCTACGGAGTGAAGACGGCCCTGCTCACCCAGCGAGTCGGGGTTCTCGCCGGCGCGTTTCCGATTTCGAAGGACCAGGACATCCTGGTCATTGCCAGCGACGGCGTTGTCATTAGGGTGCCGTCGGCGCAGGTCCGGAAGGCAGGGCGCGCCACGCAGGGAGTCCGGGTCATGCGGCTGGAGAAGGGCCGCTCCGTGGCGGCGGTTGCTCCGGTCATGATCTCCCAGACCGAATAGCGGCTCGTTCCAGCGCGTCCAGGCGCCGCCGAATCGTCCGGATCGACTTGAGCGCCGGGTAGCCGAGGTTCAGCAGCCGGAAGGACAGGCGCACCACCTGGCGCGTCAATGGACCTGTCGGGATCCACCGCGGCGCGTCGTAGAGTCGCCGAACCTCTGGAGGCAACAGGGCGACGATGCCGACCAGATGCAGCAGCCAGACCGGACGCATCGACAGCGGCATCCTGGCTTGCGAGAAGGCTCGGAAGAAGCCGTACGCGGAATCGGTCATGCGCCACTGAGGCCTCATGCTCGTGAGGTACGCCCGGAGCTCGGTAACGGACGACGGGGCGGCCTCCTCTGCCAGAGCGACCAGCCGCGCCTGAACCTTCATCTCGCGCACGAACCGATCGGCGTCGTCGGGTGAGAGCGGGTACGCGTAAGCCTGATACGAGCGAAGCGCGTAGTCCACGCTGACTGCATGAATCCAGAGCAGGAGGTCCGGATCGTCGGCTCGGTATTGCCGTCCGGTCACTGGGTCGATTCCACGAATTCGCTCGTGCAGTCTTCGAACTCGCTCTCCGGCCGCCTCGGCCGCCGCGGTGCTTCCGAAGATCACTGTGAACAGCCACTCGGTCGTACTCCACAACCGCACCCACGCGTTGTGGCTGAAGTCGCTGTGCTGATCCACCGCCGCCATCGCCACGGGATGAAGCGCCTCGTGGAACAGCGCCGCGATCCCGCCGACGCCGAAGGCCGGGTCGCGGTGGATGCGCCAGGCCACGCTTCCAGGTCCGAACAGCCCCGGGTCTTCCGATGACGTGGTCGAGATGGCCGACCTCACGATACGAATGGCATCGGACAGTGCCTGCCAGGCGCCAGGAAGCTCGACGCTTGGCTCGCGCGAAGCCGCGTGTCGTGTCGCGGTTACCGCCATCAGAGAACAGAGTAGAGGTCCCCTACCGCTAGGAGGGCGAGGCGTATAGGGTCGAATGGATAGCGCCTTAGGGGGATCTGTCTCAAGGGGGGACCCGAACATGCCAGACCAGATGTTCGTCGCGGGCCGGTGGACCGACGGCCACGCCACCACCACCATCGACGTGACGAGCCCCGCCACCGGCGAAGCGCTCGGGAGCGTCCCGGTGTCGACCGCCGAGGATGTCGATGCAGCCGTGCGGGGGGCTCGGGAAAGCGCAGAGGCCATGGACCGCATGCCGGTCTTCGAGCGAGCGCGGCTCCTCCACCGCACCGCCGACCTCATCGAAGCGCGGAAGGAAGAGCTGGCGCGGCTCATCGCCCTCGAACAGGGGAAGCCGCTCCGCGCCGAAGCGGAGCCCGAAGTCGACGAGGCGGCAGAGAACTTCCGGGTGGCCGCCGAGGACGTGAAGCGGCTCGAGACGGCCGTTCTCCCGTCGCAGGATCCCAGCAAGAAGATGTTCACGTTCCGGAAGCCCAACGGCGCCTACGCGCTGATCACACCCTGGAACTTCCCGTTCGTCATCCCTTCGGAGCTCATCGCGCCCGCCCTTGCCGGGGGCAACACGCTTGTCTTCAAGCCGTCCGAGTTCACGCCGCTCGTCGGGGCTCGCATGGTCGAGATCCTCGAGGAGGCGGGGTTCCCAACCGGCGCCGTGTCGCTCGTCTTCGGGGAGGCCGAAACCGGCCGTGCGCTGGTCGGCCATCCGGGCATCGACGCGATCGGGTTCGTCGGATCCGCCGACACCGCCGAGGCCATCGTGCGGACGGCCGGGCTGAAGCGGACCCTGATCGAGGCATCGGGCAACGGTCCCGTCATCGTGCTCGACGACGCCAACATCTCCTCGGCCGCGGCGATGGCGGCGTTCGGCGCCACGTATGTGGCCGGCCAGTGCTGTGTCGCAACAGAGCGCGTGCTCGTCTCCGAGGCGGTGCACCACGAATTCGTCGAGCTGTTGTTGAAGGAGGCGGCGGCGTCGGTGCTCGGGAACCCGCTGGAGCCGGAGACCACGATGGGACCGCTCAACAACGAGCCGGTCGCCGCGAAGATGGACCGTCACGTCGCCGACGCGCGAGAGCGCGGCGTGGAGATCCTGACCGGAGGTGGCCGGGCCTCAGGCTTCCCGACGAATCTCTACTACCAGCTCACCGTGGCCGACCGCGTTCCAACGGACACGCTGCTCTTCCGAGAGGAGTCGTTCGGCCCGATCGTCCCCGTGACCACGTTCCGTGACGACGAGGACGCGATTCGGATGGCGAACGACTCACCGCTCGGCCTCCAGGCCGCGGTCTTCACCTCGAGCCTCCACCGCGCGTTCACGTTCATCGACCGGCTTCGTGTCGGGAATGTCGTCATCAACGACACGACGGACTACTGGGAGGCGCTCGAGCCCTTCGGCGGCGCGTCCGGAACGAGGACCGGGTGGGGAAGGGTCGGTGGCAAGTACGGGCTCATGGACATGACGGACCTCCGAACTGCCGTCATCGACTTCTGGAATACGCGGGATGGTGGCGGCACGCCGGAGCCTCCGCCGGGTCCTCCGCCGGCCTGACGCGGACCGCGCGACCAACGTGACGAGCCGCGCCCGGCCTCCCTTCGAAATACTCGAGCACACCGCCGACATCGGTCTCAGGGCGTGGGGTGAAACTCGCGAGGCGCTGTTCGAGAACTGCGCGCTGGGCCTCGCTGACATCCTCGATCGGAGGGAGGACGGGTACGGTGCCGGGACAACCAACCAGGTCTCCGTTCAGCTGCACGCCACCGATGTCGAGGCATTACTCGTTGAGTGGATGAATGAAGTGCTCTACGCGCTCGAGGACGAGGAGGGCTGCTTGCAGGCAGTTCGCATGAGCGAAGTTGGCGAAACTCAGCTCAGGGCGGACATCGTGCTCTCAGTATGTGAAGGACCTCCGGAGGCGACCGAGCTGAAGGCCACCACCTACCATCAACTGTCCGTCCGGCGCCGCGACTCAGAATGGGAGGCCACGGTCTACTTCGATGTCTAGCTCACTGACCCAACCGGAACGAGTCGGGACCAACGAGTGGCAGATCTCCGTTGGCGCCGTTCCCGGGATGCGCGTTCCAGGTGTTGTGTTCGCCACCGACAGCCTGATCGAGAAAGCGGTCGAGGATCGCGCCTTGGAGCAGGTGGCCAACGTGGCCACGCTCCCGGGAATCGTCAAGGCGTCTTACGCGATGCCGGACATCCACTGGGGATACGGATTCCCGATCGGCGGGGTGGCGGCCACCGACGTGGAAGCGGGCGGTGTGGTGTCGCCCGGCGGCGTCGGTTTCGACATCTCGTGTGGCATCCGCCTCCTTCGCTCGGAGCTCGACTGGGAACGAGACGTCCGCCCCCGGATGCCCGAGCTCATGAGAGCCCTCGCTCGCGGCGTTCCTCGCGGGACGGGGAAGGGCGGCCGGCTGGACGTCCGTGGCGCCGATATGGACCGGCTGCTGCGCGAAGGGGTCCGTTACCCACTCAGTATCGGTATCGGGACCGAAGAGGATGCCCAGTTCTGCGAGGACCACGGCGTCCTGGAATCGGCGCGGCCGGATTTCGTGTCCGATCGAGCCCGGGAGCGCGCCGCCGACCAACTCGGAAGCCTCGGCGCGGGGAACCACTTCCTGGAGGTCCAGGTCGTCGAGGAAATCCGGGACCCCGCGGCGGCCTCAGCATTCGGTCTCTCACGGGGCCAGGTGTGCGTGATGCTCCACTCGGGATCGCGAGGATTGGGCCACCAGGTCTGCACCGACCACCTCAGGGACGTCGATAGGGTGAGCCGCGAGCTCGGCATCGAAGTTCCGGACCGGCAGCTCGCCAGTGTGCCGGTAACCCATCGCGTGGCGGAGCGGTATTTCGGAGCCATGGTGGCAGCGGCCAACTTCGCCCGGGCCAATCGCCATGTCCTGGGGGATGCCATTCGAACCTCCTTCGGAGCCGTCTTCAACGGTTCCGGGACTCCGTTCCGAATGCCGACGGTGTACGACGTGTCCCACAACCTCGCGAAGTTGGAGGAATACGAGGTGGACGGACGGGTAGGCACGTTCTGCGTCCATCGCAAGGGAGCGACCCGGGCCTTCGGACCGGGCCATCCGGAGCTTCCCGATTCCTACCGGGAGGTCGGGCAGCCCGTGTTGATTCCGGGGAGCATGGGAAGCGAGTCGTACGTGCTGGTCGGAACGAACGAAGCAGCGGCGAAATCGTTTTCTTCGACGTGCCACGGTGCCGGACGCGC